>NZ_PTRD01000076.1:0-3614 GCF_002965005.1 Escherichia sp. MOD1-EC7011
GGTTTAAAGAAAAGTGTGCTCACTTAGTTAAAGAAATGCATAAAGAGTCTAGTTTTGTAATGGTTTCACATAGTTTGAATTCATTGAAAGAGTTTTGTGATGTGGCGATTGTGTTTAAAGACGATAATGTTAGTGAAATGGAATTGGATATAAGCAAAGCCATAAGTGAGTATAGAAATAATAGTATTTTGAGATAACATTATTAAATGTTTTACCATCAATAGATAATAGGAGGGGGAATTGACTAAACTGACCAAGTTAATGACTAAGCCTGATTTATTTTTCAAGGATATGTTAAAAAAAAGAATTCCATTTGAGATAAAAAAAACAAATAAAGAGGTTAATGGCCAAAAAAAATCAGAAAAGGTAGTAACGCTAAAAAAAACAGCTAAAGAACCTAATGTAATACTTAATTCAAATATTATTGAACAGCATAAGATAACTGATAATATTAGGTTTTCAACTGAAATTAATCATTTGATTCACATTGGGGAATTGATAAAGTACTCTTCTTATATAGATTATTGGATAGGTGAATTTTATTACGCCAAAGTAAACTTCGCTTTGCTTGTTAGAGACCCAAAACTGTACCAATGGGCAATTAGTAAATATCCGCAAGCAAATATTGTTTATGCAAAAAATGCAAGTGCAGTTGAGGAGATATTAAATAAGCTACCACACCTTAGAGCAGTATATTATGTATCAAATACCGCAAACCTTATTCATACGCTAAGATATAATAATTACAAACATATATTTTTAGGCCATGGGAATCCAGAAAAAACACCTAGTGCTCATAAATTTTTTAGAGTATATGATGAAATTTGGGTTGATGGCCAGGCTGCTATTGAACGCTTTAAAAAAGCATCATTCAACACAGACTATATGAGTTTTGTTATAGTTGGCAAACCATCGTTAAAATATATCATAAATAATGCTGTTAAAAATAGAAGTGAAAGCTATACAATAAAGCAAATATCTTATTTGCCAACATGGGAAAACTCAAGTGAGGAGAATAACTACTCATCATCTCACTTATCACCAAATCTCCTGTTTAAAATGCATAAACAATTTAATTGTAAGATATTTGCAAAATATCACCCATTGACTGGAAGTCGAAATAAATCCCTGGCGATAATAGAGAGGGAGGTTAATGATTATCTTGTCGATTGTAAGGATATGACGTATATATTTGATAGAAATGAATCAATTACCAAGGTTATAATAAATAGTGATCTTATTTTGTGCGATTATTTTTTAGGCGTTGAAGTTTGTTTGTCCACTCTATCCCCTATATTTATGTATATACCGAATGATGCTGTTTTAAATTTATCTGAAAACCAAATAGACATTACGCGATGTGCATATGTATTCTCAAATACAGAACAATTGATAAGTTTAATAAATAAAGTTATTTTACAAGGAGATGATTATCTCAGTGATATTAGATATAAGACATTAGATTATATCTATGGAGTAAATGAAACCATAAATAATGAGTTTTGCACTCAGCTTCAGCGTGTTAGCACTGAAATACCCACTTTTTAAAATTATGATCTGCATTTATTAAATTGATAGGTTATTCGAATGAAAAATATCGCTGTAATTCTTTCTGGTGGTTCTGGTACTCGTTTCGGTGGACAGCAACCAAAACAATTTACTAAACTGGCTGGTCGAGCCGTGATTGAATATACCATTGATGCCTTTGAAAGGGCAGAAGCAATTGATGAAATAATTATAGTTTCACAACCGCATTACATCGATATGATGTGGGATTATGTAAAAAAAAATCAGTGGAGTAAAGTAAAAAAAATTTTTAATGCTGGGACAGAGCGATTTGACTCAACTTATTCAGCGATAGAAGGGCTTGATAGCGAGAGTGATAATTGTAATATCTTATTCCATGATGCTGTGCGGCCATTGGTAAGTGAAAGTATAATAAATAATTGCATTGAGTCACTAAATATATTTGATGCAGTAGATGTTGTTATTCCTTCATCTGATACGTTAGTTGAGGTTTATGATGATGGGTGTATATCTAATATTCCTAACCGGAGTAGAATGAGAAGAGGGCAAACCCCGCAGGGCTTTAAGTTAGGTATCATCAAACAAGCTTATAAGAAAGCCATAATCGAAAAAATAGGGAATTTTACCTGTGATTGTGGTGTTGTACGTTCAATGTTGCCGGGGGTTCGTGTTGCTACTGTCATGGGATCGGAGGCGAACATGAAAGTTACACAGCCTATAGATTTATTTATTATAGAAAAGCTTCTCCAAGACTCAAATAAACTTTCATATCGTAATGATGATGACCTCAAATTTATGGCAAATAAAAATGTTGTAATATTTGGTGGAAGTAGTGGTATTGGGGAGGAAATAAAAAAAGCAGCAATACTGCTAAATGCTAATGTTGAGATTGCAAGTCGCAGAGTAAATAATATTGATATTTCCAATCTTAATGATGTAGAGCATTTTTTGGAAATGGTAAGTAATAAACTAGGATCTATAGATTATATTATTAATACAGCAGGTATATTGATAAAAAAACCAATTGATGTTCTTGCTGATGATGAAATTTATGATTTAATAAATATTAATTATACTGGCGCAGTAAATATAGCTAAAGCTGGGAAGAAATATTTGAAAAGGACATCTGGCATGCTGCTTAATTTCACCTCAAGTTCATATACAAGAGGAAGAGCTTATTATGCATTATATTCATCATCAAAGGCAGCTATTGTTAACTTCACTCAAGCAATTGCCGAGGAATGGGGCGAAGAGAATATTAAAGTGAATTGTATTAATCCTGAGCGTACCGCTACTCCCATGCGGATAACTAATTTTGGAATGGAACCTACTGAAAGTTTATTAGATCCTAGAGATGTAGCATTAACTAGCCTAAAAGTTTTAGGAATGAATAAAACCGGATTGATCATAGACATTCGTAAAGATGGTCGATAAATAACGGAGAAAACTTGTGTCTTTAGATAAATTATATTACATATACATTGATACTAAAATTGAAGGTGCCATAGAACAACTACTTAGATATTTTAGGACACAAGTTTTCAAGCCCCAACATTGCATTGCAATATACTGCAAATATTATAAAGAAATAGAGTTTTCATTTTCAAGAAAATTTGCTGAACATAATATTTCTTTTAAGTTTATAAGAAAATTTTCGGAAATGGAGCTTAAAGCTGGAAAAGTTGTATTCTATTTGTTTAATGCACAATCTAATTGTCGGGTTGTTGCTAATCGCAATTTGGTTCATATATTTGTTACCCATGGGGAAAGTAATAAACTGGCATCAGTTAAACCAATAATCCGTATTTATGATTATGTCATTACTGCTGGAGATGCTGGGATTGATAGATACTTAAAGGCTGGAATATTTTCTCCATATGATATACAAAATGATAAGGTTATTAAGTTAGGTAATACCTTTACAGGTGACAATCTATTTAAATTCAACCCCAGTTCAAGGCATATTGTTTATGCACCAACATGGGAAGGAGGAATTCCCGAAGAAAATTATTGTTCTATAAGCAAGGATACTGCTTATCAAATAGCTAGATTCTGTAAAAAAAATAATATATCAACTATTTATATAC
>NZ_PTRD01000077.1:0-1930 GCF_002965005.1 Escherichia sp. MOD1-EC7011
GCATCACGATTAGCTGAATTTTATAACCCAGATACGGGCGCCAGAAATGGCGCCTTTTTTATTGCAGAAAAGCGAGAGGTAATTATGCGTAAATTATATGCTGTTATTCTGTCCGCAGTAGTCTGGCTGGTTGCCGCTGGTACGCCAGCGAGCGCAGCAGAGCATCAGTCCACACTAAGCGCCGGGTATCTTCAGTCCCATACTGATATGCCCGGCAACGATGACCTGAAGGGCATTAACGTGAAATACCGTTATGAATTTACGGACACGCTGGGGCTGGTGACGTCATTCAGTTATGCCAATGCCAAAGATGAGCAAAAAACGCATTACAGCGATACCCGCTGGCATGAAGATTCAGTGCGTAACCGCTGGTTCAGCATGATGGCGGGGCCGTCTGTACGCGTGAATGAATGGTTCAGCGCGTATGCGATGGCTGGCGTGGCTTACAGCCGTGTGTCGACCTTCTCCGGGGATTATCTCCGCGTAACTGACAACAAGGGGAAAACGTACGATGTGCTGAACGGAAGTGATGACGGTCGCCACAGCAACACGTCTCTGGCGTGGGGGGCTGGCGTGCAGTTTAACCCGACCGAATCCGTGGCCATTGACCTTGCTTATGAAGGCTCCGGCAGTGGTGACTGGCACACTGACGGTTTCATCGTGGGTGTCGGTTATAAATTCTGATTAGCCAGGTAACACAGTGTTATGACAGCCCGCCGGTTCAGGCGGGCTTTTTTGTGGAGTGGATATGGCAGCAGTAAAAATCTCAGGTGTGCTGAAAGATGGTGCGGGAAAACCAATACAGAACTGCACTATTCAACTGAAGGCAAAGCGTAACAGCACCACGGTACTGGTGAACACGGTGGCCTCTGAAAATCCGGATGAAGCCGGGCGTTACAGCATGGATGTTGAGTATGGTCAGTACAGCGTCACCCTGCTGGTTGAAGGTTTTCCGCCTTCACATGCCGGGACCATTACCGTCTATGAAGGTTCCAGACCAGGTACGCTGAATGATTTTCTCGGTGCCATGACGGAAGATGATGTCATGCCGGAGGCATTGCGTCGTTTTGAGGCAATGGTGGAAGAAGCGGCACGCAACGCCGAAGCCGCCTCTCAGAGCGCAGCGGCGGCAAAGACATCCGAAACTGCAGCGGCATCATCGAAGAACGCGGCGAAAACCTCAGAAACGAATGCAGCTAACAGCGCACAGGCGGCAGCGGCCTCACAGACTGCATCGGCAAACTCCGCGACTGCAGCCAAAAAATCAGAAAACAACTCAAAAGCGAGTGAGACAGCTTCAAAGACCAGCGAAACTAATGCGAAAAATAGCGAGGTGGCTGCAGAATCGAGTCAGAGTGCCGCAGCAAACTCCGCTACCGCAGCAAAAAACAGTCAGGATGCAGCAGCCCAAAGCGAGAGAGCGGCAGCCAGTTCTGCAAGTGCGGCGGCTACTTCTGCCACGGCATCAGCCAACAGTCAAAGAGCTGCAAAAACCAGTGAAACCAACGCAAAGACAAGCGAGACTGCAGCGAAGACCAGCGAAACGAATGCCAAAGCCAGCGAAACTGCGGCGAAAAACAGTCAGGATGCAGCGGCCCAAAGCGAGAGTGCCGCAGCTGGTTCTGCAAGCGCGGCGGCTGCTTCTGCCACGGCATCAGCCAACAGTCAAAGAGCTGCAAAAACCAGTGAAGACAACGCAAAGGCGAGCGAGACTACAGCGGCGAACTCGGCGCAAGCATCGGCAGCAAGCCAGACAGCAGCTAAAGCAAGTGAAGACGCAGCCAGAGAGTATGCAAGCCAGGCAGCGGAGCCGTATAAACAAGTTTTGCAGCCGTTGCCTGATGTGTGGATACCGTTTAACGATTCACTGGAAATGATTACTGGTTTCGCTCCTGGTTATAAAAAAGTAACTATCGGTGATGATGTTATT
>NZ_PTRD01000007.1:0-141166 GCF_002965005.1 Escherichia sp. MOD1-EC7011
AGCCATGATCAAACTCTTCAATTTAAAAGTTTGATGCTCAAAGAATTAAACTTCGTAATGAATTACGTGTTCACTCTTGAGACTTGGTATTCATTTATCGTCTTGCGACGTTAAGAATCCGTATCTTCGAGTGCCCACACAGATTGTCTGATAAATTGTTAAAGAGCAGTTGCGACGCGGCTTTCAGCTCACTGTCGCGAGGTGGCGTATATTACGCTTTCCTCTTTCAGAGTCAACCCTGAATTTCAGGATTTTTCTCTTTAACCGAACCGGCTGTTTGTGTGAAGTGATTCACATCCGCCGTGTCGATGGAGGCGCATTATAGGGAGTCGTTTCAGGAAGACAAGCGGAAAAATGCATTTTTATTTCAACCGCTCATCTTTTAATCATTACGCCGGTTTTTGCTGCTTTTTTATCGCTTGCGGCAGGTCTGCCAGGCTATTTAACACCCAATCCGCCGCGTTTTCTGCTTCAGGCGTAATAGGTTTACCCGTACGCACCAGCACTTTTGTTCCGACGTTCGCCGCAGCCGCTGCCTGCATATCTTCTAATTTATCGCCCACCATATAAGAAGCGGCCATATCAATATGCAAATAATCGCGTGCGGACAAAAGCATCCCCGGATGTGGTTTACGGCAATCGCAGACCTGGCGAAACTCTTCAACACTACCCTGCGGATGATGCGGGCAATAATAGATGCCATCCAGATCGACATCGCGGTCCGCCAGCGACCAATCCATCCACTCGGTCAGCGTTTCAAACTGTGCTTCAGTAAATTTACCGCGAGCAATGCCAGACTGGTTGGTTACTACCACCAGCGCAAAGCCCATTTTTTTTAGCTCGCGCATGGCGTCAATAACACCATCGATAAATTCAAAGTTGTCGATCTCATGGACATAGCCGTGATCGACATTAATGGTGCCATCACGGTCAAGAAAAATTGCGGGTACGCTCTTCGCCACCTTTTATAGCTCCTTAATAAGGCATGTGACGCTAGTATCGCATGTTTCGACCAGCAAGAAAGTGCTCTTCGCATAAACCTGATTGATTTAGACGTCTGGATGCCTTAACATCCATTTCATTGACGGCGTTGCCCGTTCCAGGCATTCGAAATGCCACGACTAACTTAATGACGATAATAAATAATCAATGATAAAACTTTCGAATATCACCAAAGTGTTCCACCAGGGCACCCGCACCATCCAGGCGTTGAACAACGTCAGCCTGCATGTGCCAGCTGGACAAATTTATGGCGTTATCGGTGCCTCAGGCGCGGGTAAGAGTACGCTTATACGTTGTGTAAATCTGCTGGAGCGCCCAACCGAGGGTAGCGTGCTGGTCGATGGCCAGGAACTGACTACGTTGTCAGAATCCGAGCTGACTAAAGCTCGCCGCCAGATTGGTATGATTTTCCAGCATTTTAACCTGCTCTCTTCGCGTACTGTTTTTGGCAACGTGGCGCTGCCGCTGGAGCTGGACAATACACCGAAAGACGAGATCAAACGTCGCGTGACGGAATTGCTGTCATTGGTTGGTCTTGGCGATAAGCATGATAGCTACCCGTCGAATCTTTCCGGTGGGCAGAAACAACGTGTGGCGATTGCCCGTGCGTTAGCCAGCAATCCCAAAGTATTGCTGTGCGATGAAGCCACCAGCGCGCTGGACCCGGCAACCACGCGTTCTATTCTCGAACTACTAAAAGACATCAACCGCCGTCTGGGTTTGACGATTCTGTTGATCACCCACGAAATGGACGTTGTGAAGCGCATTTGTGATTGCGTTGCAGTCATCAGCAATGGCGAACTGATCGAGCAAGACACGGTAAGCGAAGTGTTCTCGCATCCGAAAACACCGCTGGCGCAGAAGTTTATTCAGTCAACCCTGCATCTGGATATCCCGGAAGATTACCAGGAACGCCTGCAAGCAGAGCCATTCGCTGACTGCGTGCCGATGCTACGCCTGGAGTTTACCGGCCAGTCGGTCGATGCTCCGCTGCTTTCTGAAACCGCGCGTCGTTTCAACGTCAACAACAACATTATTAGCGCGCAGATGGATTACGCCGGTGGCGTTAAGTTCGGCATTATGCTGACCGAAATGCACGGCACACAACAAGATACGCAAGCCGCTATTGCCTGGCTGCAAGAACACCATGTAAAAGTAGAGGTACTGGGTTATGTCTGAGCCGATGATGTGGCTGCTGGTTCGTGGCGTATGGGAAACGCTGGCAATGACCTTCGTATCCGGTTTTTTTGGCTTTGTGATTGGTCTGCCGGTTGGCGTTCTGCTTTATGTCACGCGTCCGGGGCAAATTATTGCTAACGCGAAGCTGTATCGTACTGTTTCTGCGATTGTGAACATTTTCCGTTCCATCCCGTTCATTATCTTGCTGGTATGGATGATTCCGTTTACCCGCGTTATTGTCGGTACATCGATTGGTTTGCAGGCAGCGATTGTTCCGTTAACCGTTGGTGCAGCACCGTTTATTGCCCGTATGGTCGAGAACGCTCTGCTGGAGATCCCAACTGGGTTAATTGAAGCTTCCCGCGCAATGGGTGCCACGCCGATGCAGATCGTACGCAAAGTGCTGTTACCGGAAGCGTTGCCGGGTCTGGTAAACGCCGCAACTATCACCCTGATTACCCTGGTCGGTTATTCCGCAATGGGCGGCGCAGTCGGTGCCGGTGGTTTGGGTCAGATTGGCTATCAGTATGGCTACATCGGCTATAACGCGACGGTGATGAATACGGTACTGGTATTGCTGGTCATTCTGGTTTATTTAATTCAGTTCGCAGGCGACCGCATCGTCCGGGCTGTCACTCGCAAGTAACGTTCAACACAACATAAATAATTGAAGAAGGAATAAGGTATGGCGTTCAAATTCAAAACCTTTGCGGCAGTGGGAGCCCTGATTGGATCACTGGCACTGGTAGGCTGCGGCCAGGATGAAAAAGATCCGAACCACATTAAAGTCGGCGTGATTGTCGGTGCCGAACAGCAGGTTGCAGAAGTCGCGCAGAAAGTCGCGAAAGACAAATATGGCCTGGACGTTGAGCTGGTAACCTTCAACGACTATGTTCTGCCAAACGAAGCATTGAGCAAAGGCGATATCGACGCTAACGCTTTCCAGCACAAACCGTACCTTGATCAGCAACTGAAAGATCGTGGCTACAAACTGGTCGCTGTAGGCAATACTTTTGTTTATCCAATTGCCGGTTACTCCAAGAAAATCAAATCGCTGGATGAACTGCAGGATGGTTCGCAGGTTGCAGTTCCAAACGATCCGACTAACCTTGGCCGTTCTCTGCTACTGCTGCAAAAAGTGGGCTTGATCAAACTGAAAGATGGCGTTGGCCTGCTGCCGACTGTTCTTGATGTTGTTGAGAACCCAAAAAACCTGAAAATTGTTGAACTGGAAGCACCGCAACTGCCGCGTTCTCTGGACGACGCGCAAATCGCTCTGGCAGTTATCAACACCACCTATGCCAGCCAGATTGGCCTGACTCCGGCGAAAGACGGCATCTTTGTAGAAGACAAAGAGTCCCCGTACGTTAACCTGATCGTAACTCGTGAAGACAACAAAGACGCAGAGAACGTGAAGAAATTCGTGCAGGCTTATCAGTCTGACGAAGTTTATGAAGCGGCAAACAAAGTGTTTAACGGCGGTGCAGTTAAAGGCTGGTAATTTTTAGGCTGTTTCCACAATTTGTAATATCATTCAGGACGGGCGCTTGCCCGTCTTGTCATTTTTACAAGCGCCTGATTCAATATTGACGTTTTGATCATACATTGAGGAAATACTATGCGTGCTTTACCGATCTGTTTAGTAGCACTCATGCTAAGCGGTTGTTCCATGTTAAGCAGATCCCCTGTCGA
This sequence comes from Escherichia sp. MOD1-EC7011, assembly GCF_002965005.1. Taxonomy (NCBI): domain Bacteria; kingdom Pseudomonadati; phylum Pseudomonadota; class Gammaproteobacteria; order Enterobacterales; family Enterobacteriaceae; genus Escherichia; species Escherichia sp. MOD1-EC7011. The sequence continues at coordinate 3,874 of NZ_PTRD01000007.1, forward strand.
ACCCGTTCAAAGCACTGCACCCCAGCCGAAAGCGGAGCCTACAAAACCGAAAGCACCGCGCGCCACGCCGGTTCGAATTTATACCAATGCAGAAGAATTAGTCGGCAAACCGTTCCGCGATCTCGGTGAAGTCAGTGGCGACTCTTGCCAGGCCTCTAATCAGGACTCTCCACCGAGCATTCCAACCGCGCGTAAGCGGATGCAAATCAACGCCTCTAAAATGAAAGCCAATGCTGTTTTACTGCATAGCTGTGAAGTCACCAGCGGTACGCCAGGCTGCTATCGTCAGGCTGTATGTATCGGTTCTGCGCTTAACATTACGGCAAAATGAGCAGTTTCCAGTTTGAGCAAATAGGCGTTATTCGATCGCCCTATAAAGAAAAATTCGCCGTTCCGCGCCAGCCAGGTCTGGTAAAAAGCGTCAACGGCGAACTGCATCTCATTGCTCCCTACAACCAGGCCGACGCCGTGCGCGGCCTGGAAGCATTCAGCCATTTATGGATCCTTTTCGTCTTTCATCAAACGATGGAAGGCGGCTGGCGTCCGACTGTACGCCCTCCGCGCCTCGGCGGTAACGCCAGAATGGGCGTTTTCGCCACACGCTCTACTTTCCGCCCTAACCCGATTGGTATGTCGCTGGTAGAGCTGAAAGAGGTTGTTTGCCATAAAGACAGCGTGATTCTGAAGCTCGGCAGTCTGGATCTGGTCGATGGTACACCGGTAGTAGATATCAAACCGTATCTCCCCTTTGCCGAATCGCTTCCCGATGCCAGTGCCAGCTATGCGCAAAGTGCGCCTGCGGCAGAAATGGCAGTGAGTTTTACCGCAGAGGTCGAAAAGCAGCTTTTGACGCTGGAGAAGCGTTATCCGCAGTTAACGCTGTTTATCCGCGAAGTACTGGCGCAGGATCCGCGTCCGGCCTATCGTAAAGGTGAGGAAACGGGCAAAACCTATGCCGTCTGGCTGCATGATTTTAATGTTCGCTGGCGCGTCACCGACGCAGGTTTTGAAGTCTTTGCGCTGGAACCGCGTTAAATTCACGCCCTTCTCTTTTGACATTTCTCCTGCACTGGTAAACTAAATCACTTTTTTTTGTCCCAGGCTCACCTTGAGCCTGTTCTACCTTCCAACTGGAACCGTAACAACATGCGTACTAGCCAATACCTGCTCTCCACTCTCAAGGAGACACCTGCCGACGCCGAGGTGATCAGCCATCAGCTGATGCTACGCGCCGGGATGATCCGCAAGCTGGCCTCCGGGTTATATACCTGGCTGCCGACCGGCGTGCGCGTTCTGAAAAAAGTCGAAAACATCGTGCGTGAAGAGATGAACAACGCCGGTGCGATCGAGGTGTCGATGCCGGTGGTTCAGCCAGCCGATTTGTGGCAAGAGAGTGGTCGTTGGGAACAGTACGGTCCGGAACTGCTGCGTTTTGTTGACCGTGGCGAGCGTCCGTTCGTACTCGGCCCAACTCATGAAGAAGTTATCACTGACCTGATTCGTAACGAGCTTAGCTCTTACAAACAGCTGCCGCTGAACTTCTATCAGATCCAGACCAAGTTCCGCGACGAAGTGCGTCCGCGTTTCGGCGTCATGCGTTCCCGCGAATTCCTGATGAAAGATGCTTACTCTTTCCACACTTCTCAGGAATCCCTGCAGGAAACCTACGATGCAATGTATGCGGCCTACAGCAAAATCTTCAGCCGCATGGGGCTGGATTTCCGCGCCGTACAGGCCGACACCGGTTCTATCGGCGGCAGCGCCTCTCACGAATTCCAGGTGCTGGCGCAGAGCGGTGAAGACGATGTGGTCTTCTCCGATACCTCTGACTATGCAGCGAACATTGAACTGGCAGAAGCTATCGCGCCGAAAGAACCGCGCGCTGCTGCTACCCAGGAAATGACGCTGGTTGATACGCCTAACGCGAAAACCATCGCTGAACTGGTTGAACAGTTCAATCTGCCGATTGAGAAAACGGTTAAGACTCTGTTGGTTAAAGCGGTTGAAGGCAGTAGCTTCCCGCTGGTTGCGCTGCTGGTGCGTGGTGACCATGAGCTGAACGAAGTTAAAGCAGAAAAACTGCCACAGGTTGCCAGCCCGCTGACTTTCGCGACCGAAGAAGAAATTCGTGCCGTGGTTAAAGCCGGTCCGGGTTCACTGGGTCCGGTAAACATGCCGATTCCGGTGGTGATTGACCGTACCGTTGCGGCGATGAGTGATTTTGCTGCCGGTGCTAACATTGATGGCAAACACTACTTCGGTATCAACTGGGATCGCGATGTTGCTACCCCGGAAGTTGCTGATATTCGTAATGTAGTGGCTGGCGATCCAAGCCCGGATGGTCAGGGTACGCTGCTGATCAAACGTGGTATCGAAGTCGGTCACATCTTCCAGCTGGGTACTAAGTACTCCGAAGCACTGAAAGCCTCCGTACAGGGCGAAGATGGGCGTAACCAAATTCTAACTATGGGTTGCTACGGTATCGGGGTAACACGCGTAGTCGCTGCGGCAATTGAGCAGAACTACGACGAACGCGGCATCGTATGGCCTGACGCTATCGCGCCGTTCCAGGTGGCGATTCTGCCGATGAACATGCACAAATCCTTCCGCGTACAGGAGCTTGCTGAGAAACTGTACAGCGAACTGCGCGCGCAGGGCATCGAAGTGCTTCTGGATGACCGTAAAGAGCGTCCGGGCGTGATGTTTGCTGATATGGAACTGATCGGTATTCCGCACACTATTGTGCTTGGCGACCGTAACCTCGACAACGACGATATCGAATACAAATATCGTCGTAACGGCGAGAAACAGTTAATTAAGACTGGTGACATCGTCGAATATCTGGTGAAACAGATTAAAGGCTGATGCCAGAAAGGGTCCTGAATTTCAGGGCCCTTTTTTACATGGATTGTATAAAATGGATAAACCAAAGGCGTACTGCCGCCTGCTTCTCCCCTTCTTTCTTTTACTTTCGGCCTGTACCGTTGATATCAGCCAGCCAGACTCATCAGCAACAGCGGTGGATGCCGAGGCGAAAACATGGGCAGTCAAATTCCAGCATCAAAGCTCTTTCACCGAACGATCAATAAAAGAAATAACCGAACCTGATCTCAAACCCGGCGATTTGCTGTTCTCCTCAAGCCTTGGGGTAACCTCATTTGGTATCCGCGTCTTCAGCACTTCCTCTGTAAGTCACGTTGCAATATATTTGGGTGAAAATAACGTTGCAGAAGCGACTGGAGATGGCGTCCAGATTGTTCCTCTTAAAAAAGCCATGAAGCACAGTGATAAGCTTTTCGTCTTACGAGTCCCGGATCTTACCCCGCAACAAGCCACAGAAATCACCGCTTTCGCCAATAAAATCAAAGACAGCGGTTACAACTATCGTGGCATTGTCGAGTTCATTCCGTTTATGGTGACTCGCCAGATGTGCTCACTAAATCCTTTTTCCACAGATTTTCGCCAACAGTGCATCAGCGGGCTGGCAAAAGCACAGTTAAGCGGTGTGGGCGAAGGAGACAAAAAGTCGTGGTTTTGTTCAGAATTTGTCACTGATGCATTTGCCAAAGCCGGGCATCCGCTTACGCTGGCGCAATCGGGCTGGATTAGCCCTGCCGATCTGATGCATATGCGTACTGGCGATGTCTCTGCGTTTAAGCCAGAAACGCAGTTACAGTATGTTGGACACCTGAAGCCTGGGATTTATATCAAGGCGGGTCGCTTTGTTGGGCTGACTCAGTGATGAAAGCCGGAGAATGCTCCGGCTTTCAATTACTGCCCCAAACTACTGCAATCCTGGTTTGGGTAAAATTTCCCTGCCGTATCGGGCGCTAATACTTTGGTCGGCGCACCGGTATCCGGGTTAGCCTCAAGCGTAAAGTGACCTTCTACAGACAGTAACACGGGTTTTTCACTGTTACCGCGAGCAGCCAGGTAGCCACGTTCCAGCTCTGCGTTATTCGCCACCATGAAACGTTTTCCAGTCGCGCAATCAGTAAAGGTCGCCGCATCAGCCATATAAAAATACATGCCACGCAGAGTCATCGGTGTCATGGGGAGGCTGGACTTTGCAGGTTCCAGCGTGTAGTTGAACTGCGATTCAATCGGATTACCTTCACGATCGAGCATCTCCAGCGCATCCCCTTTCGCCCGATAATATGACTTTTCACCTTTGCTGTCGGTTAATACCAGCTTGTCAGCGGTTCGCGCCCATGTACCGTAGGAAGCGAAGGAGGAAGGCTCTTCGCGCGCACCCAGATAACGCTCATTCATCACCCATGTTCCGTCTTTTTCGAGGAACAGAGAGGTTTCGATTCCTTCACAATCGGCACACGGCAGCACGCCGCGCCAACTTTGCGGCATCGGTTTCAGTTCGGCAGCCTGCGCCGGGGAAAGCGTATCGACTTCGGCCCGATTATTACATCCCATCAGTGTAAAGAGGCTGATTACAGCCATCGCTGTCACAATCGCTTTTTTCACCATCCATTCCTTCTTTTTATTCCCGACCGCTGCGCACTTTGCCACGCATCGCCTTCACGCTTGATTTTTGTGCTTTCGATGCCAGCCTGCGCTCTTTCGATGCGCGGGTAGGTCGTGTCGGTCGCCGGGCTTTTTGTTCTGTTGTTAATTCTTTAATCACTGTCACCAGCCGGGCCAGCGCCGCTTCGCGGTTCAGCTCCTGGCTGCGGTATTCCTGTGCCTTAATGACTATCACCCCATCGCTGCTAATCAGATGATGGCTGGCGGCGAGCAGGCGCTCTTTGTAATACTCTGGCAGGCTGGACGCCCGAATGTCAAAACGCAGATGAATAGCCGTTGAGGTCTTATTAACATGCTGCCCGCCCGCGCCCTGCGCACGAATGGCGGTGATCTCAAGCTCACCATCGGGAATAGCAACATGTCGGGAAATCACAATCATGAAGGTTGTTGCCAGGCGGTTAAGTTCACTTCCAGATTATTCTTATCATCCGATAACCAGATCACGCCATCCTGAATTGTTGCCTGCAGCGTCATGGTACGATCGGCAAAGGCGCTTACTTTCGCCAGTTGCTCGTCATCCAGATACCAGACGGAAAGATTGGCAAACTGCGCGCATTTGCTCTGATTTTGCTGCCACCAGATTTGCGCCGCCCGACTATTATAGGCAAACAGCGCCACTTCTGCGGCCTGGGTGCAGGCTTTCTTAACCCGCCGCTCATCCGGCAGCCCCAGCTCAATCCACAAATCAATGCCCAGGTGATCGTTACGCAGCCACGCTTCCGGCTCATCATCGGCACACAAGCCACGGGTAAATTGCAGACGTTCATCGGCATATTTCAGCCACGCCAGCAGGCGCAGCATCATACGCTCCTGGGTTTCTGAAGGATGGCGCGCCAGCGTCAGAGAGGCATCGAGAAACTGGTTGCGGTCGAGATCGGCCACATTAACCGTCGCTTTATAAATTGTCGCTTTAAGCGCCATAAGAAAACTCCTTTCGAATCAGGAGGCCATTGTAACGGAATACGTGCAGTTGCGGCGCTGATATTGCAGAAATGAGTGTGGTATAGTCACCTTGCGAAACAGAGTTTATCTTCGTAGGCTTAGACTTGCATCCACGGTTAAGTCAGAGTGCTGACAGGAGGGCATGTGGAAAAATATTGTGAGTTAATACGCAAGCGGTACGCGGAAATCGCCAGCGGAGACTTAGGATACGTTCCGGACGCGCTGGGCTGCGTTTTGAAAGTGCTGAATGAAATGGCTGCCGACGACGCCCTTTCTGAGGCTGTCAGGGAAAAAGCAGCATACGCTGCGGCAAACTTACTGGTGAGCGATTATGTCAATGAATGATACGTATCAACCAATCAATTGTGATGATTACGATAATCTTGAGCTCGCCTGCCAGCATCATTTAATGCTGACACTTGAGATGAAAGATGGCGAAAAATTGCAGGGGAAGGCCAGCGATTTAGTCTCCCGCAAAAATGTGGAGTATCTGGTCGTCGAAACCGCTGGCGAAACCCGCGAGCTACGTCTGGATAAAATTACCAGCTTTAGCCATCCGGAAATCGGTACGGTGGTGGTGAGCGAGTCCTGATTCACTTTTGCCGGATGCGACGTTTGATACGTCTCATCCGGCTTTCACTTAACTAAGCGTTTCTCTGCCAGACAAAACTTACGCCATTCTCATCTTCTGCCACACCGTCTTGCGTCACAAAAATCCCCGCCGCCGCAATCAGCGTTTCGCCATAAAACAGCAGTGGCGTGGTGTCACGTAGCCACGGCGGCACGCCCAGCTCCTGCCAGATTTTCTTTAGCTTGCGCCCACCGTTGCGCCCGACAATATGCAGCAATCCTGGCGCTTTAAAACGCACGCTGACCGCTTCGTCTGCACGCGGAGGGCGAATATCTCCACCCGCAATAAGTTGCACACTTCCCAGACTTGCCGGTAATTCCAGCGGCTGTTGCCACGTCTGCCACGGCACAATGGTTTCGCTTTGCCCGGTGACGGATTTAATCCACCACAATTGCGACTGATAGCGACGTATTTCAAACGCACCAAATCGCAAGCAAGGAGAAGCATCTTCCCGCGCCAGCGCCACTTCTTGCCAGATGCGCACCATCGCATCTCGGGAAGGCATCGGAGCATTCTGCCCTGCCAGCCAGCGGCGGATAATCGCCGCGCGACGGGCGCCGCTCATCGTCATCATTGGCGCAATCTGCAACGTCCCCTGCGGCGTTTGACAGTGCGCTAAATCATCCGCCAGCAGTTCATCTAACAGGCTCTCTTGTTCAGCGCAAAGTGCGGCGCTGCGAGCCGTTGCTTCGGTAAAATGCGGCCAACGCTGCTGCAATAACGGCACCACGCGCAGACGCAGGAAGTTACGATCGTATGAGTCGTCCTGATTACTTTCGTCTTCAATCCAGCGTAAATCATGCTCACGCGCCCACAGCTCCAGTTCTCCCCGCGTGCGAGCGAGCAACGGGCGGATAAGCCGCGTTCCGGCAAAATCGGAGACTTCCCCCATAGCCGAAAGCCCGGCAGGGCCGCTACCGCGTTTTAGCGCCAGCAGAAAGGTTTCACATTGATCGTCAAGATGCTGCGCGGTAACCAGCACTTCGCCAGGCAGAAGTGTACGGGCAAATGCCTGATAACGCGCCTGCCGCGCCTGGGCCTCAATGCCTAGCCCCTCTTGCGCAAGTTGTACGCGCTCGACCACCAGCGGCACCTGCCACTGTTGGCAGACGTTTTCGCAATGCGTAACCCAGGCATCGGCATTGGCACTTAAACCGTGATGCACATGAATAGCGCGCAGAGCGACACCCGGATTTTCCGTCCGCCACTGCACCAACTGATGCAGCAGAACGGTGGAGTCAAGCCCGCCGCTAAAGGCCACCAGAATCTGGCGTGAGGTAAGAAGTTGTCTATTGAGCGTGAGTGTCATGATGGTGCGATTTTACAGTAGCAATGCCCGGCACGTTACCGGGCAAATGCGGCGATGACAAGCCTTACTGCTCATACAGTTCCAACGGCAGCCCGTCCGGATCGTTAAAGAAGGTGAAGCGTTTTTGCGTGTATGGATCGACACGTATGGCTTCACACTTCACGTTATGGCTTTCAAGGTGCGCCACTGCCGCATCGATATCATCAACGCTAAACGCCAGATGCCGCAGGCCGCAGGCTTCCGGTCGGCTGGGGCGCTCCGGCGGGAACGGAAATGAGAAAAGTTCAATCACATATTGCCCATTAAGCGCCAAATCCCCTTTCCACGAATCGCGCTCTTCACGATAGACTTCGCTTTGCAGCGTGAAGCCGAGAATATCGCAGTAGAAAGCTTTGCTCACCGCATAATCCGTCGCAATAATCGCAATATGGTGAACCTGTTTTAAACCCAACATAGAATCTCCTGCATTGATATGATACACACGTGCATCGCGATATATTGATAATACGCATAAATTGCAGGAAAGATGAATCAGACATTTACACTGACTTTAAAACAACATCTCAAACGCCTGTAATAGCGGTTGAGATGCGGTTTGGTGAAGCGTTTTACGGGAGATTACTCTGCGCTATTCTTGCTAACACTCTCAGCAATGCGGCGCAAATATTCGTTATTCTTAAACGCTATCATAATTAATTCGAAAGTCATACGACAGCTTATAAGACCAATGACGGTATAAGCTAACCCTAAGAGAAAGTTTCCGCTAAATATGGAGAAGACACCGCCTATCAGTGTCAGCACCATAGCCAGCCAGTAAAAAAACACCAGTACACGCGGCATAAGAAGACGATCAAATCCTAAAATTGCTTTCATATTTTATCCTTAAAAATTCTATGAGCCTGATAAATTTATATTATTTTTAACCACTGTGTATATTGGTATATGCCTCCGAAATCGGAGTTATCAACATGAGTTCAAGAATTTTTGGGATGGGGAAAATGAAAGTGAGATTATCTAAATGTATTTATAATATGACTAAATAAACTACATACAAAAAAGGTCACCGAAGTGACCCTTTTCAGAACATTTGCTGATTACGCGTAGCCGTAGCTCATCAGGCGCTGATAACGACGATTTTTTAAATCTTCAGTGCTTAACACGTCGAGATCGGCCAGATCCGCCAGCAGTTGCGCTTTCAAAGACGCCGCCATCGCTTCCGGGTTACGGTGAGCGCCGCCCAGCGGTTCCGGGATGATGGAGTCGATCAATTTCAGTTCTTTCAGACGCGGAGCGATGATGCCCATCGCTTCAGCCGCCAGCGGCGCTTTATCGGCGCTCTTCCACAGAATGGACGCACAACCTTCCGGCGAGATAACAGAATAGGTGCTGTATTGCAGCATATTCACTTTATCGCCCACGCCAATCGCCAGCGCGCCACCAGAACCACCTTCACCAATAACGGTACAAATAGTCGGTACGCTAAGGCGAGACATCTCACGCAGGTTGCGTGCGATGGCTTCTGACTGACCACGCTCTTCTGCGCCCACGCCCGGATATGCCCCCGGTGTGTCGATAAAGGTGATGATTGGCATCTTAAAGCGTTCAGCCATTTGCATCAGACGCAGTGCTTTGCGGTAACCTTCTGGCGCTGGCATACCAAAATTACGGCGAATTTTCTCTTTGGTTTCACGACCTTTCTGGTGACCAATAATCATCACCGGACGACCATCAAGACGTGCGATGCCACCGACGATAGCTTTGTCATCTGCATACGCGCGGTCACCTGCCAGTTCGTCAAATTCATCAAATGCCAGGCGAACGTAATCCAGGGTATAAGGACGCTGTGGATGGCGAGCCAGTTGCGCAATTTGCCATGCACCGAGATCGGCGAAGATTTTACGCGTCAGTTCTACGCTTTTTTCACGCAGACGATGCACTTCTTCATCGATGTTAATATCCAGTTTCTCATCCTGGCGGCTAACCGCAGTCAGAGAATCGATTTTCGCTTCCAGCTCTGCAATCGGCTGTTCAAAATCAAGGAAATTCAGACTCATAGTATTCCTGTATTAGTCAAACTCCAGTTCCACCTGCTCCGAACCAATGAGGCCACGGAGATCGTTTAATAAACGATCGCTCGGAGAGACACGCCACGTCGCGCCAAAACGCAACCGCGCACGTGCATCCGCCCTCTGATAGTAGAGATGTACTGGAATTGTCCCAGAGCGGTGGGGTTCCAGAGACTGACGGAGTCGGTTTAAAAGCTGGTCATCAATTTGCCTGTCCGTCAGCGAGATAGCAAGCCCGCGAGCATATTTTTCCCGGGCTTCGTCAATATCCATCACTTCGCGAGCGGTCATTTTAAGCCCACCGCTGAAGTCATCAAAGCTGACCTGTCCGCTGACGATAAGTATGCGGTCTTTTTCCAGCAATTGCTGGTATTTATCCAGGGCGTCAGTAAACAACATGACTTCCAGGCGCCCGGAACGGTCATCCAGCGTGCAGATACCGATACGATTGCCGCGCTTGGTGACCATAACCCGCGCGGCAATAACGAGCCCCGCAGCCGTGGTGACTTTACCACGTTCTGTCGGGTGCATGTCTTTCAGCCTTACGCCTCCGACATAACGCTCAATCTCTTTTAAATACTGGTTGATAGGGTGTCCCGTCAGGTACAGACCTAACGTTTCACGTTCCCCATCTAACACCACCTGCTCCGGCCACGGTTGGCAGCTGGCGTAGGATTGTTCAATTTGCTCAGGCTCTTCCGCCAGTACGCCAAACATATCGGCCTGGCCGATGGCTTCTGCTTTCGCGTGTTGATCTGCCGCTTTTAACGCATCGCCCAGCGAGTTCATCAGCGCCGCACGGTGTGGCCCCAGACGGTCAAACGCCCCGGACATGATCAGTTTTTCCAGCACCCGCCGGTTCAACTTTTTCGTGTCGGTACGGGCGCAGAGATCAAAAAGCTCGCGGAAGTAACCACCTTTATTTCGGGCTTCGATGATTGCCTCAATTGGCCCCTCACCTACCCCTTTGATGGCGCCAATACCATACACGATTTCGCCGTCGTCGTTGACGTGGAAATGGTAAAGACCGGAGTTTATATCCGGCGGCAGGATTTTCAGCCCCATCCGCCAGCACTCATCCACCAGGCCAACCACCTTCTCGGTGTTGTCCATATCGGCGGTCATTACCGCCGCCATAAACTCCGCCGGATAGTGCGCCTTCAGCCATAACGTTTGATATGACACCAAAGCATAGGCTGCGGAGTGCGATTTGTTAAATCCGTAACCGGCGAATTTCTCCACCAGGTCGAAGATTTTCATCGCCAGTTCGGCGTTGATCCCGTTCTTTTCTGCACCTTCAGCAAATACAGAACGCTGCTTGGCCATCTCTTCCGGCTTTTTCTTACCCATTGCACGACGCAGCATATCCGCGCCGCCGAGAGTATAACCAGAAAGTACCTGGGCAATCTGCATGACCTGTTCCTGATACAGGATAATGCCGTAGGTTGGCTCAAGTACCGGTTTCAGGCTTTCATGCTGCCACTGCACGTCCGGATAGGAGATCTCTTCGCGACCATGTTTACGGTCGATAAAGTTATCCACCATCCCTGATTGCAACGGCCCCGGACGGAACAGTGCCACCAGTGCAATCATATCTTCGAAGCAGTCAGGTTGCAGACGCTTGATCAGGTCTTTCATGCCGCGCGATTCAAGCTGGAATACCGCCGTGGTTTCCGAGCGTTGCAGCATGTCAAAACTTTTCTTGTCATCCAACGGGATCGCAGCGATATCCAGCGGCGGCTCGCCATTCTTCGCTCGCCGCTTGTTGATCATCTCCAGCGTCCAGTTGATGATGGTGAGCGTACGCAAACCAAGGAAGTCGAACTTCACCAGCCCGGCGTATTCAACGTCGCTTTTATCAAATTGAGTGACTGGATGTTTGCCCTCTTCATCGCAATAAAGCGGCGCAAAATCGGTAATTTTGGTCGGCGCGATAACCACCCCACCGGCGTGTTTACCAGCGTTACGGGTGACCCCTTCCAGCTTGCGCGCCATGTCGATGAGCGCCTTAACTTCTTCATCCGCTTCGTAGATTTCTGGCAGTTGCGGTTCAGCTTCAAACGCTTTCGCCAGCGTCATCCCCGGATCGGGCGGGATCAGTTTCGAGATACGATCGACAAAGCCATATGGATGCCCTAGCACGCGACCTACGTCGCGGATCACCGCTTTTGCCGCCATCGTACCGAAGGTGATGATCTGCGATACCGCATCACGACCATACATGTCCGCCACGTGTTCGATAACCTGGTCGCGTTTCTCCATACAGAAGTCAACGTCAAAGTCAGGCATGGAGACACGTTCCGGGTTAAGGAAACGTTCGAACAGCAGGTCAAATTCCAGTGGATCGAGGTCGGTGATTTTCAGCGCATAAGCCACCAGTGAACCCGCACCGGAGCCACGGCCTGGCCCTACCGGTACGCCGTTATCTTTCGACCACTGGATAAATTCCATAACGATGAGGAAGTAGCCGGGGAAGCCCATCTGGTTGATAACCTGAAGTTCAGTATCCAGACGTTCGTCATATTCCGGGCGACGCTTAAGACGCTCTTCCTCGTCAGGGAATAAAAATGCCAGACGCTCTTCCAGCCCTTCTTTTGCGCGCTTGACCAGATAATCTTCGGTGCTCATGTCCCCGGTCGGGAACTGTGGCAGGAAGTATTCACCAAGACGCACAGTTACGTTACAGCGTTTGGCGATCTCAACGGTGTTGGCAAGAGCTTCGGGGATGTCGGCAAACAGCTCGCACATCTCCTCTTCGCTACGCATATATTGCTGCGGCGAATAGTTACGCGGGCGTTTAGGATCATCCAGGGTAAAGCCGTCGTGGATAGCGACGCGGATTTCATGCGCGTCAAAGTCGCTGCTGTCGATAAAGCGCACGTCGTTGGTCGCCACGACGGGCAAACCGCGCGCTTCCGCCAGTTCTACCGCCGCGTGCAGATAGCTTTCTTCGTCCGGCCTGCCGGTGCGGATCAGTTCGAGAAAATAGCGATCCGGGAAGTGTTCTTCATAAAACGCAACGCACTCATCTACCAGCGTGCTGTTACCACGCAAAAGGCTGCGTCCGACATCGCCCATGCGCCCACCGGAAAGGAGGATCAGCCCTTCGTTTAATTCGATTAGCCAGTCGCGATCGATGATCGGCCCGGCAGCACCGTACCCGCGCTGATACGCTTTTGAGATCAGCAACGTCAGATTCTGATAGCCGGTATTGTTCGCCGCCAGTACCGTCAGGTGAGTTAACTCATCCCCCAACAGGTCGCACTGGACATTAAAATCCGCCCCGACGATGGGCTTAATCCCCGCGCCATGTCCCGCTCCGTAGAACTTCACCAGACCGCAAAGGTTGGTGAAATCGGTGATCGCCAGTGCAGGCATACCCAACGCCGCCGCCTTTTTTACCAGCGGCGCGGTTTTTGCCAGGCCATCGATCATCGAGTAGTCGCTGTGCACCCGCAGGTGAACGAAACGTGGTTCAGACATCTTCAGATTCCGGTTTACTTAATCTCGACACAAGAATCAGGACGCAAGTCCCAGTGCGCGTTTGACAGGGCCAAAGCTGCGCCGATGGTGTTCGGTCGCGCCGTGTTCAGCCAGTTTTTCAAGATGAAAAGCTGTTGGATACCCTTTGTGTTGGGCAAAACCATATTGTGGATAAACAATGTCCAGTGCCGCCATTTCAGCGTCGCGCGTCACTTTCGCCAGAATAGACGCCGCACTGATTTCCGGCACGCGGCTGTCGCCTTTAACTACAGCCATCGACGGCATCGGTAATTTCGGACAGCGGTTACCATCAATCAACACATATTCCGGGACGATATGCAGCCCCGCAACCGCACGCTGCATCGCCAGCATGGTCGCGTGTAGAATATTCAGTTCGTCGATTTCATGAGGTTCAGCGCGACCCAGACTCCAGCTTAACGCTTTCTCTTTAATCTCTTCATACAACGCCAGACGGCGTTTTTCGCTCAGCTTTTTGGAATCATTCAGCCCGACAATCGGGCGCGCCGGGTCGAGGATTACGGCAGCGGTGACAACCGCGCCAACCAACGGCCCACGTCCGACTTCATCCACACCCGCAACGAGCTGCGTGTGCGGATAAACAAATTCGATCATTGTGCTAACTCCAGAACGGCTTGTGCCGCCTGCTCATCGGCATTGCAGCGGATCTGCTGATGCAGTTCGCGGAAGGTGTCGTGCATCGCGTGGCTGGTTTTCCCGTTCGCCAACAGCGGTAACAACGCCTCTGCCAGTTTTTGCGGCTCACACTCTTCCTGCAATAACTCTTTGACTAACTCTCTGCCCGCCAGCAAATTGGGTAGAGAGACATAATCAGTTTTCACCAGTCGCTTCGCCAGCCAGAAGGTGAAAGGCTTCATGCGATATCCCACCACCATCGGGCATTTCGCCAGCATACACTCCAGTGCTGCCGTACCCGACGCCAGTAGCGCCGCATCGCTTGCCACCATCGCCTCACGCCCCAATCCATCTAAGAGATGAACAGCAAGGTCTGGCGCAACTTCAGCTTTGATGCGTTCAAACTGCTCGCGGCGTTTGGCATTCACCAGCGGCACCACAATCTCAAGATCGGGATATGTCTGGCGCAAAAGCTGAGCCGTTTTCAGGAAATCGGCACTAAGCATCTCAACTTCCGCGCCACGACTGCCAGGCAGCAACGCCAGGCAGTGGGCATCGTGGGGGATCCCCAACACATCACGGGCGGCGTTTTTATCTGGATCTAACGGCATGGCATCAGCCATGGTGTGACCGATAAAACGACACCGCACGTTGTATTTGTCATAAAACGCTTTTTCGAAAGGCAGAAATGCGAGCACCAGATCGGTGGCTCTGCCTATTTTGAAAACGCGTTTCTGTCGCCACGCCCACACGGACGGACTGACGTAATGAATGGTTTTGATACCCTGCTTTTTGAGGTTACCTTCGAGGGTAATATTGAAATCAGGCGCATCAATGCCGACAAAAACATCTGGCTTCAGTTCACCAAAACGCTTTGTCAAATCGGCACGAATATACAGTAAGCGACGCAGACGACCGAGCACTTCAACAATGCCCATCACCGCCAGTTCTTCCATTTCGTACCAGGCTTCGCAGCCTTCAGCCTGCATTCGTGGCCCGGCAACACCAACAAAGCGGGCGTTGGGCACACGTTCTTTCAGAGCGCGGATTAAACCGGCCCCCAGGATATCGCCGGAGGTTTCTCCGGCGACCAGGGCAATCGTTAATGGACGCTGTTCAGCCATTAACGAATCAGACCGCGCGTTGAGCGTGCAAAGAAATCGGTAAACGCTTTCACTTCCGGATAAGTTTCCGCCAGTTCAGCAATTTCCGGTTTCACTTCATCGAGCGTTTTACCGCTGCGATAAATCAGCTTATACGCATTGCGGATAGCAGTAATCGCCTCACGGCTAAAACCGCGACGCTTCAGCCCTTCGATGTTGACACCGAACGGCGTTGCGTGGTTACCCTGCGCAATGACATAAGGAGGGACGTCCTGCGCCACACCGGAGCAACCGCCAACCATCACGTGCGCACCAATGATGCAGAACTGATGGACTGCGGTCATGCCGCCGATGATCGCGAAGTCATCTACCGATACGTGCCCCGCCAGCGTTGCGTTGTTGGCGAGAATACAGCGGTTACCTACCGTACAATCGTGCGCAATGTGCGCATTGATCATCAGTAAGTTGTCGCTGCCCACCTTCGTCAATCCACCGCCCTGGACTGTGCCACGATGAATGGTGACGCTTTCGCGAATGCGGTTACGATCGCCGATTTCCACACGGGTCGGTTCACCAGCATATTTCAGATCCTGGTTAACTTCGCCGATGGAGGCGAACTGATAAATCTCATTGTCGCGACCAATTTTAGTATGGCCATTCACGACAACGTGAGATTTCAGTACGGTCCCCTCACCAATTTCAACATGGGGTCCAACGATACAAAAAGGACCAATGTGAACGTTGGCACCAATCGACGCGCCCTCTTCCACAATGGCGGTTGGATGCACAAAGGCGGATTTATCAATCACGTATCAGGCCTCCCGGCTACGAGCACACATCATCGTTGCTTCGCAAACTACTTTACCGTCGACCAGAGCAACCCCTTTAAAGCGGGTCAGGCCACGGCGCGTTTTTTCGAAAGTGACTTCCATGATCATTTGATCGCCTGGCACGACCGGGCGCTTAAAGCGCGCTTCGTCAATACCAGCGAAGTAGTACAGCTCACCCGGTTCCAGTTTTCCTACGCTTTTAAACGCCAGAATACCTGTTGCCTGTGCCATTGCTTCCAGAATCAGCACACCCGGGAAAATCGGTTTTCCAGGGAAATGGCCCTGGAAGAATGGCTCATTGACAGAGACATTTTTTACTGCGCGCAGAAAACGACCTTCTTCAAAATCCAGCACGCGATCCACCAATAAGAACGGGAAACGGTGCGGCAGAAGTTCTAAAATCTCTTCAATCTGCAGAGTATGAGTGTTAGTAGTCAAGATACTCTTCCTGTCAAAATATAAGAAACGACAATAATAACACGGCCTGCCGCAATCGTAAGAATGAGACAGGCCGTAAAGTTTGGCGAACAAAAGATGGAACGTTAGTCTTGTTGATTAACCTTGCGCTCAAGCGATTTCAGACGCTTGCTCATATCATCAATGTTCATCACCAGTGCAGCGGTTTTGCGCCAGACTTTGTTGGGTTGCAGCGGAATGCCTGAGGAATAGACGCCAGGTTCAGTGATGGGACGCATCACCATCCCCATGCCCGTAACCGTCACTTTATCGCATATTTCCATATGCCCGTTGATTACGCTGGCACCGCCGATCATGCAGTAACGACCAATTTTCAGGCTGCCCGCCATAATGACGCCACCGGCAACCGCCGTATTGTCGCCAATCACGACGTTATGTGCAATCTGGCACTGGTTATCAATGATCACGCCATTGCCGATAATGGTGTCATCCAGCGCACCGCGATCGATGGTAGTACAGGCGCCGATCTCCACGCGATCGCCAATAATCACGCGACCAATCTGAGGGATCTTCACCCAGTTACCACGATCGTTGGCATAGCCAAAGCCGTCCGCACCTACCACCGTTCCGGATTGAATCAGGCAATTCTGACCGATCTGGATCTCGTGGTAAATGGTTACGTTCGCCCAAAGGCGCGAACCTGCGCCGATTTTGCTATTTTTACCAACGAAGCAACCGGCACCGATAATCACGTTATCGCCCAGCTCAACGCCGGACTCAATCACCGCGTTAGCACCAATTGAGACGTTGTTACCCAGCTTCGCCGTTGCATCGATCACTGCACTGGGTGCAATGTTCTGCGCGGGCTGTGGCGTGGTATCTAAAATTTGCGCCATGCGCGCGTAAGTCAGGTAGGGATTCTTCACTACCAGCGCGGCACTTTTCGCGAAAGGAAGATCGTCCTGGGTCATGACAACCGCAGACGCCTGGCACAAGCCTAAATGCTCACGGTATTTTGGGTTAACCATGAACGTGATGTGACCTGTTTGTGCAGATTGCATGGACGCAACGCCGGTGATGACGATATCGCCATCACCGTGTAGTTCTGCATCCAACTGCTGCGCTAAATCAGCCAGTCGAATTGAAGGCATTACTTATTTAACCTGTTTCAGTACGTCGGCAGTGATGTCTTTTACATCGCTGCTGTTGTAAGCAACGGCGTTTGCATCAACAACCAGGTCGATATCCTGGCTGTTGGCAACGGATTTCACAGCAGTCTGGATACGAGTAACCAGTTTGCCGCGTTCTTCGTTGGAACGACGTGCGCGATCCTGCTCAAAAGCCTGCGCTTTCTGAGCAAAAGTCTGGCGCTGAGCCATCACGTCTTTTTCCAGCTTAGTACGATCACTACCGGCTTTCATAGACTGCAGCTTTTTCATTTTAGCTTGCAGATCGGTTTCCATACGCTGCAGTTCGCTGGCACGGCCTTTGAACTCATTTTCCAGCGTGTTAGAAACACCGGTTTTCTGTGCTACCTGCTGGAACAGGCTGCCCATATTGACGATTGCAATTTTGTCAGCCGCCTGAGCAGAAGTTGCCAGTGCTAAACCGAGACCTGCAGCTAATAACCACTTTTTCACAATAAACTCCTTACCATCCCATTTGCACCGGAGGGTGCAGTTCTTTGCGTGGCCCGGCGATCTTATATTGATCGCCTAAAGTCATCGCTACACTACCACTACATTCCTTTGTGGAGAACACTTACCAGGTTTTACCAATGTTAAACTGGAACTGTTCTGCCTTGTCTCCATCGTACTTTTTGAACGGCTGGGCGTAGGAGAACACCAACGGCCCCAATGGGGACATCCATTGTAATGCGATACCCGCAGACATACGGATATTGCTTGGATCACTATAGTCCGGATATCCAGAATATTGGCTGGAATCCCAGTTTGTATCCCAAACGGTGCCCATATCCCAGAAGAAGGAAGTACGAACAGAGTTAGCATACTTGTCGCTAATGAACGGCGTCGGGGTGATGAGTTCGAGGCTGGCAACTGCCATGGCGTTACCGCCTACAGCATCATCCGATTTACACAGGTCTTTCGCTCCGTCCTGAGTCGCACATTCGTAATCATAGTCTGGGTCATAATTACTGGCCTGATGCGGGAAGTAAACCGCTTTTGGACCGATGGTGTTGGACTGGAAGCCACGCACGGTGCTGGAACCACCGGCATAGAAGTTCTCGTAGAACGGCATCTCTTTGCCGCCTAAACCATCACCATAACCCCAGCGGGTACGACCCAGAACAACCCATTTGTGATCGTCGTCGATCGGTACATAGGTCGCCGTGTCTAACGTCACTTTGTAGTATTCGTTATCCGATCCCGGAATGGTCACTTTACCGGTCAGGTTGACACGTGAACCATCTGTCGGGAAATAACCACGGTCAAGCTTGTTATAGGTCCAACCATAGTTGAACGTGAAGTCGTCCGTTTTGAAGCTGTTATCCTGATCAGAGGTGCTCGGATGTTCACCCATAGAGTACAGATAACGCCACATCGCAACCTGCGGCTGCATGTTGGACAGGGAGTTATGTACATAACCCAGACCTGCTCGCAGCGAGTTGTATTCGTTGATCGGGAAGCCCAACGTCACGTCTGTACCATAACTCTTGTTGGTATAGTCGGACAGGTCGGCGTCATCTGCCTGGAAGTCATTATAGAAGAGACGGCCACCGAGGCTTACGCCATCTACGGTGAAGTACGGGTTGGTTACCGACAGTTCAGCATAGGTCTGGTAATCGTTTTTGGTTCCGTTGATACCAACGGCATAACCCGTACCTAACCAGTTATCCTGTTGCACGCCAGCCTGGAAGCTCACGCCACTTTCAGTACCGTAACCAATACCGAAGTTGAAGCTACCGGTGTTACGTTCTTTCACCTTGTAGACTACATCAACCTGGTCCGGGCTACCCGGAACACGTTGGGTATCGGTATCGACCGTTTCAAAGAAGCCCAGACGATTCAGACGCTCCTTACCCTGATCGACCAGATCGCTACCCAGCCATGCACCTTCCATCTGACGCATTTCGCGACGCAGGACGGCATCTTTCGAGGTATCGTTACCTTCAAAACGGATCTTACGCACATAGAAACGGTTACCCGCATCAACGTTCACACGTAATTTAACGGTTTTGTCAGCATCGTTAATTTCAGGCATCGACTGTACGCGCGGATAGGCATAACCATAGCGACCGAGAAGCTTTTTAATGTCATCTTCCATTTTGGTCACTTTGGTGCCGTTATACAGCTCGCCCGGCTCGATCTTAGTTAGCTGCTCAATTTCAGCGGAGTGCCCGGCAAGGTTACCGCTCACTTCAACCCCAGAAAGCTTGTACTGATCGCCTTCGGTGATGTTCACCGTGACGTAAATACCTTTTTTATCTGGCGTCAGACTGACCTGGGTCGAGTCGATGTTGAAACGGGCATAACCGCGATCCAGATAGTAGCTGCGCAGGGTTTCAAGGTCGCCCGCCAGTTTTTGTTTCTGGTATTTACGATCGCCTACCACGTTCCACCACGGCACTTCGTCACGCAGTTGGAAATGAGAGATCAGTTCGTCGGTGGTGAAAGCATGGTTACCAACAATGTTAATTTGCTGGATTTCAGCTGACACCCCTTCCTGGAACACCAGTTTTAGGTCAACACGGTTGCGCGGCAGCGGGGTCACGACAGCTTTAACGCTGGCGCTATATTTACCGACGCTATAGTAGAAGTCTTCCAGACCTTTTTCGATATCAGCAATGGTAGTGCGATCAAGAGATTCGCCCACACGCACGCCAGAAGCCTCGAGGTTTTGCTTCAGCATGTCATCTTTCACCGATTTGTTACCGGAGAAAGTGATGCTGGCAATGGTCGGACGTTCTTTTACCTGAACCAGAAGGGTATCACCATCACGAAGGACGCGAACATCCTCAAAGTTGCCGGTAGCAAACAGAGCGCGAATGGTATTACTGATATCTTCATCATTAACCGTGTCGCCTGTGCGCACCGGCATACTGAGGAGGGCCGCACCAACGGCGACACGCTGAAGGCCTTCGAAATGAATATCTTTCACTACGAACCCTTCAGCACCGTATACGGTGGCGCTGCTAAACAGCAGCGACGCTATGAGCAACTTTTTCATCGCCATCGTTATTATGCGTTCTTCCTAACTAACTCTCATAACCGAGAGAAATCATTGAAAAGTGCAAGCCCCATTAACAGCACCAGCAGAATCGAGCCAATGCGATAACAAAAGTCTTGAACCCGCTCGGATACCGGTCCGCCCTTGATCTTTTCGATCGCAAGGAACAGCAGATGCCCCCCGTCAAGTACGGGCAACGGAAACAGGTTAATTATCCCTAAGTTCACGCTAATAAGCGCAAGAAACGGTAGATAATAAACAACCCCGAGTTCCGCTGTCATCCCAGCCCCCTTGGCGATAGAGATCGGCCCACTGAGGTTGTTCAGTTTCACATCACCGGTGATCAATTTTCCCAGCATACTGACCGTCAGCTTCATCAACTGCCACGTTTTGTCCGTAGCTTCGACGATGGCGTTGAACGGCCCATACTGGCGTACAACTTTATACTCATCTGGCAGAGGAATGACTTTCGGCTCAATACCGACAAAACCAATCGCCTTACCATTACCCGGTTTACTCTCCGGGATTAATGTCAAAGACAAGGGACTCCCCTGCCTTTCGATTTCCAACGCTAAGGATTTACCCGGATTATCCCGGACAAGCAACACAAAGGTCACCCATTGCGTTAATGGCTGACCATCGACTTTAACGATCCTGTCGCCTGCTTGCAAACCCGCCTTGTTTGCCGCCGAATTTGGCTGCACATTTTCCACTACAGGTTCAATTTGCGGCCCACGGGGACGAATCCCCAAAGAAGATACTGGATCTTCTTTATCAGGCTCAAACGCCCACTGACGTAAATCGAGCTTTACATCCCGCCGTTGGTCGCTGCCAAATGGCGCTACCGTAATGGTGGTGCTTTCATCGCCAATTTTATCGACCAACTGCAAACGCACGGCATCCCAATCAGGCGTTTCGATACCATCTACGGCTTTTAGTTCCGTTCCTGGTGCAATTTGTGCTTGCGCAGCTATCGAATTGGCTGCTATTTCGCCAACCACCGGACGTACACCAGGCACACCAATGATAAAAACCAGCCAGTAAGCAAAGATAGCAAAAATGAAGTTTGCAACCGGACCTGCGGCAATGATCGCCGCACGTTGGCCAACAGATTTATTATTGAAGGCATGGTGGCGAAGCTCCGGAACAACCGGTTCAGCACGCTCATCCAGCATTTTGACATAACCGCCCAAAGGGATCAGGGCGATGACATATTCGGTGCCTAGCTTATCAGTTCGGCGCCAGAGCGCCTTACCAAAACCTATAGAGAAACGCTCAACGCGAACACCGCAACGCCGGGCAACCCAGAAATGACCAAATTCATGCACGGTGATGAGTACACCCAATGCAACGATGAACGAAGCCAAATCCCAGAGAAAACTCAGCATAATACCTTCCGTTAAAGCGTCCTGAATACCAGCAACAGCAGGCAAGCAAAGACCGGTACAGCAGCCGTCAAGCTATCAATACGATCCAAAATACCGCCATGTCCTGGAATTAAATGACCGCTGTCCTTAATTCCTGCTTCACGCTTAAACATGCTCTCGGTCAGATCGCCGAGCACTGAAGCTAACGCTGCGACAATAGAGCAAATGAGTAAGGTGACGGGTGCAACGTCCAGATTCGCCCACATGCCATAACCCCATGAGATTACCGCTGCGGTCGCGAGTCCGCCAATAAAGCCTTGCCAGGTTTTACCCGGAGAAACCTTCGGTGCCAGCTTATGTTTGCCAAACAATTTGCCAAACATATATGCGCCAGAGTCAGCGCCCCAGACCAGGATCATGACATAGAGCAACCATATCGCGCCACTGTAATGATTCTCGTCATAGTGCCAGGCCCGTAACGCCAACATGCCCCAAAAGAAGGGAACAATGGTTAGCACGCCAAAGATAATGCGCAATGTTTTGGATTTACGCCATATTGTCGCGGAACCGGGATAGAATAACACCAGCAATAGCGCGACAATCCACCAACCCAGCGAAGCCCAAAGTGAGATTTCAACCAGCGGTTGATGAATATTTCGGTGATATTCCGGCAACAGAAAAAGCATCAGCGCCAACAATAACCCGCACAGCACCGCCAGCCATACCCGCTGCGAGCGAGAGGTAAAACCGCTAAGCTGTCCCCATTCCCACGCTGCCAGCATACAGACTACCAGCGTAACAATAGCGAACCCTACCGGCGGCAATAAAAACAGCGCCGCGATGACGACAGGTATTAAAACAAAAGCAGATATCAGGCGATACTTCAGCAAAAGCGACCCCCATCAGGCTGTTTCATCACCGGGCTCGGTGCCGCCGAAACGACGCTCTCGATTAGCAAAGGCATTTAGTGCCCCTTCAAAGTCTTGTTCATCGAAATCGGGCCAGAGAACATCTGTAAAGTAAAGTTCGGCATAGGCAATTTGCCAAAGCAAAAAGTTACTAATGCGATGCTCCCCCCCAGTCCTAATTACTAAATCTACAGGGGCCAGTTCATGCATACAGACATGCTGGTTTAGCATCTCTTCATCTATCTGATCTGGTTGCAGGTTTCCTTGCTGCACCTTTTCAGCCAGTTGCCTGACACCCTGGACTATATCCCAACGTCCACCGTAGTTCGCCGCAATATTCAACGTCAGACCGGTATTCCCGGCAGTTAACGCTTCAGATTTACGAATACGTTCTTGCAAACGCGAGTTAAAACGACTGGTATCGCCAATAATACGCAGACGCACGTTATGTCGGTGCAGGCTTTTTACTTCGCTATCAAGCGCCCACACAAACAGTTCCATTAACGCACTGACTTCCTGCGCTGGTCGGTTCCAGTTTTCACTACTAAAGGCATACAGCGTTAACGCCTCAATACCGTTGTTGGCCGCAAAAGAGACCGCCCGGCGAACCGATTTAGCCCCGGCTTTATGCCCAAAGGCACGAATCTTCCCTTGCTTTTTTGCCCAGCGACCATTGCCGTCCATAATGATCGCAACATGACGACAGCCATGCGCTGGCAATTTTTCGCTAAGTGGTTGAGTAGCAGACAACATCACGCGTTTCTTATTCCCTGACAGGGTTTACGGTACTCAGGAATACTGAAGCCTATACAAAAAAAAGCCGTGTAAAACCACGGCATACCTGATCTTAGAAAGCCAACTACTTACGATCAGATGGCGCAGACTATATCACTGAAGCCTTACGCTAACAAATAGCGCGACTCTCTGTAGCCGGATTATCCTCAGCTTGCGAGACGCATCACCTCTTTTCTGGCGACTTCACGCGCATTAGCATCAACAGATAACACATCGTCCACACATTGTGGTTCGCGCATATCCATTTTTTCCAGTACGGATAAATTCAACGCGGCGATATCCGTAAAGCGGATTTGTTGCGCAAGAAAAGCAGCAACGGTGATTTCGTTTGCGGCATTCAATGCTGTCGTCGCTGCCTGACCTTGTTCGAACGCCTCCATCGCCAGTTTCAGGCATGGATAACGATCATAATCCGGTGCGGCAAATGTCAACGCACTGAGTTTGCAAAAATCGAGCGGCTTCACGCCAGAGTTCACGCGATTCGGCCATGCCATGGTGTGGGCAATTGGCGTACGCATATCAGGTTCTCCCAGTTGCGCCAGAACGCTGCCGTCCTGATAACGCACCATTGAGTGAATCACTGACTGCGGGTGAATCAGCACTTCCATCTGGCTGGCACTGGCGTTAAACAACCAACGCGCTTCAATGTATTCCAGACCTTTGTTCATCATGGTAGCCGAATCGACAGAAATTTTACGTCCCATCGACCAGTTCGGATGACGGCAGGCTTGATCGGGCGTCATTGTTGCCAAATCGTGCAATGGCGTCTCACGGAAAGGGCCACCAGACCCGGTAAGTAAAATGGACACCACGCCATTTTGCTCAAGGTCAGCGTATCCCAGATTGTGCTGGATAGGTTGCGGTAAACTCTGAAAAATGGCGTTATGTTCGCTATCGACCGGTAATAACTGCGCTTTACTCTGCTTTACGGCGTCCATAAACAGACGTCCACAGGTGACCAGTGATTCTTTGTTGGCCAGCAGTATGGTTTTACCCGCGCGGATAGCAGCAAGCGTAGGTAACAGGCCTGCAGCACCGACAATCGCCGCCATCACCTGATCAACATCTTCAAGCGCCGCCATATCGCAGGCAGCCTGCTGACCGCTTAAGACTTCAGTGCAACTACCCTGTTGTTGTAGCGTCGTTTTAAGAAGTTTCGCACTCGCTTCATCGTCCATTACGGCATAGCGGGGAGAGAATTCCAGGCACTGTTCTACCATGCGAGTGACATTTTTGCCTGCCACCAGCGCAACTACGCGGAAGTGTTCGGGATTATGGCGCACCACGTCCAGCGTGCTGCAACCAATCGAGCCGGTCGAGCCCAGAATGGTGAGTTGCTTCATGAAACATCCAGAGTTGAGACAGAATAAAAAGCAAAACGCCGCCAGCCGATCCGCAAGGATCTACTGAGCGGCGTTTTTTGTCGTTCAAGAAATCAGAACTGCATCAGTTCTGCTTCTTTGTCTGCCAGCGCCGCTTCAATTTTCTTGATTGCAGCATCAGTCAGTTTCTGTACATCGTCCTGAGAACGGCGATCGTCGTCTTCGCTGATCTCTTTATCTTTCAACAGTGCTTTCACTTTGTCGTTCGCATCACGACGCACGTTACGTACTGCAACACGCGCCTGTTCAGCTTCACCACGAACGATTTTAGTCAGATCTTTACGACGTTCTTCCGTCAGCGGCGGCAGCGGAACGCGGATGTCGCTACCTGCAGAGTTCGGGTTCAGGCCGAGATCGGACGCCATAATCGCTTTTTCAACGGCCGGAGACATTGAACGATCAAACACGTTGATTTTCAGAGTGCGGGAATCTTCTACCGTTACGCTTGCCAGCTGACGCAGCGGCGTCGGCGTGCCGTAATATTCCACGACAATGCCATCCAGCAGGCTGGGAGAAGCACGACCCGTGCGTATTTTGCTGATTTGGGTTTTGAACGCTTCGACGCATTTGTCCATGCGTACTTCAGCATCTTTTCTGATATCGCTAATCACGTTACGAATCCTTGAAAACTTGTCTCAGTCAGACCAGACAGTCACACACAGTGGAAGTGTGCTAAGTATAGCCCTGATTAAACATATTACGGGTAATCGTCTGGATTATTAGGCTATTTTATTTGCCATTTTGACCCCGGGCAGTGCTCGCTATCCTCACGTACTTATGTACGCTCCGGTTGCTGCGCGCTGGCCGTGACCAAACTGCCTGCAACAATAACGCCTTATAACCAGACTTACGCCCCCGCGATACTTATGCGGAATCTTACCCTTATTTATCCATCACGGGAATTATTCCGTGATTAAAGTCCCTTCTTTTTCACCCATTACCACACGGCGCAGCGCACCCGGTTTGTTCATGTTGAAAACACGAATCGGTAATTTGTGGTCACGAGCCAGCGTAAAGGCCGCCAGATCCATTACTTTCAGCTCTTTTTCCAGCACTTCACTGTAGGTCAGCTGCTCGTACATAGTTGCAGTTGGATCTTTCGCCGGGTCAGCGGTAAACACACCGTCAACTTTGGTTGCTTTCAGCACCACATCGGCTTCAATTTCGATACCACGCAGACAAGCTGCGGAGTCAGTGGTAAAGAATGGATTACCAGTACCGGCGGAGAGGATCACCACACGGTTGTTGCGCAACAGACTGATAGCTTCTGCCCAGCTGTAGCTGTCGCATACGCCATTCAATGGAATAGCGGACATCAGACGAGCGTTCACATAGGCGCGGTGCAGTGCATCACGCATTGCCAGACCGTTCATTACGGTAGCCAGCATCCCCATGTGGTCGCCCACAACGCGGTTCATACCCGCTTTCGCCAGACCAGCGCCACGGAACAGGTTACCCCCACCAATCACCACACCAACCTGAATACCCAGTTCAACCAGTTCTTTGATTTCCTGAGCCATGCGATCCAGTATGCTTGCATCAATACCGAAGCCTTCAGTGCCCTGCAGAGCTTCGCCACTCAACTTAAGCAGAATGCGTTTATAGACGGGTTTTGCATTGGTAGCCATGTTTCTTTCCTGAGACTGTCAACGATTGAAATGAATTAATACTAGCGACATTGTACGTCGCTTTTCAGCGCAGCCCCATAAGGGTTAGCTGAATTTACAAGATGGGCGCAAAAAGAAGCCGCCCTCAGGCGGCTCCTTTTCGATAATTAAGACTGCTTGGACATCGCAGCAACTTCTGCTGCAAAGTCAGTCTCAACTTTCTCGATACCTTCACCCACTTCGAAGCGGATGAAGCCAGTCACTTCAGCGTTATGCTCTTTCAGCAGCTGACCAACAGTTTTTGCCGGTTCCATAACGAACGGCTGACCGGTCAGAGAAACTTCGCCGGTGAATTTCTTCATGCGGCCTTCAACCATTTTCTCTGCGATTTCTTTCGGCTTACCAGACTGCATCGCGATATCCAGCTGTACCTGGTATTCTTTCTCTACCACTTCAGCAGATACGTCTTCCGGCTTGATGAATTCCGGCTTGCTTGCAGCAACGTGCATAGCGATGTGTTTAACCAGCTCTTCGTCAGCGTCTTTAGCAGCAACCAGAACGCCGATACGCGCACCGTGCTGATAAGAACCCAGAACGTCGCCTTCCAGCGCAGCAACGCGGCGAATGTTGATGTTTTCACCAATTTTCGCTACCAGCGCAACGCGTTCTTCTTCGAACTGTGCTTTCAGAACTTCAACGTCAGTGATTTTGCCAGCAACAGCTGCGTCCAGAACTTTGTCTGCGAACGCCTGGAAACCAGCGTCTTTTGCTACGAAGTCAGTCTGGCAGTTAACTTCCAGAATGATGCCGTAGTTGCCGTCGATTTTGGTTTTGATCACGCCATCAGCAGCAACGTTGCCTGCTTTTTTCGCTGCTTTGATAGCACCGGACTTACGCATGTTTTCGATTGCCAGCTCGATGTCGCCGTTAGCTTCAGTCAGTGCTTTTTTGCAATCCATCATGCCTGCGCCAGTACGCTCACGCAGCTCTTTTACCAGGGATGCGGTAATTTCAGCCATTCTAAAATCCTCGGAGATGTGATCTGCCCGGAATTAAACCGCACAGATATAAAAGTGAAAAAGGGGGCCATATGCAGGCCCCCTAACCAAACGTGTACTACCTGGTCTATAAGGGCTCTCCCCCCTTCATATTTCGTGCCGCAGATGCGTTGTCTTCGCTCGCTCATCCCGGTCACTTACTGATGTAAGCTCCCAAGAATTATCGAGCTTGCCGCCTTTCTGCAACTCGAACTATTTTGGGGGAGTTATCAAGCCTTATTACTCAGCTTCTACGAAGCTTTCTTCCGCCTGGGAAGCCAGATCCTGAGAACGGCCTTCACGTACGGTTGCAGCTACAGCGCCCAGGTACAGGGTCACAGCACGGATTGCGTCGTCGTTACCCGGGATAACGAAGTCAACACCGTCCGGATCAGAGTTGGTATCAACGATAGCAAATACCGGAATACCCAGGTTGTTTGCTTCTTTGATAGCAATGTGTTCGTGGTCAGCATCGATTACAAACAGAGCGTCCGGCAGACCGCCCATGTCTTTGATACCGCCCAGGCTGTTTTCCAGTTTCTCCAGCTCACGAGTGCGCATCAGCGCTTCTTTCTTGGTCAGCTTGTCGAAAGTACCGTCCTGAGACTGAGTTTCCAGGTCTTTCAGACGTTTGATGGACTGACGAACGGTTTTCCAGTTAGTCAGCATACCGCCCAGCCAGCGATGGTTCACGAAGAACTGGTCGCAGCTCAGAGCAGCGTCTTTCACCGCTTCGCTTGCAGCGCGTTTAGTACCAACGAAAAGGATTTTACCTTTGCGAGAAGCAATCTTGTTCAGTTCAGCCAGAGCTTCGTTGAACATCGGTACAGTTTTCTCAAGGTTGATGATGTGAACTTTGTTACGCGCACCGAAGATGAACGGCTTCATTTTCGGGTTCCAGTAACGGGTCTGGTGACCGAAGTGAACACCAGCCTTGAGCATGTCGCGCATGGAAACAGTTGCCATGATTAAAACCTCTATATAAAAGTTGGGGTTATGCCTCCACGTATCCCATATTACCGACCCCAAAGGGCACCCCGGAATATGTGCCGATACGTGTGTGTTGTTACACAAAGTGAGATTGTCGCTCCCGTCCAGTCTGTGTATACGAAATGGATCGGAAGTCCGGCGCGCTTTATACCACAAATACGCCGTGGACTCCAATAATTGTTGGCGCTGTGTACAGCATCAGACGCTAAATTTTCTATTATAGAAAACCCTCGGTGGCACGTTTCGCGAAGTTCAGAATGATTCTCAATTTGACAGGGTGTGATACCATTGACAGCACTTACATATATATTGTCGGTATCACCGACGCTGATGGACAGAATTAATGGCTATCTCAATCAAGACCCCTGAAGATATCGAAAAAATGCGCGTCGCTGGCCGCCTGGCTGCCGAAGTGCTGGAGATGATCGAACCCTATGTTAAACCGGGCGTCAGCACCGGCGAGCTGGATCGCATCTGTAATGATTATATTGTTAATGAACAACACGCGGTTTCGGCCTGCCTCGGCTATCACGGTTATCCGAAATCCGTTTGCATCTCTATTAATGAAGTGGTGTGCCACGGTATCCCGGACGACGCCAAACTGCTGAAAGACGGTGACATCGTTAACATTGACGTCACCGTAATCAAAGATGGTTTCCACGGCGACACCTCGAAAATGTTTATCGTCGGTAAACCGACCATCATGGGCGAACGCCTGTGCCGCGTGACGCAGGAAAGTCTGTACCTGGCGCTACGCATGGTAAAACCAGGTATTAATCTGCGCGAAATCGGCGCGGCAATTCAGAAATTTGTCGAAGCAGAAGGCTTCTCTGTCGTTCGTGAATATTGCGGACACGGTATTGGTCGCGGCTTCCACGAAGAGCCGCAAGTGCTGCACTATGACTCACCTGAAACCAACGTCGTGCTGAAACCGGGGATGACCTTCACCATCGAGCCAATGGTCAACGCGGGTAAAAAAGAGATCCGCACCATGAAAGATGGCTGGACGGTAAAAACCAAAGATCGCAGCTTGTCTGCACAATACGAGCATACTATTGTGGTGACTGATAACGGCTGCGAAATTCTGACGCTACGCAAGGATGACACCATCCCGGCGATAATCTCGCACGACGAATAAGAGGCAGACAAACGCAAAAATGCCTGATGCGCTACGCTTATCAGGCCTACTTTCTCCTGCAATATATTGAATTTGCAAGGAGTTGTAGGCCGGATAAGGCCTTCACGCCGCATCCGGCATGAACACGTGCACTTTGTCAACAATCTGAAGCCGGCGAATGCCGGCTTTTTTAATGCGATAATTTAATCTTATGGGTGGCGCACAATGAATACCCTTCCAGAACAGTACGCAAATACCGCTCTCCCCACCCTGCCCGGTCAACCGCAAAATCCATGCGTCTGGCCCCGTGACGAATTAACCGTCTCTGGGATAAAAGCCCATATTGATACCTTTCAGCGTTGGCTGGGCGATGCCTTTGATAGCGGGATCTCCGCAGAACAGTTGATTGAAGCCCGCACCGAGTTTATCGACCAACTCCTGCAACGCTTGTGGATTGAAGCCGGTTTCAGTCAGATTGCCGACCTGGCGCTGGTCGCTGTCGGTGGCTATGGTCGTGGCGAGCTGCATCCACTTTCGGACGTCGATTTACTGATCTTAAGCCGCAAGAAACTGCCGGACGACCAGGCACAAAAAGTAGGCGAGTTGTTAACGCTGCTCTGGGATGTGAAGCTGGAAGTCGGTCATAGCGTGCGGACACTTGAAGAATGCATCCTGGAAGGGTTATCGGATTTAACCGTAGCCACCAATTTAATTGAATCACGCTTGTTGATTGGCGATGTTGCGCTATTTCTCGAACTGCAAAAACACATTTTCAGCGAAGGATTCTGGCCTTCCGACAAGTTCTACGCGGCGAAAGTTGAAGAACAGAACCAGCGCCACCAGCGTTACCACGGCACCAGCTACAACCTTGAGCCAGACATCAAAAGCAGCCCCGGGGGCTTGCGTGATATTCACACTTTACAGTGGGTGGCCCGCCGCCATTTTGGCGCAACATCGCTGGATGAAATGGTCGGGTTTGGCTTCTTAACCTCAGCGGAACGAGCAGAATTAAACGAGTGCCTGCATATTTTGTGGCGTATTCGCTTTGCCCTGCATCTGGTCGTCAGCCGTTACGATAACCGCCTGTTGTTTGATCGCCAGCTTAGCGTCGCCCAGCGTCTGAATTACAGTGGTGAAGGTAACGAACCGGTCGAGCGGATGATGAAGGATTACTTCCGCGTCACGCGCCGCGTCAGCGAACTCAACCAGATGCTGCTACAACTGTTTGATGAAGCCATCCTCGCCCTGCCCGCCGATGAAAAGCCGCGTCCGATTGACGATGAGTTTCAGCTACGCGGTACGCTTATCGACCTGCGTGATGAAACACTATTTATGCGCCAGCCGGAAGCCATCTTGCGTATGTTCTACACTATGGTACGCAACAGTGCGATCACCGGCATTTACTCCACCACGCTGCGCCAGTTACGTCACGCCCGCCGTCATCTGCAACAACCACTGTGCAACATTCCGGAAGCGCGAAAGCTATTTTTGAGCATTCTGCGTCACCCCGGCGCAATGCGTCGCGGGTTACTGCCAATGCATCGCCATAGCGTGCTGGGCGCCTATATGCCCCAATGGTCGCATATCGTCGGGCAGATGCAGTTTGACCTGTTCCACGCTTACACAGTGGATGAACATACCATTCGCGTGATGTTGAAACTGGAGAGTTTTGCCAGTGAAGAAACGCGCCAGCGCCATCCGTTGTGTGTGGACGTCTGGCCGCGCCTGCCATCACCAGAGCTGATTTTTATCGCCGCACTGTTTCACGATATCGCCAAAGGGCGCGGCGGTGACCACTCCATACTCGGCGCACAAGACGTGGTGCATTTTGCCGAACTGCACGGCCTGAACTCGCGCGAAACGCAACTGGTCGCCTGGCTGGTTCGCCAGCACTTGCTGATGTCGGTCACCGCCCAGCGCCGCGATATTCAGGATCCGGAAGTCATCAAACAATTCGCCGAAGAAGTACAAACGGAAAATCGACTGCGTTTTCTGGTCTGTCTGACGGTAGCCGATATTTGCGCCACTAACGAAACGCTGTGGAATAGCTGGAAGCAGAGTCTGTTGCGCGAACTCTATTTTGCCACCGAAAAACAGCTACGACGCGGAATGCAAAACACGCCAGATATGCGCGAACGAGTTCGCCATCACCAGCTTCAGGCACTGGCGCTGCTGCGTATGGACAATATCGACGAAGAGGCGCTACACCAGATCTGGTCACGCTGTCGCGCTAACTATTTTGTCCGCCATAGCCCAAATCAACTGGCCTGGCACGCTCGACATTTATTACAGCATGATTTAAGCAAGCCGCTGGTATTACTTAGCCCACAGGCTACGCGCGGCGGTACGGAGATATTTATCTGGAGCCCTGATCGGCCGTATCTGTTTGCTGCCGTGTGTGCCGAATTAGACCGCCGCAATTTAAGCGTTCATGACGCGCAAATTTTCACGACCCGCGACGGTATGGCGATGGATACCTTCATTGTGCTGGAGCCGGATGGCAGCCCGCTATCCGCAGATCGCCATGAGGTTATTCGCTTTGGTCTGGAGCAAGTACTGACACAAAGTAGCTGGCAGCCACCGCAGCCGCGTCGTCAACCCGCCAAATTACGTCACTTTACTGTTGAAACCGAAGTGACGTTTTTGCCGACCCATACCGACCGAAAATCATTCCTCGAACTGATCGCCCTCGACCAACCAGGACTGCTGGCACGGGTGGGGAAAATTTTTGCCGATCTGGGAATTTCGCTTCATGGCGCCCGAATTACAACCATTGGTGAGCGAGTAGAAGATTTATTCATAATCGCCACCGCCGACCGACGTGCGCTTAATAATGAGTTGCAGCAGGAAGTGCATCAGCGGTTGACAGAGGCCCTCAATCCAAACGATAAAGGGTGATGTGTTTACTGATATGAAAAGAGTTTAACAATGCAGCAGTTACAGAACATTATTGAAACCGCTTTTGAACGCCGTGCCGAAATCACGCCAGCCAATGCAGACACTGTTACCCGCGAAGCGGTAAATCAGGTGATCTCGCTGCTGGACTCTGGCGCGCTGCGTGTTGCGGAAAAAATTGACGGTCAGTGGGTGACGCATCAGTGGTTGAAAAAAGCGGTGCTGCTCTCTTTCCGTATTAATGATAATCAGGTGATCGAAGGGGCAGAAAGCCGCTACTTCGATAAAGTGCCGATGAAATTCGCCAACTACGACGAAGCACGTTTCCAGAAAGAAGGCTTCCGTGTTGTACCACCAGCGGCGGTACGTCAGGGTGCGTTTATTGCCCGTAACACCGTGCTGATGCCGTCTTACGTCAACATCGGCGCATATGTTGATGAAGGCACCATGGTTGATACCTGGGCGACCGTCGGTTCCTGTGCGCAGATTGGTAAAAACGTGCACCTGTCTGGCGGTGTAGGCATTGGCGGCGTGCTGGAGCCGCTACAGGCTAACCCGACCATCATTGAAGACAACTGCTTCATCGGCGCGCGCTCTGAAGTGGTTGAAGGGGTGATTGTCGAAGAAGGTTCCGTTATTTCCATGGGCGTATACATCGGTCAGAGCACCCGTATTTACGACCGTGAAACCGGCGAAATCCACTACGGTCGCGTTCCGGCAGGCTCTGTGGTTGTTTCTGGCAACCTGCCGTCGAAAGATGGCAAATACAGCCTTTATTGTGCCGTTATCGTTAAGAAAGTTGACGCGAAAACTCGCGGTAAAGTCGGTATTAACGAACTGCTGCGTACCATCGACTAAAAGTATGCAAACGGGCAGCACGATGCTGCCCGTGTGCTTTCTGACTCAGATTAATTCGCCCTACTCATTCTTGTCTCTTCTTTTAAATACTTTTTCATCTTTTTTGGACTGTCATGTAATTCGCAAAACGAAGATAAATGTGCTAATCCATCCTCTGGAATATCGCCAGAATAAAGCAGGTAATTTTTTAAATTTTACGCCATGATAGAAGTCTGGAAGAAAAAGGCTTTCCGCGATCACAGTCGAGCCGGGCGGGCCAGGCCAAATGCTAAGATAAGCACAATTTACTGACTCATTTTGAGGTAACGCTATGTACGACAATCTGAAAAGTCTGGGTATTACCAATCCTGAAGAAATTGATCGTTACAGCCTCCGGCAGGAAGCCAACAACGATATTCTGAAAATCTATTTTCAGAAAGACAAAGGTGAGTTTTTCGCCAAGAGCGTGAAGTTTAAATATCCGCGTCAGCGCAAAACGGTGGTCGCCGATGGTGTGGGTCAGGGTTATAAAGAAGTGCAGGAAATCAGCCCAAATCTTCGTTATATCATTGATGAGCTTGATCAAATCTGCCAGCGTGACCGTAGCGAAGTTGATCTTAAGCGTAAGATCCTCGATGACTTGCGTCACCTGGAGTCAGTGGTAACCAATAAGATCAGTGAGATTGAAGCGGATCTGGAAAAGCTGACACGCAAATAATAGTTACTGATGTCATTCTGCGAGCCGGGTAAAGTATCACCCGGCTTTAACTTTGTTATGAACCTACCGCTCTTCATCCAGTTGCAGCGCCACATACAGCAGCAACCTGTCATCAAAATTGCCCAAATCCAGGCCGGTCAGTTCTGATATACGATTAAGTCGATACTCCAGCGTATTTCGATGGATAAACAGCGCCTTTGACGTTGCCAGCGGTTGCACATTGTGGCGAAACCACGCCGCCAGTGTTCGCCGCAGCAAGCCGTTATTGTCCATCGCTTTCAAGCGCGCCAGCGGTCGCGCAAGTTCGTTGGCTTGCCAATCACCGCGCAAACTATCAAGTAAGACTGGTAGCATCAGATCCTGATAAAAATAGCAGCGATTTTCGGGCATTCGCTGTTTACCAACCACCATCGTTGTTTTCGCCGTGCGGTAAGAGCGGGCAATACTGCCAGGACCGGTAAAATAATTACCCAGCGAAACGCGAAACCGCAGCTGACCGTGCTCTTTCATACGAGTAATGAGCTGCTCAACTCGCTTACAATGATCTTCTGCATCCCAGCGCCCAAACGGATTCAACGCCGGTTTCAACACCACCATTTCGGTCAGCGAGACAATCGCCACCAGATTATTACGCTCCGGCGTAATCAGCGCGTTTTGCAATTGCTGTAACTCTGCCATTGCGCTGTCCACGCCAAGCTGACCGCTGTCGACCTCGACAATAGCCACCACTCGCGGTTGATTGAGATCTATCCCCAACCGTTGCGCCCATTCAGTGAGTGCGGGTGTATTCTCCTCGGCCTGAATCAGGTTCATCACCAGTTCTTCCCGCAAACGGCTATCCTGCGCCAACAGGTGCATCAACCGCGACTGTTCCAGCATCATTTCAGCCGTCATGCAGACCAGTTCGCCATATTTGCGCAGATTCTCTGGTTCACCAGTCAGGCCAATTACGCCGACAATCTCACCTTCCAGCCGTAACGGTAGATTAATCCCTTGCCGCACACCGTGCAGATGACGTGCTACCGCGTCATCGATATCGACAACTCGCCCCTGCGAGAGTACCAGCAATGCACCTTCGTGCAATTCACCAATACGTTCACGATCGCCGCTGCCGATAATGCGCCCGCGAGCATCCATTACATTGATATTGGTATCGATAATGCGCATGGTGCGCGCCACGATATCCTGCGCCATTTTGGTATCAAGATGCCAGCCAGCCATAAGCCCTCCATTGTGCACGGCTTAGCATAAGGAAGTACGGAACGCACGGCATTGTGCAAATGCCCAAAGGATAATGAAGAAGTATGGAGTTGTGGGGAAGTTCACAGATTGTAAGGAGAACCCCTTCCCGTTTTCAGGAAGGGGTTGAGGGAGATTACTGCATTAACAGGTAGATGGTGCTGTCGCCGCGCTGAATGTTCAGTGCCAGCACGGATGGTTTGCTGTCGAGAACTTTACGCAGTTCAGCGATGTTTTTCACTGCCTGCTGGTTCGCGCCAATAATCACATCACCTTTTTTCAGGCCAATCTGTGCAGCCGGAGTGCCCGTTTTCACGTTGTTCACGACGACGCCCTGATCTTTGCCTTTGTTGCTCATCTCAGCGCCTTCAATGCCGTTGAAGATGGAGCTGGAGTCAACCTGATTCTGGCTGCTCTGCTGCAGTTCCAGATTCACGTTAACCTGCTTACCGTCGCGCAGTAAGCCCAGAGTCAGTTTGCTGCCCACCGGCATGGTGCCTACCTGGGCACGCAGCGCGGCAAAGCTGCTGATTGGCTTACCGTTCAGTGAGGTGATCACATCACCCGCTTTAATACCTGCTTTCGCGGCAGAAGAATTCGGCAGAACCTGACTTACAAATGCACCGCGCTGGGCGTCAACTTTCATCGCTTTCGCCAGTTCGGAGTTCAGTTCGGTTCCCATAATACCCAGCTCGCCGCGTTTCACCTGCCCGTATTCCACCATCTGCGAAGTCAGGTTTTTCACCATGTTGCTCGGGATAGCAAAACCGATACCGATGTTGCCGCCGTCCGGTGCGAGGATTGCGGTGTTGATACCAATCAGTTCGCCGTTCAGGTTAACCAGCGCACCACCGGAGTTACCACGGTTGATTGCCGCATCGGTCTGGATGAAGTTTTCGTAGTTTTCGGCATTCAGGCCGCTACGCCCCAACGCAGAGACGATACCGGAAGTTACCGTCTCGCCCAGACCAAACGGGTTACCGATAGCGACGGTGTAATCCCCCACGCGCAGCGCGTCGGAATCCGCCATCTTAATTGCTGTCAGGTTTTTCGGGTTCTGGATTTGGATCAGCGCGATATCAGAACGCGGATCTTTGCCAACCATCTTCGCGTCGAACTTACGGCCATCGCTCAGTTGGACTTTAATTACCGTCGCGTTATCAACAACGTGGTTGTTGGTGACGACATAGCCTTTATCGGCATCAATAATAACGCCGGAACCCAGCGCCATGAATTTTTGTTGCTGGCCGCCGCCATTGCCGCCCTGGCCCCCCTGGCAGAACGGAGAGCTCTGGAACGGAGAACCGTCCTGGCAGAACGGAGAATCATCGCCGAAGAACTGCTGGAAATTACGCGGCATACGCGGCGTATTGACGGTTGTGCTACCTTCTACGTTAATGCTGACCACTGAAGGCATCACCTTTTCGAGCATCGGTGCAAGGCTTGGCATCTGCTGTGCTGTCGTTGCTGAAGATGTCTCAGCCGCCGTCGCAGAGAGCGGAGATAACGCCAAACCTAAACTCAGAGCCAGTGCACTCAGTGCTAATGTGGTTTTTTTCATGTATTTCAGTCTCGATTAACAGATAACGCAAAATTGCTGTGTTCTTCAGATTCGTTTTATAGCGCGAAGTTCCGAACTAAAGTTTCTGCAAAAAGTAAAAATTTATTGTCCGTCTTTACAAAAGCCTGGTTATTGTTCTACCGCCATCAGCCGCCGATATTCATCCCACGCATAAAGGTCCGTCATGCCGCTGATATAATCCTGTAACAGCCGACAACGATAATAATATTCCCATAACGGGAACTCAGGAGAATCTGACGGTAATTTACTGACAGCCTCGACATAGGCCAGCCGATGGCGCGTTGAGAGCTTGTGGAATAAGCGTGATTCAATGGGGAAACGTTTTACTCGCTCTTTTTCTACCAGTTCAGTAAAGTCTGATAATGACATGCTTAATAAAGGACGATAAATCTCTAATAACCCGCTAATCACCCGATACCCCTGCAACTCAAGCTGCTCGACATCTGGATGGCTAAACACATGTTTTACGGCGACATTTTTATATAATTTTAAAAGTTCACTACATTCACTGGCATCTTCTAACAGGGCATGATTAAACGTTCCGGCAAAAATCGTCGGCAAATTATCAATAAATCGTTGTGCCGCATAGGGCACCAGCTTATTGAGGGTGTTCACCCGTAAATACATAAAAAACTGATCTTCCGTACTGCGGCTTAAACTATTTGAGCGCGATTTTTCCCAGGCATTTTCTACCACTTGTGCAAACAGAGAACCTTTCTCATGCTGACCCCACGCATCATGCAAATGATGATAAAGCTGCTCAACGGTAAATATTCTTTTCTCTACCGCATCTTCAAGATCAGCCACACAATAAGAGATATCGTCAGCAGCTTCCATAATCCACGTTAATGGAAAACGACTGTAAAGCGCCAAATTAAGTTCTTTACGCAAACGGGCAATATAGGCTTCTTCAGAAAGATAATAGCCCGGTTTTTTCATTAAATAGTGGTGAGTCTCAGGCGTTTCACCACGCCACCACGCCGGACGAGTATATTTTAAAATACCGCCAACCTGCGCCCAGGTGAGATTCATCCGCATCAATGTATGCACCAGACGAATACCTTGTGCATTGCCTTCAAAATGACATAAGTCCTGACGAATTTTGCGCCGCAGCTCGTTAAGTTGTTCCTCCCCTTCCCGCAATCGCAACGCTGTCACGCTACAGCGATCGTCGGTCAGCGGCTGACTTTCGGCATCCGCTGGGTACAAACGCTGGCGAAACCAGTCATTTATAGCCGCTTCACCAAAATGACCAAACGGTGGATTACCGATATCGTGCATCAGGCATGACATCTCGACAATGCTTTCAAACGGCCCGGTCAGTTCATCCAGGCCGTACTCCTCCAGCAATTTAAGTTCTTTCAGACGACTTAAAATCTCTTTGGCGATATAGCGCCCCACCTGCTGAACTTCCATTGAATGGGTAAGACGCGTGCGTACGGCGGCATTGCGCTCAAGTGGAAAAACCTGGGTCTTTTGTTGCAGACGACGAATCGCCGGAGAGTTAATAATACGCCCGCGATCGCTTTCAAAGATCCGCAAGATCTCATGTTCGGTTTTAACGCCCTGCGGTGAACGATAACGACGATGCCAGTTTATTTTGTTTCGGAAATCAATCTGTGCCATGTCCTCTCCCGCGTGAGAAATACGCTTCCTCTTAAGCGCATGATAAACTATGCCCTCAAATCAGGCTTATCGCGAGTAAATCTATGAAAATCGGCATCATTGGTGCAATGGAAGAAGAAGTTACGCTACTGCGTGACAAAATCGAAAACCGTCAAACTCTCCGTCTGGGTGGCTGTGAAATCTACACAGGTCAACTGAACGGAACCGAGGTTGCGCTTCTGAAATCGGGCATCGGTAAAGTCGCTGCGGCGCTGGGTGCGACTCTGCTGCTGGAACACTGCAAACCAGATGTGATTATTAACACCGGTTCTGCAGGGGGCCTGGCGCCAACGCTGAAAGTGGGCGATATCGTTGTCTCTGACGAAGCACGTTATCACGACGCGGATGTCACGGCATTTGGTTATGAATATGGTCAGTTACCTGGCTGTCCGGCAGGCTTCAAAGCTGATGATAAACTGATCGCTGCCGCCGAGTCCTGCATTGCCGAACTGAATCTTAACGCTGTACGAGGCCTGATTGTCAGCGGCGACGCGTTCATCAACGGCTCTGTTGGTCTGGCGAAAATCCGCCACAATTTCCCGCAGGCCATTGCGGTAGAGATGGAAGCGACAGCTATCGCTCATGTCTGCCACAATTTTAATGTACCGTTTGTGGTGGTACGCGCCATCTCCGACGTGGCCGATCAACAGTCTCATCTCAGCTTCGACGAATTTCTGGCCGTTGCAGCCAAACAGTCCAGCCTGATGGTTGAGTCACTGGTGCAGAAACTGGCGCATGGCTAAGTCACTGTTCAGGGCGCTGGTCGCCCTGTCTTTTCTCGCACCGCTGTGGCTCAACGCCGCGCCGCGCGTTATCACACTTTCTCCCGCCAACACTGAACTTGCCTTTGCCGCCGGGATCACGCCGGTAGGGGTCAGCAGTTATTCCGACTATCCGCCAGAAGCGCAGAATATTGAGCAGGTTTCCACCTGGCAAGGGATGAATCTGGAACGCATCGTGGCGCTGAAACCCGATTTGGTGGTTGCCTGGCGCGGAGGGAACGCCGAGCGGCAGGTTGACCAACTTGCTTCGCTGGGAATAAAAGTCATGTGGGTCGATGCGACAAGCATTGAACAAATTGCCGATGCGTTACGTCAACTGGCTCCCTGGAGTCCGCAACCTGACAAGGCCGGAAAAGCCGCGCAAACCTTACTGGAACAGTATGCGCAACTGAAAGCGCAATATGCTGATAAACCGAAAAAACGTGTTTTCTTACAATTCGGCATTAATCCGCCATTCACCAGCGGAAAAGAGTCGATTCAGAACCAGATACTGGAAGTTTGCGGCGGAGAAAACATCTTTAAAGACAGTCGAGTTCCCTGGCCGCAGGTTAGCCGTGAACAAGTATTAGCACGCGCACCGCAGGCCATTGTCATCACTGGCGGAGCGGATAAAATTCCTAAAATAAAGCAATACTGGGGCGAACAACTCAAAATTCCCGTTATTCCTCTCACAAGTGACTGGTTTGAACGCGCAAGCCCACGTATTATCCTCGCTGCACAACAACTCTGTAATGCGCTTTCACAAGTGGATTAGCGCCTGACCTTTCAGGTGCTCAGTGGGGATTGAAAAATGCTCGTCTATTGGCTGGATATAGTCGGTACAGCGGTATTTGCCATCTCCGGCGTTTTGCTGGCCGGAAAATTGCGTATGGACCCTTTTGGCGTCCTGGTTCTGGGCGTGGTTACCGCAGTAGGTGGCGGGACAATTCGCGACATGGCGCTGGATCACGGTCCGGTATTTTGGGTGAAAGATCCCACCGATCTGGTCGTCGCGATGGTGACCAGTATGCTGACTATCGTTCTGGTACGCCAGCCAAGGCGCTTACCCAAATGGATGCTGCCGGTGCTGGATGCTGTTGGTCTGGCAGTGTTTGTTGGCATTGGTGTCAACAAAGCCTTTAATGCGGAAGCCGGTCCGTTAATCGCGGTTTGTATGGGTGTGATCACCGGCGTTGGCGGCGGGATCATCCGCGATGTACTGGCGCGCGAAGTTCCGATGATATTACGCACAGAAATCTACGCGACGGCCTGTATTATCGGCGGTATTGTCCACGCTACAGCTCATTACACCTTCTCCGTAACGCTGGAAACAGCCAGTATGATGGGAAT
Source organism: Escherichia sp. MOD1-EC7011 (assembly GCF_002965005.1). Lineage (NCBI taxonomy): Bacteria > Pseudomonadati > Pseudomonadota > Gammaproteobacteria > Enterobacterales > Enterobacteriaceae > Escherichia > Escherichia sp. MOD1-EC7011. Next base: position 44,286 of record NZ_PTRD01000007.1, read on the forward strand.
GGTTGTAACGCTATTGATACGGCTGGCGGCTATTCGGTGGCATCTGAAATTGCCGACGTTTGCGCTGGATGAGAATGGGCGTTGAAGAGAGAAGGTGTGCCGGATAGTTTATCCGGCACATTAACAGCAGATTAGATGCTAAAGGAAGAACCGCAACCGCAGGTGCTTTTCGCATTCGGGTTGGTTACGATGAAGCGTGAACCTTCCAGACCTTCGGTATAATCAACGGAACCGCCGACCAGATATTGCAGGCTCATCGGATCAACCACCAGGCCAACGCCCTGTTTTTCGATGGTCATATCGCCTTCGTTCACCTGATCATCAAAGGTGAAACCATACTGGAAGCCGCTGCAACCGCCACCGGTAATATACACGCGTAATTTCAGATTCGGGTTATCTTCGTCAGCGATCAGGCTTTTAACTTTGTTGGCTGCTGCGTCGGTAAACTCCAGCGGCAGTGCTACGTCATCACTCATATTTTGCTCCAAACGACATCGGCAATTGGGCAAATTCTAACCCAATAATAACTGCCATTATCTAATACCCTGGTATTTCGTTCAAGTATTCTCGCTGGCAGCCACGGCCTTGCTTCGCGCCAGCTGCTCCGCTTCCTGTTTTGCCAGCGTGCGGGCAAGAATCGCCGAGTATAACGGTTTCCCACCAGTAAATTGTGCTAATAGTGTTGCGCCAAGACCGGTAATAATCATTGGCAAAATGAGCTGATAGTTATCTGTCATCTCAAGCACCAGGATGATCCCGGTCAACGGCGCACGAACAGAGGCCGCCAGTAACGCCCCCATTCCAGCTATAGCAAATGTCCCTGCTTCAAGGTGGTATTGCGGAAATATCTCCGTGGCAGCCATGCCAAATGCCGTTCCCAAAACCGTACCGAGTGCCAGCATCGGAGCGAAAATACCGCCCGGCGCGCCAGAAGAGAAGCAGAGCAGCGTAGTGATCACTCGCGCGACAAAAATAAATATCAGCATTCCCATGCTGAAATTCCCCGCCGTAGCGATAGGAATCAGGTTAAAACCGCCGCCCGAAGTTTCTGGTGCAACGAAACCCAACAACCCGCACAGACCGCCAATCGCACCGCCCATCAACACCCATTTAGTGATATTGCCACCGTGCACACGGTGCAGCAAATCCTGCATCCCCAGAACCCATTTATTAAAAACAGGGCCGAAGATACCAAAAATAATGCCGAGGATCAGATAAAGCCACAGGGTATTGAGCGGCGCGTCAGAAAGTTTACCGACGTCAATCAGCGCAACTTCATGATTAAAAATCCGATACATAATGGTCGACATAATGACGCCAATAAATACCGCTTTAATCGAAATTAACGTATAGCGAAACTGCGGACGCATCTCTTCGATAATAAATAGAATACCCGCGAGCGGCGCGTTAAAGGCCGCCGCAAGCCCCGCCGCTGCACCGGTTGCCAGCAACGTGTGGCGAGCTTCATCACCTTTCATGCGGAAAATATCAAGCACCATACGGCCAATGTTACCGCCGATCTGTACGGTTGGTCCTTCACGCCCCAGAACCATACCACCACCGAGTGTCCCCAACCCGCCAAAGAATTTCACCGGCAAAACACGCCACCAGCGAACGGGACGTTGATCTTCCAGCGCCCCTTCAATTTCCGGAATCCCTGAACCACCTGCTTCTGGTGCGTATTTACGCACCAGAAAGTAGCCGAACATTGCCAGCACCGCCGAACAAAGAAAAGCGACGGTTAACAGAAGTGGGTAATTATCAGCAGTATGTACCAGCGCCCCCATACGTTGGTTTTGCAACCAGGCGACGCCTTTGTCAAAAGCAACTGCAGCCAGCCCGACAAGGGTGCCGACGACCGCCGCCATAAACAAAATGGCTAACGGGGTTTTGTCGCGCTCAAGAAGTTGGCGAATCAGTTGTCTGCGTCGCAGACGCGCGGCCTGCGGTATTTCATAAGAAGGAGTTTCAGTTTTCATCCAATGATCACATATTGGTCATACAAATAAGATGACGGCATTTTACTCGCTCGTTCCATGAAAATCCTTTGCAAAGCGTAATGTTTCAAATACCCAAAACTTTTATACTCTTAGAAATCCAGGTTGCAGCAGTATAAGCAACCTGATGTTTGACGAGTATTTAACTTGTTATGAATAACATAGAATAGCAGCCATTCACTTTTTCTACGAATCAGGAACCCTCCATGAGTAAGTCTGAAAACCTATACAGCGCAGCGCGCGAGCTGATCCCTGGCGGTGTGAACTCTCCTGTTCGCGCCTTTACCGGCGTGGGCGGTACTCCACTGTTTATCGAAAAAGCGGACGGCGCTTATCTGTACGACGTTGATGGCAAAGCCTATATCGATTATGTCGGTTCCTGGGGGCCGATGGTGCTGGGTCATAATCATCCGGCGATCCGCAATGCAGTGATTGAAGCCGCTGAACGTGGTCTGAGCTTTGGTGCGCCGACCGAAATGGAAGTAAAAATGGCGGAGCTGGTGACCGAACTCGTGCCGACGATGGATATGGTGCGCATGGTGAACTCTGGCACCGAAGCAACGATGAGCGCCATCCGCCTGGCGCGTGGTTTTACCGGTCGCGACAAAATCATTAAATTCGAAGGTTGTTACCACGGCCACGCTGACTGCCTGCTGGTGAAAGCCGGTTCTGGCGCGCTCACGTTAGGTCAGCCAAACTCTCCGGGCGTTCCGGCAGATTTCGCCAAACATACCTTAACCTGTACCTATAACGATCTGGCGTCTGTACGCGCCGCGTTTGAACAGTATCCGCAAGAGATTGCCTGCATTATCGTCGAGCCAGTGGCAGGCAACATGAACTGTGTTCCTCCGCTGCCAGAGTTCCTGCCGGGTCTGCGCGCGCTGTGTGACGAGTTTGGCGCGTTGCTGATCATCGATGAAGTTATGACCGGTTTCCGCGTGGCGCTGGCAGGCGCACAGGATTATTACGGCGTGGTGCCGGATCTCACCTGCCTGGGCAAAATCATCGGCGGTGGGATGCCAGTAGGCGCATTCGGCGGTCGTCGTGATGTAATGGATGCACTGGCTCCGACCGGCCCGGTCTATCAGGCTGGTACGCTTTCCGGTAACCCAATTGCGATGGCAGCAGGTTTCGCCTGTCTGAATGAAGTCGCACAGCCGGGCGTTCACGAAACGCTGAATGAGTTAACCACGCGTCTGGCGGAAGGTCTGCTGGAAGCGGCAGAAGAAGCGGGAATTCCGCTGGTCGTTAACCATGTTGGCGGCATGTTCGGTATTTTCTTTACCGACGCCGAGTCCGTGACGTGCTACCAGGACGTGATGGCTTGTGACGTGGAACGCTTTAAGCGTTTCTTCCATATGATGCTGGATGAAGGTGTATATCTGGCACCGTCAGCGTTTGAAGCGGGTTTTATGTCTGTGGCGCACAGCATGGAAGATATCAATAACACCATCGATGCTGCGCGTCGGGTGTTTGCGAAGTTGTGATGATTTTGCCTCGCCCACCGGGCGAGGCATTCAATTAACGGCTCTGCTTTCTCAACAAATAGATAAAGTACGGCGCGCCAATAAACGTCGATAGCAACCCCGCTGGGATCTGGAACGGAAACAGCACCATCCGCCCACACCAGTCAGCGAATACCAGCAATAAACCTCCCACCAACGCCGAAATCACAATGTGCGGCATCGTCCGTCGAAAGCCCATCATCCGCGCAATATGTGGTGCCATCAGACCAACAAAACTCAACGGTCCAATAGTCATCGTCGCGATCGCTGTCAGGCAAGCCGCTAACAGCAGCAACGCAATTCGCGTCGGCGTCAGCGCCATTCCCACAGCTCGTGCGGTATCGCCACCCAGCGGCAAAATGGTCAGCCAGCGGCGGCACAGCGGGGTAATCGCCAGCAAAATCACCATCACAATTCCGGTGCGCCAGACCTGTGCATCGGTCGCGTTGTAGGTCGAACCGGAAATCCAGGTCAGCACTTGCGCCATTCGCGGGTCACCACTCGCCTGCAACATCATCAACAGCATGGTGAACGCGGTGCTTAACGCCATCCCCGCAAGCAACATCCGGTGTGGGGAAAATCCACCTCGACCGGCGGCGATCATAATGATTAACAAGGTCACCGCCGCGCCAAGACTTCCCGCAGGAAACAGCCAGCCAAAGGCGTTGCCCGGCACCAGAAACAGCATCAACACTACGCCAAACGCCGCGCCGGAACTAATCCCCAGCACTTCCGGGCTTGCCATCGGGTTTCCGGTCAACCGCTGAATAATGCAGCCCGCCACCGCCAGCATGACGCCCGCAAACAGTGCTGCCATAATTCGTGGCCAGCGCCAGGGCATTAAATCATCAAGCAGCGCCCCGCTCGCCCACGTCCAGCCGTGCGCATCACGACCAAACGACAACGCCACAACCACAGCAATCAACAGCAGCACGCCGCCAGCGAGGGCAAACGCCAGCACATGTTGGCGTTCAGTCGCGACACGATCGTTCACCTTCATATCTGGCGCACTAATGCTGCGTAAACGCGGCAGCAGCCACAACAGCAGCGGCGCACCGATGAGCGCAGTGACCGAACCGGTGGAAACTTCCATCCACACGCGAGTCAGCCAGAGGATGATTTGATCGGAAAGCCAGAGGATCAGCGCACCAATCAGCGACGCCAGCATCAACCGTGGCAGCAAACGCCGCGCCCCCAGCATTTTCGCCAGCAGTGGTGCGAACAACCCGATAAAGCCGATAATCCCTACCGCATTCACCAGCAGAGCACTGATGACAATCGCCAGCGACAGCGCCGCCAGACGCGCCAGCGACAAGGCCAGGCCCAGATTGCGCGCCACGCCATCATCAAGCCCCATCAGGGTTAATGGACGAAGTAGCAGCAACGTCAGCATCACGCCGCCCAGCAGCTGCGGCCATAAACGCTCAACGCCGCTCCAGTCGGTTTGTGTCAGCGTTCCGGTGCTCCACAGGAACATGCTTTGTAGCTGGTCGTGATGGAAGATAACCAGTAACTGGTTGATTGCCCCACAATAAAGGCTCACCACCAGACCCGCGAGGATCAGCGTTACCGGCGAAAGGCGCTTGCCCCACGCGACGCCAAAGACAATTAAGCCAACGACACAAGCCCCTGCCAACGCGGCAAACTGGCTCGCCATCGCGCCGGGGATCGCCCAGAGCGTGGTGACGGTAATTCCCAGTTGCGCGCCCGTTGCGACGCCCAGCGTGGTCGGTTCCGCCAGCGGGTTACGCAGCACTTGCTGAAACAGCACGCCTACCAGCCCCAGACCTGCGCCAACCAGCAGTGAAATCGCCAGACGCGGCAGCAAGCTGTAGTGAAAAATCATCTGCTCAATGACGTCAATATCCGGCGACCAGGCAGCCTGCGCCCACTGGCTACGCGGCAGCGCCTGCGAGAAGTTCATCCAGGTCAACGCCGCAGCGGCAATCACCAGCAGCGCCAGTAATAACGCCGGGAAAAGCGCAATTCGTTTACTCACGCTTGACCTCCGATGGCGTTATCCAGAATACGCACAAAATGCATTGCCGAGAGCGTCGCACCATAGAACCAGACGGCGGGTACGCGCTGAAAGCGTCCGGCACGGACAAACGGCATTGCCTGCCACAGCGGCGTCGCCATTAACGCGTCCATGTCTTTGCTGTTGTCGTGATCAAAACAGAGCACATCAACGTCTTTATAGGCTGCCAGACGATCGATACTGACGGCGGTACTGCCCCAAAAGTTGGTTTCCCCTTGCCAGGCATTTGGGATGCCGTACTCATCAAGAATTTCCTGGAATAAGCTGTTTGGACCGAAGACCAACATATGGCGCGAATCGATAAGCGTCGTCAGCAGTAACGGACGCGATCCTCGCTTTACAAAGCGGGGTTTCATGCTGCGGATAAAGTCTTCATATTGCGCTAAATGCATTTCCGCTGCGCTTTGCAGGTTAAGTAAATCTGCCATTTCCGTCAGCGATTTACGCGCCATCGCCAATGGCTGTTTGCCGTCGCTGAAGTTAAATCCGCGTCCCGGCGCAATACGTGCCAGCATTTCTGGTGAAGGGCCATATCCCGCCGACCAGACCATAAACGATGGTTTCATTTCGGTCAGCAGTTCGAGGTTAGGTTCTGTACGCAAACCAACATCAATCACCGACTCCGGCAATGGCGGTTCGCTGACCCACAGTCGATAGTTGATGGTATCCGCCACGCCGTAAGGTACGATGCCGAGCGCCAGTAGTAACTCCACCGGCAACCACTCCAGTGCCACAATACGATTGGGATCAATAGCCGCCGCACGGGCGGTATTCATCTGCCATAACAACGGAGAAAGCGCCATCGCCGTTAACAGTCGGCGGCGCGAAATAAGAGATAAGCCGCTCATCAATAAACAAAACTCACAGGTGCAGCACCCGCCGGATGCGGCAAAATACCCATCGGGATGCCATAAATCATTTCGAGGGTTTCGCCGCGCATAATTTCCGCAGGCGTTCCCTGAGCAATCATTTCACCGCCGCGCAGGGCGACCAGATAATCACAGTAGCGTGCCGCCATATTGATATCGTGCAGCACGGCAATGACCGTCAGGCCACGCTCCTGACTTAAACGGTGCACCAGCGCCAGCACATCAACCTGGTGGGCGATATCCAGCGCCGAGGTCGGTTCGTCCAGCAACAGACAGCGGCTATCCTGCGCCACCAGCATGGCGATCCATGCCCGCTGACGCTCGCCGCCAGAGAGACTATCGACCAGCCGCTGCGCCAGCGGTTTTAAGCCAACCAGCGAGATAGCTTCCTCGACCTTTTCGCGATCTGCCGCGCCAAAGCGCCCCAGCGCGCCATGCCACGGGTAACGACCAATCGCCACCAGTTCACGCACCGTCATCCCTTCTGCCGGAGGAAGCTGCTGCGGCAAATAAGCCACTTTGCGGGCGAACGCTTTGCTGCTCCAGCTTTCCAGCGGCTGGGCATCAAGAAGAATCTCACCTTCCGATGGCGGCTGATGACGACCGAGCATTTTCAGTAACGTGGATTTACCGGAACCGTTGTGACCAATCAGACCGGTCACTTTCCCGGCAGGAAAGGTTAACGACAGCGGATGCAAAAGCGTGCGCCCAGGCACACGAAAGGAGATATTACGCAGTGCAAAAGTGGTATCGGAATGATTCGTGTATTCCTGCATAACAGCCAACTTGTGAAACGGGCACGGAAATCCGTGCCCCAAAAGAGAAATTAGAAACGGAAGGTTGCGGTTGCAACGACCTGACGTTCTGCGCCCCAGAAGCAGCCATAAGTGTTAAAGCAGCTGGCGACGTATTCACGATCGAACAGGTTGTTAACATGCAGCGCCACGTTGGAGCCAGCCATACCGACTCGCGCCAGATCATAACGCACTAACGCATCCACGACCGTATAACTTCCCACTTTAAAGGAGTTAGCCGGATCACCATAGCTGGAGCCTGTATAACGACCACCGGTGCCCAGTGTCAGACCTGAAAGTGGGCCGTCAAAGAAGGTGTAGTCAGCCCACAGAGAAGCCATGTGTTTTGGCACCTGCGCAGGCGTATTGCCTTTGTAGGTAGTATCGGTGGTGTATTCCGCATCGGTGTAGGTATAAGAACCCACCACGTTAACACTCGCCGACAATGCCGCTTTTGCTTCGATTTCTACGCCACGTGCGCGGATCTCGCCACCTTCAACCGAGAAGAAGGAACCCTCAGGGTCCGCCATCAGGTTATTGGTTTTGGTGAGATTATACAGTGCACCCGTCACCACAATTGGGCGATCTTCCGGTACATATTTCACGCCGACTTCGTACTGCTTACCTTTAGACGGTGCGAAAATATTACCATCCTTTCCGACCTGGGAAGAAGGTTCAAACGATTCGCTATAACTGAAGTAAGGTGTTACGCCATTATCAAACAGGTAGTTAACACCACCACGCCAGGTAAACTGTTTGTCATCACGTTTATCGGTCGTCCCGGCAACGCGGTTAAGAGATTCTTGATCCGCCCAGTCATAACGACCGCCCAGGGTGACCAGAACTTTATCCCACTGCGCCTGATCCTGAACGTAAATACCCGTTTGCTTCTGCTTATTCAGAATGCGGTAAGGGCCGGAGTTTGCCGGATCTTTCGCATTGAAATCGAAATCGGTATTCACCGGATTGTACAGATCGAGCAGCGGTACGGAGTCGTCGTAACCAAACCAGGCGTTGATGTCGTTACGCATACGCATGAAATCAACACCCGTCAGCAGGGTGTGGTCAATATCGCCAGTGGCAAATTTGCTCTGCAGCTGGGTATCAACAGAGAAGTTTTGCAGCTTCTCATCATCAACGACATATTTACGCGCCAGATAATGGCCTTTGTCCGCTGGCGCTAATGCCGCACATTGTTGGCTGTAAGCATTCGCCGGATCGGAGCAGACACCGTAACCATAAACGCTGTTTTGCGAGGTTTTGTTTTCCGCAAAGCGCAGGTTCTGGCGCACGGTAAAGGTATCGTTAAATTCGTGGTCGAAGCTGTAGCCCACCATCTTCTCATTACGAGAATAGGTGTTGTTCTTCGCCCCTTCGTTAAAGTCCGTCGGCAGACGCTTACCATTCGGCAGCGGCTCAACGGTTCCCTCTTTCGGCAACCAGCCGTAATAACCGGTTTCCGGCTCGTTCTGGAAGTAAGAAAGGAAGGTGAAATTGGTTTTATCGTCCGGACGCCAGGTGAACGCCGGTGCAATAGCATAACGCTGCTCTTCTGACCCTTTCTGCTGAGCATTGGCAGAACGCGCAAGACCGGTCAGGCGATAAGAGTAAACGCCGTCATCATCCAGTGCATCGCTAAAGTCAAAACCAGTCTGGAACAGGCTGTCAGTACCGGCTTTAAATTGAACTTCTTTCAGCGGTTCGGTAGTCGGACGCTTGCTGACCATGTTCAACAGGCCGCCAGGGCTGCTTTTACCGTAAAGCACGGAAACCGGGCCACGCATAATTTCAGCGCGTTCCAGCATATACGGGTCAATGACCGCATCGTTATAGAAGTTGCCCTGCAACTTCAGGCCATTCAGATAGTTATTCTGGCTTTGGCCTTCTGCCGCAAAACCGCGAATGATCAGGTGGTCATAGGTGTTGGATGCGCCACGCGTACCAACAGAGACACCTGGCGTGTAGCTGAGCGCCTCTTTTACTGACTTAGGCTGATGCAGCGCCATCTCTTCGGCGGTCACAACAGAAATAGACTGTGGCACTTTTTGAATCGGCGTATCTGTTTTGGTGCCGGTAGCGGACTGTCGCGCCGCAATAGTTGCAGCCGGCCCCCATGCGCTTTCTTGCGGCGCAGGTGCAGCGGTAACGGTGATAGTGTCTTCTTTCGGTTCAACCGCTGCCTGTGCATAAACAGACATGCCGCTAACCGCTGTGGCTACTACAACTGCGATTTTACGCAGCGAGTGTTTTGGCTGAGCAGTTTTGTAACGCGCCATTGGTATATCTCTGATGTAAAGTGAATGATAACGTAAACGAGAATGATTATTATAAAGATAAGATAATATTCGAAAGGCTGACGGGTTCGCAAGCGGTACGCAATATGCGCGCCCCTGAAGGGTCAATAAACAATCAGATGAAAAGAAAGGGTTAATTGTTTAGGCGGGATGTTACTGATATTGACTTATCTACGCCCTGTGTTCATTCATTCCACAAGGCGTAGTGATTTATTCCCCAGTCTATACAAGCCGCGTCAGGATAACGCTTTCAGAAGAAGCTGCGCGCGATGCTCATCGCTCACGGTCTCCCAGGCTTCCGCAAGCTGAACGTGCGCTTGTTTACTGATATCTATAGAAACCGCCAGTCCTTCATCAACTTCCGGCGCCTGAGTGTTGTTCTCACTCTGTTCAATGGCACGGAAAATTGCTTCATTCATGGTGGCAGTGTCGAGCGAACCCAGACGGCTTTTTAGTGCCTGAGCGGTGGAGGCAGAAACCCACATGCGGACGATCTCTTCATTCACCGGTTCACTCTGCACACGAAAATAGCAAAGATTCTCGTCTGACGGCAGCGGCACGTCAAAATATGGCTGGATCTTGATACCCGCACTGGTCGTCACGGAATAGCGTTTCTGCTTTGTATCCCGGTCATATATCCACAAACTTTTGCTGGCCTTACGTGCCCCTTTAGCTGGAGTAACATTCCATACCGCTGTGTACTGCTCCGGATTTGGCGGGATCATTCGCTCTTCAAAATAGAGGAATTCCGTCAGACTATCCTCCCATAGTAGCCAGCCTGTACGCATATCAGGGGTCTTATGAGGTGCGGCATCTCTTACCGTTTGCGTTCGACGTTCTATAAGCTCTGCGTATTGCTGGAAGACGTCATGCATCACGTCGTTAGCATCACGAGTGGTATCATCAATACGGATCGAACGCGTTGCAGCCGGGTGCATAAGCGTAGTGCCGCAGACTGACTTGATCGGTCTGTCACGCAGGCCTGCTATGCGCAAGAGTTTCATCTCCAGCCCCAATCCCTGATAATTGACATCAATATGTAAATTGCTCCAGCCACCATCAGGAATATTTTTTGCCAGGCAGTAAACGCGACTCCAGTCACCTTCCTCCAGCTTTCTGCCCATCATGGCGGCAACCTGAGTTGCCAACCACCGTTTAGCAAATACCTTTTCAGTATCAGTAAATGCTTGTAAGTATGCCATTACAACGGATCCTTATTACCTTCCAAAAGAGCAATTGCCTGAGACCTGAAGGTCGCGAAGTCCAACATTTTCCCATGCAGTAAAAGACTTTCAGCCAGATATTCGCTGTAGAGAGTGCGATAATCAATATCAGCCTCACGTTTAACGTGCAGATAAGGAAGCACGGGGATCGTACCATTTCGCTGGCTCAGGAATTCCTTAACTGAAATGGTTTTCGCCTCCGCCGTTGACACTTCCTGCTTGTTGCCATTTTCAACTTTACGACAATGCAGCATGAGATCAGCACCTGCGGTGTTATCGCTAACAAATTGCTTAAACGTACCATGCTGCTTGTCGAAAATATCGATCCTTTCAATGGTAAAACCAGCATCCAGCACTGCATTACGCAGACGATTCCAGATGTCCTCCGAAGAGTTCATAAATACCAACACCATCCAGTGTCCTGGTCTTAGCACACGATAACTTTCAGCCAGACTCTGCGTCATTAATTCCTGATATCTGTTGGCATCCTTTTTTTGTACGCGATTAACTATGGCTTCATCCGTGGCATCCGTATAGGACATTAACCAGGACTCCCACAACATATTCATTTCGCTATAGTTAATGTTGGCTCCAAACGGCGGATCGGTGAAAATCAGATCAACACTATTATCCGGCAGAAACGAAAGATCGGTCGCAGAACCCGTTTTAACCTGACAACGACCAACGTAGGCTTTAGCCGTGGTTTCAAGGTGATCAATAATTGATCTGGCCTTGCGTTCGAAGGTCAAAAAGATATTCGCTTCATTGAAAATATACGGGACATTAAAATTTGCCGTATTACCGCTGCCGCCCCAAAAACGGTACTCAGAAAGCCGGGTCACACGCTGATAGAGCGAAGTGAAAACAAAGCCGAGAAATGCGGCAATATTGGTATCTTCAACGCGATGAATCGCTTTCCACAACTGGCTCATCGCCGCCAGATTTCTGGCAGTATAAAAATGCTTTATGTTAGTCAGGCCATGACGCTTGGGCTGTGCCAGATTCACTCCATCTGGTAGATCGAAATCCGGGATGAACCCCTCAGCAAGATATTTGCCTGCGTCAATTGCGGCAATGAGCTTGAGATCGGCCTCCACAGGCGGCACCTCGGACTGAGCTTTACCGCAGCATTTATACCCCACGAGAACCGGCACTGGCGTCGTTCGGGCAAGGCGCGATTTTTTGACCTGATGATGACAATAAGGGCACGGGAACTCGCGCAAAAATTTATGTTCGCGCACAGTGTTACCGTAGCTACGGCATTCGTCCCAAAGCACAAACTCCTTACTACACTCGCTGCAAATGACTTTGTATGACCAGACAGTAAAGAGCAACTCTGCCTCTTTTCCACAGGTACGGCATTGCGTTGTGTAAAGGGTTTTACGCAGATCCTCCAGACTCTCAGTAACTACTTTTACCGCCGCCGCGAGCGCAGCGGGATCGCATTGCGATGTAAATCGATTAGCGATAAAACTGGCTGCAGGTGACAGTTCATTGAGAATGACATCATGACCGGTCGTCAGTGCCGCGACCCCTGTCATACCGCTTCCCGCAAAGGGATCAAGCACCAGTCCGCCTTCGGGCAAATATTTTTGCAGCACCTGGGCAATCCCTTGAGGCGGAACTTTGGTGTGATATGTATGCGCGTCATAAGTATACGTATTCTTTCCTGCTGAAACGCCCTCCGCCACAGCCTCTTTCACGGTCTGCGCAGCTTCAGAATGCGATGAAAGAATTTCAGCCAACAGGTATTCACCATTGCCCCAAAGTTCTCCTTTTTTAAGTCGGGAGAGCAGAGGCAGCCCCGGCTCATCGCGCAGCACAATCGTGCCTTCATATTTGTCGGCTGTCGTTTTTTTACGTATCCCACGAGAGGCGAATGTTCGTGTCGTATTCAGATTCGCAAGATCGATCGCCAGACCCGCATTGAGCTTCGCAAGTAGCTCATGCAATTCTTTTATCGTATCGGCACTGGGTTCAATATCCCCGCGAATCCAGCGAGCAACTGAAATGTAAGAAGTGCCGAGATACTGCGCCACGCCTTTCGGATCCAGGCCACTTAATGCCATAATTTCCTGCAATAATGCCTGATAGTGATTCTCAGGATGTGATACTTGCTGACCAGAGCGCATCATCTTTTGCCCCCCTCATTAATACCAATAACAACGTTGAGAGATACCTCATTAGCGTGCACTGCTATAGTCATTCACTATTTACCTTTTTGATTCGCTTTCTCATTAAGTCCGGCAAAGGCTGTGTCGATACGCTTTCATCGACTATTCTGAGAGGATGTCTGTTGGCATCAAAGGAAGAATGTTTCACGCAAAAAATATTTAAATTCATTGCGTTGAATATTAAACAGGTCAATTTCTTCTGATATTTGCATCCCACTAAATTTAGCAGGTTCCCTGTATCAACAGAGAACCTGCCATTAGTATCAACGCATTACTGCCTGAGAACGTTAATTACTGCCAAACATGTCCTTGATCCAGCCTGCTACGCCGTCGCTGTCTTTCTGCTCCTGTTGCGCAGGTTGCTGCGGCTGAGAAGACTGATCAAACGGATTGCCCGACGGCTGCTGTTGAATCTCGCTTTGCTGGCACAACGAATCCGGATCGCTGGTCCATACTGGCAAGGTTCTCATACCACCGCTGCAAACAAAGTTACCGTCGTAGTCCACGCCCATATCCACAATATCTTCCGGCGGTACAAGATTCAGCGGCGTTGGCGTCTGGTTCGCCAGATAACGCTGGTAAATCGACATCGCCCCACTGGCGCCATACAGTTTAGTTGGCTGGTTGTTATCGCGGCCAACCCAGGTGATGGTCACCGTGCTGCCGTCAATGCCCGCAAACCAGGTATCAACGTTGTTGTTGGTAGTCCCTGTTTTCCCTGCCAGATGCAGATTTGGATATTTCGCCCCAAGCTGACGACCCGTACCGCGTTGTACAACCTGCTGCATGGTCCACAATGTCAGATACGCCGCCTGCGCCGGAACAGCGCGTTCCGCCTGCGGGAAACTCTGATAGAGCACTTTACCATCTTCAGCAATCACTGAACGCAGTGCAGAAAGCGGTGCGCGGTTACCTCCGCTGGCGATAGTCTGGAATGCCTGCGCCACTTCGATTGGCGTTAAGTTCAACGCCCCCAGTAACATAGCCGGAACCGGATTCAGCTGATCTTTCGGCACGCCCAGCTTAATCCAGGTGTCCGTAACCGCAGGCAGCCCCAGCGCCATCCCCAGATTTACCGTTGGCACGTTCATAGAACGGGTCAACGCATCCACCAGCATCACTCTGCCGCTTTCGCTATAGCGACGATCATCGTTCTGCGGTGACCAGACCTGACCGTTCGGCTGGCGCAGCGCGATGGGGGCGTCGGCAATCCACGTGTTCAGACGATAGATTTTCGGCTGGCTTAAGGCCGTCAGATAAGTCGCTGGTTTTGCCAGTGAACCAATCGAACGACGCGCCTGCATCGCACGGTTATAACCCGCAAACTGCGGTTCCGAACCACCGACCATGGCACGAACCTCACCGCTAAAGCGGTCAACAACCACAATCGCCGTTTCCAGATCGCTTAACTTACGCTGTTTCTTCAGTGCCGGAATACCTTCCACGGCAGCTTTTTCTGCCGCGTCCTGAGCCACCGAGTCAAAGGTAGTGAAGATCTTCACGCCGGAGAGATCTTTCACTTTATCGCCCAGTTTCGCCTGCAGCTCCTGACGTACCAGTTGCATAAAAGCAGGCTGTGGAGAGATTACCCCACCGCGCGGCTGAACGCCCAGCGGACGCGCGCTCAACATGTCGTAGAGTTCTTGATCAATAATCTGCTGTTGTTGCAGCAATCGCAGCACCAGATTACGTCGCTCCAGTGCCAGTTTTGGGTTACGCCACGGGTTGTAAATTGACGCGCCTTTCACCATACCGACTAACAGCGCCTGCTGGTCAAGGCTCAACTCTTCCACCGGACGACCAAAGTAGTACAGGCTCGCCAGCGGGAAACCACGGATTTCGTTGTCACCGCTCTGACCGAGATACACCTCGTTCATATACAGCTCAAGAATGCGGTCTTTGCTGTAACGCGCATCCATGATCAGCGCCATATAAGCTTCGTTCGCTTTACGCCAGTAAGAACGCTCACTGGAAAGGAACAAGTTTTTCACCAACTGTTGCGTCAGCGTACTCGCCCCCTGCACCGTGCGACCGGCGGTCAGGTTTGCCAGCACCGCACGCCCAATTGAGTAGAGGCTGATCCCATCATGCTCGTAGAAATGACGGTCTTCCGTCGCCAGCAAGGTATCCACCAGCAGATCCGGGAATCCACTGCGCGGCACAAACAGACGCTGCTCACCGTTTGGCGAGGAGATCATGGTGATCAGGCGCGGATCAAGACGGAAGAAGCCGAACTGACGGTTGTTCTCCATATTGACGATGGTCGCCAGATGATCGCCATCAAAGGTCAGGCGCGCACGCACCTGCCCTTCTTTACTATCCGGGAAATCAAACGGACGGCGGATCATCTCAATGCTGTTAGCCTGCACGGTAAATTCGCCAGGACGGGTCATCTTCGACACCTGACGATATTGGGTCGCCTCTAACAGTTTCACCATCTCGTTCTTGCTGATGGTCATGTCTGGCTCAAGGTTTACCATCCGACCATAAACTGCCGCTGGCAATTGCCAGACCTTGCCATCAATACGGCTGCGAATTTTTTGATCGAGATAAACCCCGTAAACGGCGATTAACACCGCAAATACGATGCCCAGTTTCAGTAGCAGCCAGAGCCAGCCGCGTTTACCACGAGGCTTACGCCCTTTGCCCTTACCTTTGCGCGGCATCGGTTCTTCATCCTCATAGTCATCATAATCATCGTCATCTTCGTAACGACGACGGCTTACCTTTTGTTTGACAGGACGCGTCGGTTTCCCTTTGCGTCCAATTGGCTCGCGGTCATTCCCGGCCATACTTTTTCTCCGCAATATTCAGGCGCAAAAGCCCGATTTTCTGTTCTTCCGTTGCAAGACAGAAGAAGATATCTCTCAAAATTGCTTTTCTCCCTCTCCCTGTGGGAGAGGGCCGGGGTGAGGGCATCAGCGCGCACATTACCCCTCACCCTATCCCTCTCCCCATAGGGGCGAGGGGACTGCCCATACCCGTTTTACGAATACTTTTTCGTCCGGCGCGTCGGCGCGGTGTTGGCGGGGTCGTCCGGCCAGACATGTTTGGGATAACGCCCTTTCATCTCTTTTTGCACTTCGCGATACGCCCCCTGCCAGAAGGCGCTTAAATCACGCGTGATTTGCAGCGGCCTTTGGGCGGGTGAAAGCAACTCCAGCACCAGCGGCACGCGCCCCTGGGCGATCGTCGGATTGGTGGCCTCGCCAAACATCTCCTGCATTCTCACCGCCAGCGCGGGCGGGTTATCTTCATGATAACGAATGGCGATCCGGCTTCCCGTCGGCACAGTGTAATGCGCAGGAAGTTCACTATCCAGCCGTTGCTGCATTCCCCAATCAAGTAACCCGCGCAGCGCCTGGTAAATATCGAGTGATTTCAGGCCACGCAGTGAATGTACACCGCTCATATGTGGCAACAACCACGCTTCCAGCGTCGCCAGCAAATTTGCCTCATCAACCGCTGGCCAGTCATATTCCGGTAGCCACTTCGCAGCACACAGCAAACGCAAACGTAGCTGTTCCGCTTCCGGTGTCCAGTTAAGTACACTGAGACCTTTATCGCGAATACCGTTGAGCATTGCATGATGTAATTCATCTTCCGACGGTTTCGCCAGCGGCTGTACTTTTACTGTGAGCTGACCAATCTGCAATCGACGCCAGGCTTTTAGTGTGCCTTGCACATCGTCCCATTCAACGGTATCAGACTGCCGTAACAGCTGCGGACAACGCTGTATTAACTCATCGATATCGACCGGTAGCGCCAGTAAAATTCGCGCATCCGGCGAGGCGCTGCCCTGCAATAATAACGGTGCGACCAGCCATTCATAGCGGCTTAAGGCATCATCGGTGTCCAGCATCGCTCCCATGCCGTTCGCCAGCTGATAGCGCCCTTCTTGCCCACGACGACGAGCAATGCGATCGGCAAACGCCTCAGCAAGTAACGGCGCGATAAGCGAACTGTCTGCCTCGCCGCCACGCACATTTAAGCGTTTTAATAGCTGTTGACTGCGTTGCTGCCAGGCCGGTTGATTGCGCGAAAACGCCACACCCAGATCGCTATTCCCCATCCGTGGTGGCTCTTCGAGAATGGCAGCAATTTTTGCGGCGGTTGCGGCTTCGTCGTCGCTCTTCGCGCTCACCAGCATTGCCGCTAAACGTGGATCGTTACCCAGTGTCGCCATTTTTTGCCCTTGCGCACTAAGCCGTTCGCCGTCCAGTGCCCCCAGCATCCCTAACAGGCGTTTCGCGGCCTGTAGATTCACCGCTGGCGGTTGATCAAGCCAACTCATCTGCGCCGGATCGCTGCATCCCCATTGCAGTAATTCCATCAGCAAACCGGAGAGATCGCTTTGTAAGATCTCCGGTTCACTTTGCGCGGCAGCGCGTTCTGCTTGTTCTTTGGCGATTAAATGCAGACAGATACCCGGTTCCAGACGCCCGGCACGCCCGGCGCGTTGCGTCATTGATGCCTGACTAACGCGTTGAGTAATCAATCGAGTAAGCCCCGTGCGCGGATCAAAGCGCGCTACACGCTCCTGGGCACAATCCACCACCAGGCGAATACCTTCGATGGTTAAACTGGTTTCAGCGATATTGGTTGCCAGCACCACTTTACGCATTCCTTGCGGTGCCGGAAGGATCGCTTTTCGCTGATCGTTCAGCGACAACGCGCCATACAGCGGGCAGAGCAACACATCACTGCCGATGCGCGAAGACAGTTGTTCCTGAACGCGCTGAATTTCTCCGACGCCGGGTAAAAATAAGAGTAATGATCCGCTTTCCTGACGCAGCAATTCGGCGGTAGCAACCGCGACAGCCTCGTCAAAGCGTTGATGTGTGGACAACGGCAAATAGCGACGTTCTACTGGATACGAACGTCCTTCGGAAACAATAACCGGCGCTTGCGGCAGCATTTGTTGCAAACGATCGTTATCCAGCGTGGCCGACATAATGAGCAGTTTTAAGTCATCGCGCAGCCCTTGTTGCACGTCCAGCAATAGTGCCAGCGCCAAATCCGCCTGCAAGCTACGCTCGTGAAATTCATCGAGGATCACCATACCGACGCCGCTCAGCTCTGGGTCGCGTTGGATCATGCGCGTCAGCACGCCTTCCGTAACCACTTCCAGTCGGGTATTCGGCCCCACGCAGTTTTGCGCACGCATCCGGTAGCCAACCGTGTCACCAGGCTTTTCGTTAAGCAGCTCCGCCAGTCGTTGCGCAACATTACGTGCCGCCAGACGCCGAGGCTCCAGCAGGATAATTTTTCCGTTAATGCCTGGATGCGCCAGCAGTTGCAGCGGCAACCAGGTCGATTTCCCGGCTCCGGTCGGCGCGCTTAATAACACCTGCGGTGCGGTATCGAGAGCAGCAAGTAATTCAGGTAAGACGGCAGCAACGGGCAACGACGACACAAAACGCTCCTGAGGGTTAACATTCTTCGCGCCACATTGTAGCATCGCGGTAATTCATAACCGAGTACCTCACATGTCTGAACCGCAACGGCTGTTCTTTGCCATCGACTTACCCGCAGAAATTCGCGAGCAGATTATCCACTGGCGCGCCGCACAATTTCCGCCTGAAGCCGGGCGTCCGGTTGCCGCCGAAAATTTGCATCTGACGCTGGCGTTTTTAGGCGAAGTGAGCGCAGAGAAAGAGAAGGCGCTTTCTCTTTTAGCCGGACGGATTCGTCAACCGGGATTCACTCTGACGCTTGATGACGCCGGTCAGTGGCTGCGTTCGCGCGTGGTGTGGTTAGGGATGCGTCAGCCACCGCGCGGCTTAATCCAGTTAGCAAATATGCTCCGTTCGCAGGCCGCCCGCAGTGGTTGTTTTCAAAGCAATCGACCGTTTCATCCGCATATCACCTTATTGCGCGACGCCAGCGAGGCGGTGACAATCCCGCCGCCAGGTTTTAACTGGTCATATACGGTGACGGAGTTCACTCTTTACGCCTCCTCGTTTGCCCGTAGGCGCACACGCTACACGCCGCTAAAACGCTGGACACTGACGCAATAACAAGGGTTGTCACAATGAAATTTTCACCCCCTCTACAACGCGCCACGCTGGTTCAGCGTTATAAACGCTTTTTAGCTGATGTGATCACACCCGATGGTCGCGAATTAACGCTACACTGCCCTAATACTGGTGCGATGACCGGTTGTGCAACGCCTGGCGATACCGTCTGGTATTCCACTTCCGACAACACAAAACGGAAATATCCGCACACCTGGGAATTGACCCAAAGCCAAAGCGGTGCATTTATTTGCGTCAATACACTTTGGGCAAACAGATTGACGAAAGAGGCTATCCTCAATGGGGATATTTCGGAACTGTCAGGCTATAGCTCGCTGAAAAGCGAAGTAAAATACGGCGCCGAGCGCAGTCGTATTGACTTCATGTTACAGGCGAGGTTTCGACCTGACTGCTATATTGAAGTGAAATCGGTTACGTTAGCGGAAAATGAACAGGGATACTTTCCCGATGCAGTCACTGAACGAGGTCAGAAACATCTTCGGGAGTTGATGAGCGTAGCAGCTGAAGGTCAGCGTGCAGTGATTTTTTTTGCCGTGCTGCATTCAGCCATTACACGGTTTTCACCCGCGCGCCACATCGATGAGAAATACGCGCAACTATTGTCAGAGGCTCAACAAAAGGGGGTGGAAATTCTGGCTTATAAAGCGGAACTTTCTGCTGAAGGCATGGCTCTTAAAAAATCACTGCCGGTTACATTGTAGTAAAGTAAGTAACTGGTTAATTTACATTCTGGTCGCGTGCGCAAATACGCTTTTCCTCACACAGTTGTCAAGTGTTACGTTTAGATAATTGCTATCCGGAAAAGCATCTGCTATTTATAGCGGCCTCATTTTTCCCCCGAACATGGGGATCGATAGTGCGTGTTAAGGAGAAGCAACATGCAAGAAGGGCAAAACCGTAAAACATCGTCCCTGAGTATTCTCGCCATCGCTGGGGTGGAACCATATCAGGAGAAGCCGGGCGAAGAGTATATGAATGAAGCCCAGCTGGCGCACTTCCGTCGTATTCTGGAAGCATGGCGTAATCAACTCAGGGATGAAGTCGATCGCACCGTTACACATATGCAGGATGAAGCAGCCAACTTCCCGGATCCGGTAGACCGTGCAGCCCAGGAAGAAGAGTTCAGCCTCGAACTGCGTAACCGCGATCGCGAGCGTAAGCTGATCAAAAAGATCGAGAAGACGCTGAAAAAAGTGGAAGACGAAGATTTCGGCTACTGCGAATCCTGCGGTGTTGAAATTGGTATTCGTCGTCTGGAAGCGCGCCCGACAGCCGATCTGTGCATCGACTGCAAAACGCTGGCTGAAATTCGCGAAAAACAGATGGCTGGCTAATTACAGCCGTTCCATCACGTTTACCACAGGCGGGAAATTCTCCCGCCTTATTTTTTGTTCAACGAGATGACAGACATTCACTATATTGGTCGCTTCGCCCCCTCTCCTTCCGGCGAGCTTCATTTTGGCTCTCTGATTGCCGCGCTTGGCAGCTATCTACAGGCACGCGCCCGGCAAGGCCGCTGGCTGGTACGTATTGAAGATATCGATCCACCTCGTGAAGTTCCCGGTGCCGCAGAGACTATCCTGCGCCAGCTGGAACATTACGGTCTGCACTGGGACGGCGATGTTCTCTGGCAATCGCAACGTCATGACGCCTATCGCGAAGCACTCGCCTGGTTACGTGAGCAAGGGCTAAGTTATTACTGCACCTGTACGCGTGCGCGTATTCACAGCATTGGCGGTATTTACGACGGTCATTGCCGTGAATTACATCATGGTTCAGAAAACGCCGCAGTACGCATCCGCCAGCAGCATCCGGTCACCCAGTTTACCGATCAGTTGCGCGGTATTATTCACGCCGACGAAAAACTGGCGCGGGAAGATTTTATTATTCATCGCCGTGATGGTTTGTTCGCCTATAACCTGGCGGTGGTGGTTGACGATCACTTCCAGGGCGTGAGCGAAATTGTCCGTGGCGCAGATTTGATCGAACCGACGGTGCGACAAATCTCGCTGTACCAGCTTTTTGACTGGCAAGTGCCAGATTACATTCATTTGCCGCTGGCACTTAACGCACAAGGCGCTAAACTTTCCAAGCAGAATCATGCGCCTGCGTTACCGAAAGGCGATCCGCGCCCGGTGTTAATCGCCGCGCTTCAATTTTTGGGTCAGCAGACAGAAACACACTGGCAGGATTTCAGCGTCGAGCAAATCCTTCAGTCAGCCGTCAAAAACTGGACGCTGACCGCCGTGCCTGAGTCGGCAATTGTAAATTCAACATTCTCAAATGCGTCATGCTGAGCTATGATTAGCCGCTATTTTTTTGTCCTGAATGATGTTTGACACTACCGAGGTGTACTATTTTTACCCGAGTCGCTAATTTTTGCCGCAAGGTGCTAAGCCGCGAGGAAAGCGAAGCTGAACAGGCTGCCGCCCGTCCCCAGGTAACGGTGATCCCGCGTGAGCAACATGCTATCTCCCGCAAAGATATCAGTGAAAATGCCCTGAAGGTAATGTACAGGCTCAATAAAGCGGGATACGAAGCCTGGCTGGTTGGCGGCGGCGTGCGCGACCTGTTACTTGGCAAAAAGCCGAAAGATTTTGACGTGACCACCAACGCTACGCCTGAGCAGGTGCGTAAACTATTCCGTAACTGCCGCCTGGTGGGTCGCCGTTTCCGTCTTGCTCACGTGATGTTTGGCCCGGAGATTATCGAAGTCGCAACCTTCCGTGGACACCACGAAGGTAACGTCAGCGACCGCACAACCTCCCAACGCGGGCAAAACGGCATGTTGCTACGCGACAACATTTTCGGTTCCATCGAAGAAGACGCCCAGCGCCGCGATTTCACTATCAACAGCCTGTATTACAGCGTCGCGGATTTTACCGTTCGCGATTACGTTGGCGGCATGAAGGATCTGAAAGACGGCGTTATCCGTCTGATTGGTAATCCGGAAACGCGCTACCGTGAAGATCCGGTACGGATGCTGCGCGCGGTACGTTTTGCTGCAAAACTGGGGATGCGCATCAGCCCAGAAACCGCAGAACCGATCCCCCGCCTCGCTACCTTATTGAACGATATTCCTCCGGCACGCCTGTTTGAAGAGTCTCTTAAACTGCTACAAGCGGGATACGGTTACGAAACCTATAAACTGCTGTGTGAATATCATCTGTTCCAGCCGCTGTTCCCGACCATTACCCGTTACTTCACGGAAAATGGCGACAGTCCGATGGAGCGCATTATTGAGCAGGTACTGAAGAATACCGACACGCGTATCCATAACGATATGCGTGTGAACCCGGCGTTCTTGTTTGCCGCCATGTTCTGGTATCCGCTGCTGGAGACGGCACAGAAGATCGCTCAGGAGAGTGGCCTGACCTATCACGACGCTTTCGCACTGGCGATGAACGATGTGCTGGACGAAGCCTGCCGTTCACTGGCGATCCCGAAACGTCTTACTACCTTAACGCGCGACATCTGGCAGCTACAGTTGCGTATGTCTCGTCGTCAGGGTAAACGTGCGTGGAAGCTGCTGGAGCATCCTAAGTTCCGTGCGGCTTACGACCTGTTGGCCTTGCGAGCTGAAGTTGAGCGTAACGCTGAACTGCAACGTCTGGTGAAATGGTGGGGAGAGTTCCAGGTTTCCGCGCCGCCGGATCAAAAAGGGATGCTTAACGAACTGGACGAGGAACCGTCAACGCGTCGTCGTACTCGTCGCCCACGCAAACGCGCGCCGCGTCGTGAGGGCACCGCATGACAGTGGCGTATATTGCCATAGGCAGCAATCTGGCCTCTCCACTGGAGCAGGTCAATGCTGCCGTGAAAGCAATCGGTGATATCCCTGAAAGCTGCATTCTTGCCGTTTCTTCGTTTTACCGCACCCCACCGCTGGGGCCGCAGGATCAACCTGATTACCTCAACGCCGCCGTGGCGCTGGAAACCGCACTCGCGCCCGAAGAGTTACTCAATCACACACAGCGTATTGAATTGCAGCAAGGTCGCGTCCGTAAAGCCGAACGCTGGGGGCCGCGCACGCTCGATTTAGACATTATGTTGTTTGGCAATCAGGTGATTAACACCGAGCGCCTGACCGTTCCGCACTACGATATGAAAAATCGTGGATTTATGCTGTGGCCGCTGTTTGAGATTGCGCCGGAATTAATTTTCCCTGATGGAGAGACATTGCAAAGTTTATTAACGAGCAATGCTTCTTGTCCCTTACCACGCTGGTAATCACCCTCCCCTTTCTAATTATTCAAGCTAGTATGCGTAGTGAAATACGCATCAGTAATCTGGTTCTTGCCTCTGATATGCCAGTCATAATCTTTATGGTTAAAATTCCTTTCTTCTTTTAGATAATTAAGATCAAAAAAAAGTGAGATCCCCCCAAGAAAGGCACAAATGGGCAAAAAAAACACATGAAAATTAACGTACATATTAATAATATTAAACTTTATATTAAGATAATCTAATATGTAAATACAGAAAAACTAATGCATACAAAATGACACACTAAAATATATATATAATAAAAATGATACACCACAATCAATCACAAGAAAAATAATAAAATTAAAAAAATCAATAAGTTACCAATCAAGCCACCCTTATAAACACTCTTATACTCACCTAACCGCTTGCTCTAAAATAAATAGCTATTCAAATGATGAATGCAAGTGAAGGTAAATCAATAAATCACCCCAAATCATTCACACCATCAATTTTTATTTTCATCCTTATATTGCTAGTCTTTGCCGCGCTTATTTTTGGAAGACGTAGAATAACAATAAACTAATATTTGTTATTGATTCGTCTATCTTTTTTTATGGAGAATTTTAATGAACAAAAAGCTACTTGCCATCGTATTAGCAGTATCTTCCCTTTCAGCTGGTTCAGTAATGGCTGATGTTGACGGTGGTCAGTTGAATATCGGTGGTTTTGTTACCGCTGGTACTTGTGTAACGACAATAAATGGTGGCGGTAAAGACGTTACGGTTATGCTACAAACTGCACAAATTGCTGATGTCCCGGCAATGAGCAAAACGGCTGCTGGTGGCTTCCCGGAAGATATTAATATTAAAGTTGACTGTGCAACAGGTAATGCAACTGCTCAAAACGCAGTCATGAGTTTCAGTTCTATGTACAATAACTCTAACCAGGGTACTTTGAGTAATGACGGCTCGGTCCAGGACCCGGCTGGTAATGTCGATATTGCTCTGCACCATGTAAATAATACTGGCGCACTGAATCTGGTCGAAGTGAATAACCCGAGCAACCAGATCACTGAAGCATTCGACGCCACCACTCATGTTGCGAACTTCCATTTAAAAGCATCTTATGTGAAGTCTGATGCTAATGCCACCGTAACCTCTGGTCATGTGAAAACTAACAGCACCTATACCTTAACTTACAATTAATTTTTATTGGAGTTGAATTAATTGTATTAAGAGGCTGTGCTTGCAGCCTCTTATTTATGATTTTGCGTTTTTCAAGGAGAGAAGAGATGCAGATTTATCAGAAAATTATTCCGTTATTACTTGCAAGTACTTTATCTGTTTTCGCATCAGTTGCGCAGGCTGATATTGTCATTAACGGAACACGTGTTATTTATAAAGAAAAAGACAAGAATGTCACTATGCGCCTGGAAAATAAAGGCTCGCGCCCATTACTGGTCCAGTCATGGCTGGATACGGGTGACGATAATGCCGATCCGGCGACCATTAAAGTTCCGTTTAACGCTACCCCCCCGGTTTCACGCATCGACCCGAAACGCGGTCAGACAGTGACAATCACCTATACGAATAGCCAGACGTTACCAAAAGATCGCGAAAGTGTCTTTTGGTTTAATGTGCTGGAAGTACCGCCTAAAGTAAAAGATAAAGAAGCTGAAAATAAAAATCTTCTGCAACTGGCTTTCCGTACGCGCATTAAATTATTTTACCGACCGGAGGGGTTAAGTGGTGATTCGTTTACGGCGCCATCCCAATTAAAATGGCAATGGAGCGGTAATAAAATCAAAGTAACTAACCCTACTCCATACTATGTCTCATTTTCAGCCGTTGATGTTGTATCAGGCACAAAGTCTTATGTTGTAAATACTTCTATGATAGCTCCAAATAGCAATAGCGATTTTAGTGTGCAAGGACTACAAACATCTATAGGCGGCGCAAAATTACGCTATTCAGCAATTAGTGATTATGGCAGTGAAATTAAAGGTGAAAGCAATCTTTAAACCTGATTTTATTGATGAATTTTTTGCGATGCGAGTATAAAAAAAAGATGGCTCATTGTAAATTAACAAGGATCGCTATTATCTTCTCCTGCATTTATGCCCAAAGCACAAATGCAACAGAGACGATTGAGTACGACCCAAGCTTTCTCATGGGCTCTTCCGCCAGAGGAATAGACTTATCGCGCTATTCTGATGGCAACCCGGCAATGCCTGGAAATTATGACGTAAAGGTTTACGTCAATAATATTTCCGCCAGCAGCCTGAACATCGAAATGATTGATGTGGGCAAGAGAAACGCCGAAGCCTGTATTTCGCGAAAAATACTGAGTCAGCTTCATATAAAACAACCTGATCTCCGGGACGGAGAAGCAGTATTACAAAAACGCAATGAAAGCGCAGATGATTGCCTTGATATCGCAAAAGCTATTCCACAGTCACAGGTTTATTTCGATACTAACGATCAAAAACTGGAACTGACAGTTCCGCAAGTCTGGATCATGCGTAATTACCAGGGCTATGTTGATCCTTCACTATGGGAGGATGGTATAAATGCAGCCATGCTCTCCTATCGTATGAATGCCTGGCGCAACACGCAGCATAACGACGAAAACCAGACTTTTTATACCGCCTTCAATACCGGTATTAACCTCGGAAACTGGCATCTGAGAAGCAACGGTAACTACAGTTGGCAGCAGGATATTGGCAGCAATCTGGATTTCCAGAACAGCTATCTTCAGCGTGAACTGCCATTTATTCGCTCACAATTAGTGGTCGGGGAAACCTATACAACCGGGGAAACTTTCGACTCCGTTAGTATAAAAGGGGTACGCCTGTATAGCGACGACCGCATGTTGCCACCGTCAATGACCGGATTTGCGCCTGTTATCCGTGGTGTTGCTAACAGCAACGCTAAGGTTACCGTAACACAAGGCGGCTACAAAATTTATGAAGGCACCGTTCCTCCGGGTGAGTTCGCCATCGACGATATTTCCCCTTCCGGCTACGGCAACGACCTGTTAGTCACTATCGAGGAAGCAGATGGTTCGCGTCGCACTTTCTCTCAGCCTTTCTCGTCCGTTATTCAGATGCTGCGCCCTGGCGTGGGTCGCTGGGATATCAGCGGTGGGCAGATTGATCGTGACGATCTTCGCGATGATTACAATCTTCTACAAGGTACATGGTATTACGGCATTAACAACACCTTTACGGGCTACACCGGTATTCAACTCACCGATGCTGACTACCAGGCCTTCCTGTTAGGGGTCGGGGTAAACACCTCAATTGGCGCCGTGTCGTTTGATGTGACGCAATCTCAGGCCAGGATATATGAGGACAAGACCTACACAGGGCAGAGCTACCGTGTTTCATGGAACAAAATGTTTAATGAGACCAATACGTCTTTAAATCTTGCCGCTTATCGCTACTCCACCAGCAACTACCTGGGGCTCAATGACGCACTGAATCTACAGGATGATGCCAAACATCTACCCGCCAACGAACAGCAGACGATGAACACTTACCAGCGTCTGCGCAACCAGTTTACGATCAGCCTCAACCAACCGTTAAAATTCAAAGAGATAGATTATGGTTCTTTTTATCTGAACGGTAGCTGGACAGATTACTGGGGCGGAAGTAGCAGCCGGAGCTACTACTCAATGGGCTACAGCAAAGGGACAGATTGGGGCTCCTGGAGTGCTTCCATTCAGCGTACCTGGAATGAAGATGGCGAGCAGGATGATAGTTTCTATCTGAGCGTCAGCCTTCCTATCGAAAAATTGTTTGGTAGTAAACGACGTGAAAGCGGCTTCCAGTACGTTGACGCACGAATGAACACCGACTTTAACGGCAGCCACGCTTTCAGCGCCAGCACCAACGGTGCCAGCGGTGATGGTAAATACAGCTACAGCGTGAGTACTGATTACAGCATCAATAAAAACAGTACCGATCTGGCTGATATCGGGGGCTACATAAGTTACGAATCTCCCTGGGGAACGTTGTCTGCTTCCGCAAGCGCAGATACTGACAGTAACCGTCAGATGTCATTAAGCACTGACGGCGGTTTTGTTCTGCATCAGGGGGGGATTACGTTTTCTGGCGACAGCTTCAGCGACAGCGATACATTGGTTCTGGTAAAAGCCCCTGGCGCTGCAGGCGCACGAATAAACTATGGTAACAATACGATCGATCGCTGGGGATATGGCATCGCCTCATCCGCATCGCCTTACAAGGAAAATAACATCAGCCTGGATATTGAAGGGCTGGAAAACGATGTCGAGCTAAAAAGTACCAGTTCCCGCACCGTACCGCGCTACGGTGCTATCACACTGACCAACTTTGAAACTGACCAGGGGCGCTCAGCAATGGTCACCCTACACCGCAATGATGGCCAGCCATTGCCGTTTGCCGCAGATGTCACCGATGAACAAGGCAATGTCCTTGGTTATATCGGCCAGGGTAACCGGGCCTTTATCAGAGGTATAGAAGATAAAGGGGTATTGCGGGTGAACTGGTTCGATGAGAACAGACAAGCTCAGCATTGCCTTGCTCATTATCAGGTTCCGATGACAGCTACTGAAGAAAGTGGCAACCGGTCCCTGTTGTTGGATAACGTACTGTGTACGGTATCTGTGACTCGCTAAATCCGCAAATTTTGGAAAAGCTATGAGACGGAAAAGTATTCCCTTTGCTTTAGGCGCACTTATGCTAACCGCTCAGGTGTTCGCTGTTGATGTCGATGTAAAGTTCATCGCCACAATCGTACAGCCAACCTGTGATATGTCAGTGATCCCCTATGGCGGTTCAAACATCAGTAATGCAGGAACGAACGCCTATAAGCTAACTATTCCCGATATTCGTCTCGATCAATTGCGTGCTAAAGGTGCCGAGAGCCAGGCAAACTTTACATTGAAGCCTGCTAACTGTAATGGGCTTGCAGGATTGAAAACGACAATAAAAGCGGAAAAAACATCTACCGAACAACCCGTGTTAGCAATACCGTCTTCAGCCACTGGCAAGGCCTCAAACATTGGCGTTGCTTTCCGCCGCCAATCATCATCGGACGATGTCTACTTTGGCTTAAATAATAACACCACCATTGTATGGACGGCCGATGAAATGAGTAAAGGATTAAACTTAAGCGCAGCCATGCGTGAAGTTACGCCAAATACTGGCACGATCGGTCCATTTGATGCCAAAGTCACGTTTAATTTCACCTATGAGTAACGGGGTAATCTAATGAAAA
Source organism: Escherichia sp. MOD1-EC7011 (assembly GCF_002965005.1). Taxonomy (NCBI): domain Bacteria; kingdom Pseudomonadati; phylum Pseudomonadota; class Gammaproteobacteria; order Enterobacterales; family Enterobacteriaceae; genus Escherichia; species Escherichia sp. MOD1-EC7011. The sequence continues at coordinate 72,688 of NZ_PTRD01000007.1, forward strand.
GAGTAAAATTAGCCTGGTGTATCGCGAGTGTTTTGACCTGCGCTACTCTTGGTATCAACCCGGTGTACGCGACCGTCGACGCATTAGATTTGACTATTGTTACCAATATCACTGCCGGGACCTGTAAAGTTGAGTTGCAGGACACCGGTAGTGCAAAGATTGACACCGTCAATTTCCAGAACGTCTATATTCCCGAAGTGATCAGCAAAGCAAAAGTGCAAAAATTCCAGTTGGCATTTAGCGGCTGTGATGGTCTGCCACAGAATCAGGCGGTATTTACCCTAAGCCCAGGCAATGGCGCAGCTTGTGATGGCAACGGCAACGGGAAAGCATTTGCTAACGCAGCATCGACCAACAAAGCGGAAGCGGTAGCCGTCGAAGTTTGGGACTCTGCGACACCAGACAGTGGTAAGCAAATTGAGTGTAAAGCTAAAAACTCGACCACTGTGACCATGACGAATAATGCCAAAGTGTTTCCGCTTAGCGCACGGTTGGTACGCGACAGTGGCAAAGCAGATACTGACATCAGAGCCGGTGATTTTAACACCCCTGCGGTGTTTAACATCACTTACCAGTAAATTTTGACGTAGCCAGTGCAAAAGTGATGTTATGAAAAGACATAATTTATTTGCCGCTTTAACGATAAACATAGCCTTGATGAGTTCCGCTGCCTATGCGGAGCTTAATGTTGATTTTAATGCTAAAGTTCTCAGTTCAACTTGCAAAATGGAAATCGACAATAACGGTATCATTAATTTAGCCACTGTAGGGCTGGATTATTTCGCCAACAACACGACAGCTGAACAATATTATACGGGCGGCAAAAACTTCTCCATTCTGTTATCTGGCTGTTCCGGTACAGCATTAACCGGAACAAAACAGTTACATTTGGACTTTAAACCCAAGACGGGCTCTTTTGCACCTGGCTCATCGCAGATATTCCCAAACGAGGACATCAACGGAGCCAGTAATGTCGGGATAGTCATTTTTTCAGTTAATGACAGTAATAATAAGTTTAATGTCTGGTCTCCTGCAGGAGTTTCCCGGTCTGTATACACCATCGACGCTGATAAAATGAATAACTCCCGCTGGAATTTTTATACCAGAATGCAAAAAGTCAATAACGCTACAAGCGTTGGTAGTGGCAAAGTGACAACCAGCGTACTGGTCGATGCTTGGTACGAATAACCAGCGTAAGGAAATGGAAAACTCAGGATGGAACCTATAATTTTAACACAATTAGAAATTCTCAATGAGCAGGTGCAATTGGTAAGCACAATTTCACTATCGCCTGGACGAACACCCCAGGTTAGCTATGTCAGCTATTCTTTAGTAAGACAATTTATTATGCACTCATACAACAAACATATTTAAAGGAGTGAATATGAGAACAGCTTCACATATTATTTTTTTTAGTATTCTTTTTTTGTTTAGCTCTGTTTGTTGCGCAAAAATTGATTTTATCGTTGGCGCGAGTGCAACTCCACCTGACAGAGATGGTCGTGTAAATTTTATGTATCCCGGAAATAATAGTCTGGTGTTTTATCGCCCGACAACGTTGGGTCCTACTGGGGTACAATTATACTGGGAGGGTCAGGATACAGCTTCTAATGGCACTCTTTATTGCACAGCACATAAGAGCGCCTCAGGTGGCCCGATGACGATCAGAAATGCAATGGTCGACTCTGGACTCTCTTATGGAGGACATAAATTATTCAAAACATCCGTTACCGGACTTTATTACACATTAAAGATTTCAGCTATATGGTCAGCTTATGAAACAAGAGCAGATGTTTCTGAAATATATATCGGGGATACAGATGCGCAAAAATTTCACTTTGTGTTCCATGACGCCGACATGGAAAGAAGATGTAAAGACATGGATAATAGTTATCCACAATTTTGGGGGTTAGGGGGAATATTTCAAACTTTTACCGTTGAATTTTATACAGATGCCACATTTGCACCTACAGCAACCCAAAATATCACATTACTGAGCACAAGTGATTATATTTATCGTTTTAAAGCCGAAGACGCCGGCTCAGCGATCCAGGGATACAGCGGACCTATCTATATCAACTTTAATTTAAGTAATGTAAAACTATCGCTTCCTACGTGTTTTTCTTCAGTTGTAACAGGAGATACCGTCCAGAACTCAACTGTCGCATTGGGGAGCTACGAAATCAGTCAAATTAAAAATGGCGCAACGCCTGTGCCTTTTCAGATAACATTGCAAAACTGTATTCGAGTACAAAATATTGAAACCAAAATGACCTCTGCAAAAATAGGACAACAGAATAAAAAGTTACTCGCCAATACTTTACAAGGTAACGGTGCAGCAGAGGGCGTCGGCGTACTTATTGAAGGTTTAAAAAACAGTGTTAATGAAAAAATGGTTCTTGAACCTAACGTAGGAACATCTGTTTATAAATCCTATGAAAGCGAGATTGATTCATCAGGGGGGATTTACCCCGGAAATGGTCAGGGTACAACACAGCCCCTTGAATTTCAGGCGACATTGCAACAAGACGGGAACAGTACGATAAAAGCTGGCGATTTCGAAGCCACCGGCAGATTCCAGATTACCTACCCTTGACAAGCCAAACACATCGTCAGGCAACTGACGATGTGACCCACTAAAACGATTGCCCCCCTTAATACGACTGATAGAATGCCAACAGATCTGACATTAGCCATCAGGACACGTTATGAAACCAACTACCATTTCCCTGCTGCAAAAATGTAAACAGGAAAAAAAACGCTTCGCCACCATCACTGCTTACGACTATAGCTTTGCAAAATTGTTTGCCGACGAAGGAATTAACGTCATGCTGGTGGGGGATTCCCTTGGAATGACGGTTCAGGGCCATGACTCCACCCTCCCTGTCACTGTGGAAGATATCGCCTACCACACTGCCGCCGTTCGTCGCGGTGCGCCAAACTGTCTGCTGCTGGCTGACCTGCCATTTATGGCTTATGCCACTCCTGAACAAGCATTTGAAAACGCCGCAACTGTCATGCGCGCGGGTGCGAATATGGTCAAAATCGAAGGCGGTGCCTGGCTGGTGGAAACGGTACAAATGCTGACCGAACGCGCAGTTCCTGTTTGTGGACATTTGGGCTTAACGCCACAGTCGGTGAATATTTTCGGCGGTTATAAAGTGCAAGGGCGCGGCGATGCAGGCGACCGTTTACTTAATGACGCTTTAGCCTTAGAAGCTGCGGGTGCGCAACTATTAGTACTGGAATGCGTACCGGTTGAGCTGGCAAAACGTATTACCGAGGCGCTGGCAATTCCGGTTATCGGTATTGGCGCGGGGAATGTTACCGATGGGCAAATCCTCGTGATGCACGATGCATTCGGCATTACCGGCGGCCACATCCCTAAATTTGCCAAAAATTTCCTTGCCGAAGCGAGCGACATCCGCGCTGCTGTACGGCAGTATATGGCTGAAGTGGAGTCCGGCGCTTATCCGGGCGAAGAACACAGTTTCCATTAAGGAGTCACGTTGTGTTAATTATCGAAACTCTGCCGCTGCTGCGTCAGCAAATCCGCCGCCTGCGTATGGAAGGCAAGCGTGTGGCGCTGGTGCCTACCATGGGTAACCTGCACGATGGTCATATGAAGCTGGTCGATGAAGCGAAAGCCCGCGCCGATGTGGTCGTCGTCAGTATTTTCGTTAACCCGATGCAGTTCGATCGCCCGGAAGATCTGGCTCGCTATCCACGCACCTTGCAGGAAGACTGCGAGAAGCTGAATAAACGTAAAGTGGATCTGGTTTTCGCTCCATCAGTAAAAGAGATCTACCCGAACGGTACAGAAACCCACACCTATGTTGATGTTCCCGGTCTTTCCACCATGCTGGAAGGTGCCAGCCGCCCAGGGCATTTCCGTGGCGTTTCGACCATCGTTAGCAAGTTGTTCAACCTTGTCCAGCCGGACATCGCCTGCTTCGGTGAAAAAGATTTTCAGCAACTGGCGCTGATCCGCAAAATGGTTGCCGATATGGGCTTTGATATTGAGATTGTCGGTGTGCCAATTATGCGCGCGAAAGACGGCCTGGCGCTCAGTTCCCGTAATGGTTATCTGACGGCAGAACAACGCAAAATTGCGCCCGGTCTGTACAAGGTTTTAAGTTCGATTGCCGACAAATTGCAGGCTGGAGAGCGGGATCTCGATGAAATTATTGCCATTGCCGGGCAAGAACTGAATGAAAAAGGTTTCCGCGCCGATGATATTCAGATTCGTGATGCTGACACGTTGCTGGAAGTCACTGAAAACAGTAAACGCGCCGTGATTCTGGTAGCCGCCTGGCTTGGCGACGCTCGCCTGATCGACAATAAAATAGTCGAACTGGCGTAATACTTAACTGGCGCTACGGCTGATGGCGCCAGTTATTCATTTGCCCACGTCATGGCGATGACGTCTGTAAGCGATTATTCATATCGCAGGCAATTTAGTTAGAGTTAATTAGCTTATCAATCTCGGCAAGAGGTAAATTTGCCATATCTGCAACGTCTTCCCGAGACATTCCTTTACTCAGAAGACGATGGGCCATCTTCTCAATTCCCTGCTGAATCCCCTTCTCAATTCCCTGCTGAATCCCCTTCTCAATTCCCTTCTCTTCAAACCACTGCGCCAACGTCATCATAGACTCCCCTCCCGATTCCCTGTCTCTCACCACACCGTAAAACAAATCCGCTTGTTCAGTATGACCGCGTTGCAGCATATAGTTTTGCATGGCAACTAACTGACTTCCGCTAGTGTACCCTTCGTCAATCAGCGTGACCAGTTGCTCCAGCAATAACATTAAATCCCGTTGGCGAATATGTTTTTGCAGCAGTTCGAGAATCGCAATCCGCCGATGCTGCATGATCTCGTCATCCGGCGTGATAGTGATATCCACCAGCGGGAAAGGGTTGTTGTAGACGCGTCGCGCCAGTTCCGGTGAGTAAAACATATCAAACCAGCACATTGAGAGCGGGTAAGGCGTGGCCTCGCCCTGATAAAACAGAATCGGCACCACCAGCGGCAGCTTATCGTGGTCAGCCTCCAGATGTCGGTGCATGGCGGCAATAGAGTAGCGCATCATGCGAAAGGCCATTTTTTTGTCCGGCTTGCTTTGATGTTCAATCACGACATACAGATAGCCGGGATTACCCAGCATTTGCACGGAATAGAGCACGTCGGTGCTGTGCCCTTTCAGGCTTTCTTCGATGAAACTCCCCGACTCCAGATGCAGCGTGTTGAGATCGCAGATCTCACGCAATTCCTCAGGCAGGTGTATGTCGAGGAAGTCGCGAGCGGTATCCGCATGCATTAAAAATTGTTTAAACACCGCGTCATGCGGCGTGGTACTTGGTGCGTCCATCTTACCTGCCTTCCGTGTTGTCTTGCGTGAAGGCAGTATCCAGTCAAGGCGCGCAGCCGTCAGCCGCCTCTTTATTGTTTACCGAGCAGCGTTCAGAGAAATTTCAATTGGTTACAGGCGTTACATGGCACACTTCGGCGCGGTACGCAAACTGCTGATGCAAATGCCGTCAGATGAGTAGACACTAAACAAAAATCGGGCAATACTGCGTGAGAATTTTCTCAAAGCAGGCTCCGCCTGCTTCGTTAACGACAGGGTAGAAAGGTAGAAGTTATGATTCGCACGATGCTGCAGGGCAAACTCCACCGCGTGAAAGTGACTCATGCGGACCTGCACTATGAAGGTTCTTGCGCCATTGACCAGGATTTTCTTGACGCAGCCGGTATTCTCGAAAACGAAGCCATTGATATCTGGAATGTCACCAACGGCAAGCGTTTCTCCACCTACGCCATTGCGGCAGAGCGCGGTTCGAGAATTATTTCTGTCAACGGCGCGGCGGCTCACTGCGCCAGCGTCGGCGATATTGTCATCATCGCCAGCTTCGTCACTATGCCAGATGCCGAAGCCCGTACCTGGCGCCCCAACGTTGCCTACTTTGAAGGCGACAACGAAATGAAACGTACCGCGAAAGCGATCCCGGTTCAGGTTGCCTGATAATCATCCCTGCGGCTGGTTACTCACCAGCCGCGACATCGTCTCCAGCGAATCCGTTCTTAAGATATAAAGCCGTTTTAGCAACAAGGGATTATCCCCCGGTTTTACTTTACCTTTCATGGTCGTCACCGCCAGATGAAACCCGGCATCATTTGCCGCTTTAACCGCTTTGTCATTAAATCCGCCAAACGGATAAGAAAGATACAATACATGCGGATTAAATTGCGTCAGCGCCCGACGTGAACGTTCAAAATCAAACAAAATATTATGCTCACTGCGGCTAAGTAATATGGGTCGGCGATAACCATCAACCCGATGTAAAAAATGGGTATGTGACTGGAAATCAAAAACATCGCTGACATCATGCAGTTCAGAAATACTCATAAACTGTAACGACTGTGGATTCCATTTTTGTGGATGGCGTTTAATACGCGAGGTAATAATAAATGCCGTCGCCTTCATACCGTATTGTTTCAGAATGGGGTATGCATAACGACTCACCGATTTCAAACCATCATCAAATGTCAACACAACCGCGCGAGCGGGGAGATTCATCGAATTACGCAGATATCCTTCCAGTTGATACAAGGTCAACGTGGTATATCCCCTGTCACGCAACCAGGTCATCTGGTTATTGAATGCACGTACCGACGTTGTGGTCGACGTATGGCGAAAACGAGTATTCTCTTCATCGCGTAAAATATGATGGTAGGTCAATACAGGAATACCGTTATCCTGCTGCGCATCCAGCGCGCTGATATAGGCCAGACGTTCGCCAATACGAATTTGATACCAGGTTTGATTCAGGCGATCTTTCAATTTACTGATAATGGGATAACGCAAGTTATCGGCCAGCACGCCAAATGGCGCACTGCCTGCATCGGGCGCGTTATATACCGGCGTATCTTTCCAGGTAATAAGATTTTGGTTGCTCAGTGGTTTATTCAGATCACCCAGACCATCTTCAACTTTTTGCCGCCCTTGTACAGGTTCAAGATGACCTTTATCAATATACCCCGTAGCAAAACAAAAATTGAATTCATAATAATCGGCTGTGGTTGGGATGACCGAAATAATCTGCCCGGCACGAATGTTACCGACGGTTACCGTGTTGTCGCCAATTTTTCCCCAGATAGTCGCATCCTGAGTGGTTTGCATATAACGCGTGGGAAGTGCTGCGCTGACAGCAGATGAAACCAGCAGCACCAGGAAAATTATCTTTTTAATCATGAGGAAACTACCAGGCGAGAAACAACGCAGTTAGTGTAGCAAAATCAGAATGCGATTTAATACTCGAACCAATTGTGCTTGAGGACAAAAGGGGGATTCTTTTGTTGCTGATGCCAGAGGCTACTGACTTCAGGTGCTCCTGATGCCACGATATGCTCTCGAAATGCCGCACTGGACATTGTCTCCCGACAGGGGAGCATCTGCTCAATTAACGGTAACGTCACCCCAGAAATGACTTCACAACGAGAATGCTTGTGGCTTAATAACGACGCAACACGATAAGGTGCAGCGCCTGCTATATCGGTTAAAAAAATCACCCCATCGCCAGAATCAGTTTCATGCAGAGCATCGCACATCATGCGGCTAAGCATATTTGAACTTAACCCGCGCCAGAAATTCACTGCCCGGCACTGGATAAGTGCACCATGTTTTTTTTCCAGCGCATCCAGTATCTCTTGCGCCCTATCGTCGTGACAGGTAATGACCCAACCTAACATTGCTTTCCTCCTTAGCCGAAAATCAGTCTACCCTGACCATTGTTGATAAAGGGTGATAGCCGTCAAAACTCCCCTCCCCCGTATCCGGAGGAGAGGAGAGCGACTTAGCTACGCAAGCCGCGCCCACGCTGGATCAGCGACCAGCAGATCAGATAAAACGCAATAATAAAAACAACCAGCACGCCAAAAGTCGTGACCAGCGGCACATCATTAATGCCGAGGAAGCCGTAGCGGAATCCACTGATCATATAAACGATTGGGTTCAGGTGCGACAGTCCCTGCCAGAACGGCGGCAGCAAAGTCAGGGAGTAAAAGACCCCGCCCAAATACGTGAGTGGCGTTAATACAAAGGTTGGCACCAGACTGATGTCATCGAACGTTTTGGCAAACACACCGTTCAGCAAACCCGCAAGGGAGAACAACACCGCCGTGAGCACCAGTGTTAAGGCAACGAATACCCACGAATGCACCTGAAACGGCACAAAGAACAGCGAAATCGCCGTCACCAGAATGCCAACAAACAGCCCACGCGCCACGCCGCCGCCGACATATCCGGCGATAATCACGTGCGTTGGAACCGGAGCGACCAGCAACTCTTCAATATTACGCTGGAACTTGGCACCAAAAAATGATGATGCAACGTTGGCGTAGGCATTGGTGATCACCGACATCATGATCAGCCCCGGCACGATGAACTGCATATAGCTGAAGCCATGCATATCACCAATGCGCGAACCAATCAGGTTGCCGAAGATAATAAAGTAAAGGGTCATGGTGATGACCGGCGGCACCAGCGTCTGCACCCAGATACGCATAAAGCGATGAATTTCTTTCGCCCAGATGCTTTTTAACGCCACCCAGTAAAGATGCATCATGCGCGATCTCCTTGTTTTTCATTAACCAGTGAAACAAACAGCTCTTCCAGACGGTTGGCTTTGTTACGCATACTTAATACCTGAATGCCCTGCTCGCTTAACTGCGTAAACACACTGTTGATCCCCTGCTCGCGCAGCACTTCAACTTCAAGCGTGGCGGTATCGACCAGTCGATACTGATAACCATCGAGCTTCGGCAACGGGCTTTTCGGTGCGAGATCGAGAATAAAGGTTTCCGATTTCAGCTTCGCCAGCAGCGCCTTCATCGAGGTATTTTCCACCAGCTCACCGTGTTGAATAATGCCGATATTGCGGCACAGCATTTCTGCTTCTTCCAGGTAGTGCGTGGTGAGAATGATGGTGGTGCCTTTGTCGTTTAAATCCTTCAAAAAGCCCCACATTGAGCGGCGAAGTTCAATATCCACGCCTGCGGTCGGTTCGTCGAGAATCAGTAGTTTAGGTTCATGCATTAACGCACGGGCAATCATTAAACGGCGCTTCATCCCGCCAGATAACATACGCGCACGTTCGTTGCGTTTTCCCCATAGATCGAGTTGTTTAAGATATTTTTCGCTGCGGATGTACGCTTCTTTGCGCTCCACGCCGTAGTACCCTGCCTGATTCACCACAATTTGCTGCACGGTTTCAAACGGGTTGAAGTTAAATTCCTGCGGCACCAGCCCCAACTGGCGTTTGGCATTAACGACATCTTTTTCAAGATCGTAACCAAATACGCTGACGCGCCCGGAGGTCTTATTTACCAGCGAGCTGATAATACCGATAGTGGTCGATTTCCCGGCCCCATTCGGCCCCAGAAGCGCATAAAAATCACCCGCCTCGACCTGCAAATCTATTCCACGAAGCGCCTGAACGCCGCCTGGATAGGTTTTTTTAAGCTGTTGAAGTTCCAGTGCAATGGTCATAAATTTTTACTTACCTTACGTTCTTACACTTTATCTGTGGTTTAAATCGTCCCGGAGTTGCCCTATATTAGCCAAACGTAATTATTTGGTTACAGGTCGTTAACCTCCATGAAAGACATAGATACACTCATCAGCAATAATGCACTATGGTCAAAAATGCTGGTGGAAGAGGATCCCGGGTTTTTTGAGAAACTGGCACAAGCGCAAAAACCGCGCTTTCTATGGATTGGATGTTCCGACAGTCGCGTTCCTGCTGAACGTTTAACCGGTCTTGAGCCGGGCGAACTCTTTGTTCACCGTAATGTTGCTAACCTGGTCATTCACACCGATCTAAACTGCCTCTCCGTGGTTCAGTATGCAGTGGATGTTCTCGAAGTTGAACATATTATTATCTGTGGCCACTATGGTTGCGGCGGCGTGCAAGCTGCTGTTGAAAACCCGGAACTGGGGCTTATCAACAACTGGCTGCTGCACATCCGCGATATCTGGTTCAAACATAGCTCATTGCTCGGCGAAATGCCGCCAGAGCGTCGTCTGGATACCCTGTGCGAACTGAACGTAATGGAACAGGTATATAACCTGGGTCACTCCACCATTATGCAATCAGCGTGGAAACGCGGGCAGAAAGTCACCATTCACGGCTGGGCTTACGGCATTCACGACGGCTTATTGCGTGACCTGGATGTCACAGCCACCAACCGCGAAACCCTGGAGCAACGTTACCGTCACGGGATTTCCAACCTCAAGCTGAAGCACATCAATCACAAATAAATTCGCCATGCCGGATGCAACACATCCGGCAAATCCGCACTTATTCGTCCAGCAGAATCACTTTGCCGATATACGGCAGATGGCGGTAACGCTGTGCGTAATCAATGCCGTAACCCACCACAAACTCATCCGGGATCGAGAAACCGATAAATTCTACCGGCACGTTCACTTCACGGCGGGACGGTTTATCCAGCAGCGTACAAATCGCCAGCGACTTCGGTTCGCGCAGGCTTAAGATTTCACGCACTTTCGACAGTGTATTACCGGAGTCGATGATATCTTCAACAATCAGCACGTCCTTGCCACGGATATCTTCATCCAGATCTTTGAGGATTTTCACATCACGGGTGGTGGACATGCCGCTACCGTAGCTGGAGGCGGTCATAAAGTCGACTTCATGAGATACCTGAACTTCACGGCACAGGTCCGCCATAAACATAAATGAGCCACGCAGCAGGCCTACCAGCACCATATCGCTGCCGCTGTCTTTGTAACGCTCAGTAATCTGACGACCCAGTTCGGCGATACGCGCTTTAATCTCCGCTTCGGGGATCATTACTTCTACAGTATGTTTCATATCTCTAACCATATGATTTAAAAACAAATCACTTCGCACGGGCTAGCTTCGGCACCGCAGCAAAGCGCAAGACACGCAGTATACCAGTAAAACTATTCATTGGCGGAATCTGTTAATAAAGCTCAAATTGTGATGACGATCACACATGTTAAAACCTATAATTAATTGCTACTAAAATATTAATGAATTGAAATGGTGTCTCTTTATGGCAATTAACAATACCGGCTCGCGACGATTACTCGTCACGCTAACAGCCCTTTTTGCAGCTCTTTGCGGGCTGTATCTTCTCATTGGCGGAGGCTGGCTGGTCGCGATTGGCGGCTCCTGGTACTACCCTATTGCAGGCCTTGTGATGCTCGGCGTCGCCTGGATGCTGTGGCGCAGTAAACGCGCCGCGCTTTGGCTATACGCGGCTCTGCTGCTCGGCACTATGATTTGGGGCGTCTGGGAAGTCGGTTTCGACTTCTGGGCGCTGACTCCGCGCAGCGACATTCTGGTCTTCTTCGGCATCTGGCTGATCCTGCCGTTTGTCTGGCGTCGCCTGGTCATTCCTGCCAGCGGCGCAGTTGCCGCACTGGTGGTCGCACTGCTGATTAGTGGCGGAATCCTCACCTGGGCCGGATTTAACGATCCGCAGGAAATCAACGGCACCTTAAGCGCCGATGCCACGCCAGCAGAAGCCATCTCCCCCGTTGCCGATCAGGACTGGCCTGCCTATGGCCGCAATCAGGAAGGCCAACGCTTTTCGCCTCTGAAGCAAATTAACGCCGATAACGTCCACAACCTGAAAGAAGCCTGGGTATTTCGCACGGGTGATGTGAAACAGCCGAACGATCCGGGCGAAATCACCAATGAAGTGACGCCAATTAAAGTGGGCGACACCCTTTACCTGTGTACCGCTCACCAGCGACTGTTTGCGCTTGATGCCGCCAGCGGCAAAGAGAAATGGCATTACGATCCTGAGCTGAAAACCAACGAGTCTTTCCAGCACGTAACCTGCCGTGGCGTCTCTTATCATGAAGCCAAAGCAGAAACGGCTTCGCCGGAAGTGATGGCGGATTGCCCGCGACGTATCATTCTTCCGGTCAATGATGGTCGACTGATTGCGATTAACGCCGAAAACGGCAAGCTGTGCGAAACCTTCGCCAATAAAGGCGTGCTCAATCTGCAAAGCAATATGCCGGACACCAAACCGGGTCTGTATGAACCGACTTCGCCACCGATTATTACCGATAAAACCATCGTGATGGCCGGTTCGGTCACCGATAACTTCTCAACCCGCGAAACGTCTGGCGTGATCCGTGGTTTTGATGTCAACACCGGGAAGCTGCTGTGGGCCTTTGATCCGGGCGCGAAAGATCCGAACGCGATCCCGTCTGACGAACACACCTTTACCTTTAACTCGCCAAACTCGTGGGCACCTGCGGCCTATGACGCGAAGCTGGATCTGGTGTATCTGCCGATGGGCGTGACCACACCAGATATCTGGGGCGGTAACCGCACACCGGAACAGGAACGTTATGCCAGCTCGATTCTGGCGCTGAATGCCACTACCGGGAAACTGGCGTGGAGTTACCAGACCGTTCACCATGACCTGTGGGATATGGATCTTCCGGCACAGCCGACGCTGGCGGATATCACCGTTAATGGTCAAAAGGTTCCGGTCATTTACGCTCCGGCGAAAACCGGCAACATTTTTGTGCTCGATCGTCGTAATGGTGAACTGGTGGTTCCTGCCCCGGAAAAACCAGTGCCACAAGGCGCAGCGAAAGGCGATTACGTTACCCCTACTCAACCGTTCTCTGAGCTGAGCTTCCGTCCGACAAAAGATCTAAGCGGTGCGGATATGTGGGGTGCCACCATGTTTGACCAACTGGTGTGCCGCGTGATGTTCCACCAGATGCGCTATGAAGGCATTTTCACCCCGCCATCTGAACAGGGTACGCTGGTCTTCCCCGGTAACCTGGGGATGTTCGAATGGGGCGGGATTTCCGTTGATCCGAATCGTGAAGTGGCGATTGCCAACCCAATGGCGCTGCCGTTTGTTTCGAAACTGATCCCGCGTGGTCCTGGCAACCCGATGGAGCAACCGAAAGATGCCAAAGGCACGGGTACGGAATCCGGCATTCAGCCGCAGTACGGTGTACCGTATGGTGTCACGCTCAACCCGTTCCTTTCGCCGTTTGGTCTGCCATGTAAACAACCAGCATGGGGTTACATCTCGGCACTGGATCTGAAAACCAATGAAGTGGTGTGGAAGAAACGTATTGGTACGCCGCAGGACAGTATGCCGTTCCCGATGCCCGTTCCGGTGCCGTTTAATATGGGTATGCCGATGCTCGGCGGACCAATCTCCACGGCGGGTAACGTGCTGTTTATTGCCGCTACGGCAGATAACTACCTGCGCGCTTACAACATGAGCAACGGTGAAAAACTGTGGCAGGGTCGTCTACCAGCGGGCGGTCAGGCAACACCGATGACCTATGAAGTGAATGGTAAGCAGTATGTGGTGATCTCCGCAGGCGGTCACGGTTCATTTGGTACGAAGATGGGCGACTATATTGTGGCTTATGCGCTGCCGGATGATGTGAAGTAAGATTCGCTCAGATTACTGACAAAGTGCGCTTTGTTCATGCCGGATGCGGCGTAAACGCCTTATTCGGCCTACAAAATCGTATGGTGCGTAGGCCTGATAAGTGTAGCGCATCAGGCAATTTTGCGTTTGTCATCAGTTTAAAGCCCGGAGAGATCCGGGCATATTTCCGAATACGTATTTTTACACCGTAAACCCTAACATCATCCCCGTATCTTCATGCTCCAGCAGATGGCAGTGCGCCATATAAGCATGTTCTTTCGGGGCATCGTGATTAAACTTCACCAGCACTTCGCTGACATTACCTTCTACCTTAACGGTATCTTTCCAGCCTGCGCGATGCGGCGCTGGCGGTTTGCCATTTTCTGACAAGATACGGAACTGCGTACCGTGGATATGGAACGGATGCAGCATCATGTCACCCACGCCAGAAATAACCCAACGTTCGTACTGTCCTTTCGCCGCCGCAAACATCGGCTTGTTCATATCAAACGCCTGACCGTTGATTTTATTGGCATGGTGGAAATCGAACTTCCCGCCGTGGCTCATATGATTCATATTACCGTGCCCCATATGCCCCATCATCTGGCTGTGATCCAACCCGGCCATCGCCTGATCGCCATATTTCTCCATCAGCATCTGCATCCCCATCATATCGAGCATCGGATCCATAGAGAGTTGCAGATTGCGTACCGTTAATCCGTCCAGCGAAGGTAAAGCAGGCAGGCTACTTAATGTGTCAGGTAAGGCACCTGAAGCACTAATGGCAATCGGCTGAATACGCATTACCGGATGCGGCTTATCAAACGGCGCAATCGCCATTCCCATCTGGCTGACCGGTAGCGTCACCAGATCAAACGGTTTGTTGTCGTTAACCTCCACCAGCACTTCAAAACGCTCGCCCATCAGCACCGGCAGTTCGCTCACCTTCACCGGTTCAGGCAGCAGACCACCATCGCTGGCAATCACATACAGCGGGCGATTGTCGCTGGTGGCGAAATTGAGCGAGCGGGCATTACAGCCATTAAGCAAACGCAGGCGCAGCCAGCCACGCGGTGCAGCGTGTTGCGGGTAAATAGCGCCGTTGGTCAGCAGCGTATCGCCAAACCAGCCCACGGCGGCAGTCATCACATCCAGTTGATAATCAATCTGCCCGTCGGCGTTAAATTTTTTATCCTGAACGATCACCGGGACATCATCGATACCCCACTGTTTCGGCAGCATTAATTTCAGGATCTCGTCATCTTCAATCACTACCAGTCCTGCCAGCCCCATCGCCACCTGACGCCCGGTTTTGCCGTGTTGATGCGGATGGAACCAGCAAGTGGCGGCAGGTTGATCAACGTTCAGCGTCACCGTGCGTTTACCGCCAGGCGGAATAATCCCCTGCGGGCCGCCGTCCACTTCACCCGGCACTTCCAGCCCGTGCCAGTGCAACGTCGTCTCTTCCGCCAGTTGGTTATAGATATCAACCGTTACCGCTTTGCCGCGCTGTAATTTCACCGCCGGCCCCAGCAGATTGCCGTTGTAACCCCAGGTGGTCGCCGTTTTCCCGGCAAAGCTGGACTGGCCTTCACCAATAGTTAACTGAATACGATTACGGGCATCGGTCGTGAGCAAATCAGGGATCGGTAACGTTGGACGATCCGCCGCAAATACTGCGCGGCTCCACAGTGGCAAAGCCGAAGCCACGCCCAGCGCGACGGAATATTTTAAGAAATCACGACGTTGCATAGTTATTTCCTTATTCTTAAGCAGGCGAAACAAAATCAAACGTTGAGCATAGTCCTTCCCCTTACAGGAAGGTCAAGCCACAGACACAATTTAATCCACAATAATGGTCGTCGCCTCGCTCGCAGTGTGCTAACGTTTATCATCTTTAAGTCCTGGTAGAAGCAATGAAGACGTTTTTCAGAACAGTATTATTCGGCAGCCTGATGGCTGTATGCGCAAACAGTTACGCGCTCAGCGAGTCTGAAGCCGAAGATATGGCCGATTTAACGGCAGTGTTTGTTTTTCTGAAGAACGATTGCGGTTACCAGAACTTACCTAACGGGCAAATTCGTCGCGCACTGGTCTTTTTCGCCCAGCAAAACCAGTGGGATCTCAGCAATTACGACACCTTCGACATGAAATCTCTCGGTGAAGATAGCTATCGCGATCTCAGCGGTATTAGCATTCCCGTCGCTAAAAAGTGCAAAGCCCTGGCTCGCGATTCCTTAAGCCTGCTTGCCTACGTCAAATAATCCCTGATACCTTTTTGTAGAAATATTGACCGTGCATCTGCGGTCAATGTTAGCTATTATGTTGCGCCCTTTTTTTACGGGTGTTAACAAAGGAGGTATCAACCCATGGCCGAAAAAAAACGGTGGCATGAAACGCTACACGACCAGTTTGGGCAGTACTTTGCTGTAGATAATGTTCTGTATCATGAAAAGACCGATCACCAGGATCTGATCATTTTTGAGAACGCCGCATTTGGTCGCGTGATGGCGCTGGATGGTGTAGTACAAACCACCGAGCGCGACGAGTTTATCTATCATGAGATGATGACCCACGTTCCTCTACTGGCTCACGGTCACGCGAAACATGTTCTGATCATCGGCGGCGGCGACGGTGCCATGCTGCGTGAAGTGACCCGACATAAAAACGTTGAGTCAATCACGATGGTGGAAATCGATGCGGGTGTCGTGACGTTCTGCCGTCAGTATCTGCCCAACCATAATGCCGGTAGCTACGACGATCCACGCTTTAAACTGGTGATCGATGATGGTGTCAATTTCGTTAATCAAACCAGCCAGACCTTCGACGTAATTATCTCCGACTGCACCGATCCAATCGGTCCCGGCGAAAGCCTGTTTACCTCAGCATTTTATGAAGGTTGCAAACGTTGCCTGAATCCTGGCGGTATTTTCGTCGCGCAGAACGGTGTCTGTTTTTTACAGCAGGAAGAGGCCATCGACAGCCATCGCAAACTCAGCCATTACTTCAGCGACGTTGGCTTTTATCAGGCGGCGATCCCGACCTATTACGGCGGCATCATGACCTTTGCATGGGCAACAGATAACGACGCCTTACGCCATCTCTCTACCGAAATTATTCAGGCGCGTTTTCTCGCCTCTGGCCTGAAATGCCGTTATTACAACCCGGCAGTCCACACGGCAGCTTTTGCCTTACCTCAGTATCTGCAAGACGCACTGGCTTCACAGCCGTCCTAAGGAGAAGATAAGAAATTGAAAAAACTGAAACTGCATGGCTTTAATAATCTGACCAAAAGTCTGAGTTTTTGTATTTACGATATCTGCTACGCCAAAACTGCCGAAGAGCGCGACGGTTATATTGCTTATATCGATGAACTCTATAATGCCAATCGTCTGACCGAAATCCTGTCAGAAACCTGTTCCATTATCGGAGCCAATATTCTTAACATCGCCCGCCAGGATTACGAACCACAGGGTGCCAGCGTCACTATTCTGGTGAGCGAAGAGCCGGTTGATCCGAAACTTATCGACAAAACAGAACACCCCGGCCCGCTGCCAGAAGCCGTGGTTGCCCATCTCGATAAAAGTCATATTTGCGTACATACCTACCCGGAAAGCCATCCTGAAGGCGGTTTATGTACCTTCCGCGCCGACATAGAAGTCTCCACCTGCGGCGTGATTTCCCCGCTGAAGGCGCTGAATTACCTGATCCACCAGCTTGAGTCCGATATCGTAACCATTGATTATCGCGTGCGTGGCTTTACGCGTGACATCAACGGTATGAAGCACTTTATCGACCATGAGATTAATTCGATTCAGAACTTTATGTCCGAGGATATGAAGGCGCTGTATGACATGGTGGATGTAAACGTCTATCAGGAAAATATCTTCCATACCAAGATGTTGCTTAAAGAGTTCGACCTTAAGCACTACATGTTCCACACCAAACCGGAAGATTTAACCGACAGCGAGCGCAAAGAAATTACCGCTGCGCTGTGGAAAGAGATGCGCGAGATTTATTACGGGCGCAATATGCCAGCTGTTTAACGGCTCAGGCGGAGCACAGAGGCTCCGCCTGCTTTATTTACTTCTGCTGTACGAATTTACGGTACGCCGCCACCACCTGAAGAAAATCCTCAACGCCGCACAGCGACAGGCTTTCTTCGTCGTAGTAGTTCATCCCCTCTTCCATTTCATCGCCAGCAAATTCCAGTTGATTGGCGCGAATCATCACCTCTTCGCCGTCCATCCATAGCGTGTACTCATGCCCTGCCCGCTGCCAGGAACGTTCGCTACCTTTGAGCGTGCGCGCGGCGTCTTCCACTTCATCAAGCAAGGCCAGGTTTTCTTTCACCTCTTCATTAAACCAGTGCCCGACCACTTCATGCCCCATGGACATACGCACCTTTACCACTCCGGTAATATCGCGCAGAAATTCGTAATCCATAGTGTGTTCCTCTGCTCCCGGCAATGCGCCGAAATCGCATTGCGCCATTGATGTAATTATCGCAGCCTTACCGGAGAAAAACAGCGGAACGGCGATGGTTTAGAAATAAAAAAATGCCCGGGAATCTCATTCACCGGGCATTGTGTCGTTTATGCGCAGCGCGTGC
The DNA here is from genome assembly GCF_002965005.1 of Escherichia sp. MOD1-EC7011. Classification (NCBI taxonomy): domain Bacteria; kingdom Pseudomonadati; phylum Pseudomonadota; class Gammaproteobacteria; order Enterobacterales; family Enterobacteriaceae; genus Escherichia; species Escherichia sp. MOD1-EC7011. The sequence continues at coordinate 90,774 of NZ_PTRD01000007.1, forward strand.
GCTGACTTTTTAAACCGCAGTCTGGAAAATTACACCATCGGCTTTTTCGGTGTACTGAGAAAGCTGGTTGAAGTTCAGATAACGGTAAGTATCAACGGCAGTTTTATCTACTTGCGCCACGTAGGTCTGGTACTCTTCCGGCGTCGGCAGTTTGCCAAGAAGTGCCGCAACAGCAGCCAGTTCCGCAGAAGCCAGGAAGACGTTCGCGCCAGTACCCAGACGGTTCGGGAAGTTACGGGTAGAGGTGGAAACCACCGTCGCACCGTCTGCCACACGCGCCTGGTTACCCATACACAGGGAACAGCCAGGTATCTCTATACGCGCACCACTCTTACCGAAGACGCTGTAGTAGCCTTCTTCGGTCAACTGCGCGGCGTCCATACGGGTTGGCGGTGCCACCCACAGGCGAGTCGGCAACTGGCCTTTATGCGCATCCAGCAGTTTACCTGCGGCACGGAAGTGACCGATGTTAGTCATGCAGGAACCGATAAACACTTCGTCGATCTTCTCACCCTGTACCGCAGACAGCGGACGTGCGTCGTCCGGGTCGTTCGGTGCACACAGGATTGGCTCTTTAATATCAGCCAGATCGATGTCGATCACCGCCGCGTATTCCGCATCCGCATCGGCTTCCAGCAGCTCAGGATTTGCCAGCCATTTTTCCATGCCCTGAATACGACGTTCCAGAGTACGACGATCGCCGTAACCTTCTGCGATCATCCACTTCAGCAGGACAATGTTAGAGTTCAGATACTCGATGATCGGCTCTTTATTCAGCTTGATGGTACAACCAGCAGCGGAACGCTCAGCGGACGCATCGGTCAGCTCAAAGGCCTGCTCAACTTTCAGATCCGGCAGACCTTCAATTTCCAGAATGCGACCAGAGAAGATGTTTTTCTTGCCTTTCTTCTCAACGGTCAGCAGACCTTGTTTGATCGCATACAGCGGAATGGCGTGTACCAGATCGCGCAGGGTGATTCCCGGCTGCATCTTGCCTTTGAAGCGCACCAGAACGGATTCCGGCATATCCAGTGGCATCACGCCAGTTGCGGCAGCAAATGCCACCAGACCAGAACCCGCCGGGAAGGAGATACCAATCGGGAAACGAGTATGGGAGTCACCACCCGTACCCACGGTATCTGGCAGCAGCATACGGTTCAGCCAGGAGTGGATTACGCCGTCACCCGGACGCAGCGACACACCGCCACGGTTCATAATGAAGTCCGGCAGCGTGTGGTGTGTGTTAACGTCAACCGGCTTCGGATAAGCCGCAGTGTGACAGAAAGACTGCATCACCAGGTCAGCCGAGAAGCCCAGGCACGCCAGGTCTTTCAGTTCATCACGAGTCATTGGGCCGGTGGTGTCCTGAGAACCGACCGAAGTCATTTTCGGCTCACAGTAAGCGCCCGGACGAATGCCTTTAACGCCACAGGCACGCCCCACCATTTTCTGCGCCAGCGAGAAGCCGCGATCGCTCTCAGCGACATCTTTCGCCTGACGGAAAACATCGCTGTGCGGCAGGCCAAGTGCTTCACGCGCTTTGGTGGTCAGGCCACGACCGATAATCAGCGGAATACGGCCGCCAGCACGCACTTCATCAATCAGCACGTCGGTTTTCAGTTCGAAGGTCGCCAGCAGTTCGTTGGTTTCGTGGTTACGCACTTCGCCTTTGTACGGGTAAACGTCAATCACATCGCCCATATTCAGGTTAGAGACGTCCACTTCAATTGGCAGTGCACCAGCGTCTTCCATAGTGTTAAAGAAGATTGGCGCAATTTTGCCGCCGAGGCACAGACCGCCGCCACGTTTGTTTGGCACATGTGGAATATCATCGCCCATAAACCACAGTACGGAGTTAGTGGCGGATTTACGCGAAGAACCAGTCCCTACAACGTCACCCACGTAGGCCAGCGGGAAACCTTTTTGTTGCAGAGCTTCGATCTGTTTGATCGGTCCAACAACGCCTGGCTGGTCTGGCTCGATGCCTTCACGGGCGTTTTTCAACATCGCCAGGGCGTGCAGTGGGATATCCGGACGCGACCATGCATCCGGTGCCGGAGAGAGGTCATCGGTGTTGGTTTCACCGGTCACTTTGAAGACGGTAACGGTCAGTTTTTCAGCCAGCGCCGGGCGATTCAGGAACCATTCGGCATCTGCCCAGGACTGCATAACCTGCTTCGCATATTTGTTGCCGGCTTTGGCTTTTTCTTCTACATCATAGAAGTTATCGAACATCAGCAGCGTATGAGACAGTGCTTTGGCGGCAATTGGTGCCAGTTTGGCATCGTCCAGCGCATCGATCAGCGGATGAATGTTGTAACCACCCTGCATGGTGCCCAGCAGTTCAATGGCTTTTTCTGGAGTCAACAGTGGGGATTTGGCTTCGCCTTTCGCGACAGCAGCAAGGAAACCAGCTTTTACATAGGCGGCTTCATCGACGCCAGGGGGAACACGGTTGGTTAACAGATCTAACAGGAATTCTTCTTCGCCCGCAGGCGGGTTTTTCAGCAGCTCTACAAGCGCGGCCATTTGGTTTGCATCCAGGGGCTTGGGCGCAATCCCCTCAGCGGCACGCTCAGCTACGTGCTTACGGTATTCTTCTAGCACGACGGTTCTCCTCGCTCTCATTGTCATAGTGCGGCAGGCGATTCTCTTCACGCTCCTGTGAGACAGCAGTTTGTAGGGTAAATGCCCAGTACCGCAACGGGCAGAATAGCAGGATTTTGACGATGTGTTAATCCGTTTACAAAAAAGCAACATAAAAAAGTGGCTGAATCGTTAAGGATGGTCTAGAGATTGTTTCCCTTCGTAAAAACTTCGTTAATTCGCAGAGTGATAATCACCTTTATCAACGAATCCCAAGATTAGTCAAAATTTAAACTACCGCCTCTTTATACTCGGATTCACAGCACCTGCGGGTGGCAGTTCGCCGACCATTGCGATTTCCTTGAGATCCGAATTATGAAAATGACTTTGCCGTTTAAACCCCATGTGCTGGCGCTAATTTGCAGTGCCGGGCTTTGTGCCGCTTCCGGTGCTTTGTATGTAAAAAGCCGCACTGTGGAAACGCCTGTAGAAGCGCAAACTGTGCCTGTTGTCACTACAGCTACGCTTCCAGCAACGGTTTCCGCGCCGCCAGTAGTACCTGCCGTCGTCAAATCTACCTTCAGTACTGCGCAAATTGATCAATGGGTCGCGCCTGTCGCACTGTACCCCGATTCTCTGCTTTCACAAGTGTTAATGGCATCAACCTATCCGGCAAACGTTGCGCAAGCAGTGCAATGGTCGCACGATAATCCACTTAAACAAGGTGACGCTGCTATTCAGGCAGTAGCTGACCAGCCGTGGGATGCCAGCGTCAAATCACTGGTGGCGTTTCCACAGTTGATGGCATTGATGGGCGAAAACCTGCAGTGGGTGCAAAACCTGGGCGATGCGTTTCTGGCACAGCCGCAGGACGTGATGGACTCGGTACAGCGTTTGCGTCAACTGGCGCAACAAACCGGGTCGCTGAAGTCATCAACCGAACAGAAAGTCATTACGACAACGAAGAAAGCTGTACCGGTAAAACCGACTGTCGCGCCTTCCGCCATACAATCCAATACCGTTTCAACAGCCAGCCCCGTCATTACAGAACCTGCACCGACCGTAATAACCATCGAACCAACCAATCCGGATGTGGTTTATATTCCCAACTATAACCCGACCGTGGTTTACGGGAACTGGGCCAATTCCGCGTATCCGCCGGTTTACCTGCCGCCGCCAGCCGGAGAACCGTTTGTTGACAGCTTTGTGCGCGGTTTCGGCTACAGCATGGGCGTCGCCACTACATACGCGTTATTCAGCAGCATCGACTGGGATGACGACGATCATGACCATCATCATGACGATGATGATTATCATCACCACGATGGCGGTCATCGTGACGGCAACGGCTGGCAACACAACGGTGACAACATCAATATTGACGTCAACAATTTCAACCGTATCACCGGTGAGCATCTTACTGATAAGAATATGGCATGGCGGCACAATCCAAACTACCGTAATGGTTTGCCTTATCATGATCAGGATATGGCAAAGCGGTTTCATCAAACCGATGTCAGTGGCGGCATGAGCGCCACGCCGCTTCCTGCACCGTCGCGCGACAGTCAGCGTCAGGCGGCGGCAAGCCAGTTTCAGCAACGAACACACGCCGCACCAGCCATTACGCGAGATACGCAACGTCAGGCTGCGGCACAACGGTTTAATGAAGCGGAACACGATGGCAATTATGACGATTTTCGCGAGTTCAGCCGTCGCCAACCACTGACCCAGCAGCAAAAGGATGCCGCTCGTCAGCGTTATCAGTCGGCCTCACCTGAACAGCGCCAGGCGTTCCGTGAGAGAATGCAAACTAACCCGCAGAACCAGCAGCGAAGAGAGGCGGCGCGTCAGCGTATTCAGTCCGCTTCACCTGAGCAGCGCCAGGCAGTCCGCGAGAAAATGCAGACTAACCCGCAGAACCAGCAGCGAAGAGATGCAGCGCGTGAGCGTATTCAGTCCGCATCACCAGAGCAGCACCCACTCAACCAACAGCAACGTGATAACGCCCGCCAGCGTATTCAATCGGCATCTCCTGAACAACGTCAGGTTTTTCGGGAGAAAGTTCAGGAGAACCGCCCGCAACGTCTAAACGACAGTAACCGTACTGCCAGGCTGAATAACGAGCAACGGTCTGCGGTACGTGAACGGTTGTCTGAGCGTGGAGCAAGAAGACTGGAAAGATAAATTGCAGGCGTAAAAAAAGCGGCGTTGTTAGCCGCTTAAGACTGATGACAAACATCGAAGCGCCCGATGCGCAAGCTTATCGGGCCTACACGGCACCTGCAATGTATTGAATTTGCATGATTTTGTAGGCCGGATAAGGCGTTTACGCCGCATCCGGCATCAACAACGAGCACTTTGTCAACAATCTGAAGCGGCCAGAATAGCCGCTTCTTAATTTGCCGGATGTTCCGGCACACGAAGAATTACTTCTTCTTCGCTTTCGGGTTCGGCAGGTCAGTGATGCTACCTTCGAATATTTCTGCCGCCAGACCCACAGACTCATGCAGAGTCGGGTGCGCGTGGATGGTCAGCGCGATGTCTTCCGCGTCACAACCCATTTCGATTGCCAGACCGATTTCACCCAGCAGCTCACCGCCGTTAGTACCGACAATTGCACCACCGATCACACGGTGAGATTCTTTGTCGAAAATCAGTTTGGTCATACCGTCTGCGCAGTCGGAAGCGATAGCACGACCAGAAGCAGCCCACGGGAAGGTGGCGGTTTCGTAGCTGATGCCTTTCTCTTTCGCTTCTTTCTCAGTCAGACCTACCCATGCAACTTCTGGTTCGGTATAAGCGATAGACGGGATAACTTTCGGATCGAAGTAGTGTTTCTTACCTGCGATAACTTCAGCAGCAACGTGACCTTCGTGAACACCTTTGTGTGCCAGCATCGGCTGACCGACGATATCGCCGATAGCAAAGATGTGCGGTACGTTGGTACGCAGTTGTTTATCAACGCGGATGAAGCCACGGTCGTCCACTTCCACGCCTGCTTTACCTGCGTCGAGGTTTTTACCGTTCGGCACACGACCAATCGCTACCAGCACGGCATCGTAACGCTGCGGTTCAGCCGGTGCTTTTTTGCCTTCCATCGTCACATAAATACCGTCTTCTTTCGCTTCAACGGCAGTAACTTTGGTTTCCAGCATCAGATTGAATTTCTTGCTGATACGCTTGGTGAAGACTTTAACGATGTCTTTGTCAGCCGCAGGGATAACTTGGTCGAACATTTCAACCACGTCAATCTGTGAACCCAGCGCGTGGTATACGGTTCCCATTTCCAGACCGATGATACCACCACCCATAACCAGCAGGCGTTCTGGTACTTCTTTCAGTTCCAGCGCGTCAGTGGAGTCCCAGATACGCGGATCTTCATGCGGAATAAACGGCAGTTGGATCGGGCGAGAACCCGCTGCGATGATCGCGTTATCGAAGTTGATCACGGTTTTACCGTTCTCACCTTCAACTTCCAGGGTGTTCGCCCCGGTGAATTTACCCAGACCGTTGACCACTTTGACTTTGCGGCCTTTCGCCATACCAGCCAGACCACCGGTCAGCTGATTGATCACTTTCTCTTTCCAGGTACGAATCTTGTCGATATCGGTTTTCGGTTCACCGAAGACGATACCGTGTTCAGCCAGAGCTTTGGCTTCTTCGATAACTTTCGCTACGTGCAGCAGTGCTTTAGAAGGGATACAGCCGACGTTCAGGCAAACACCGCCGAGGGTGTTGTAGCGTTCTACGATTACGGTTTCCAGACCTAAATCAGCGCAACGGAAGGCAGCAGAATAACCTGCGGGGCCTGCCCCAAGTACCACGACCTGAGTTTTGATTTCAGTACTCATCATGACCTCTATTTATTTATCTCCGGCGGTCATACCCGTCGTCTTTCAGGCCGCAGCGGCGTTAGCTTCACGCCTTCACCCCAGTCACTTACTTATGTAAGCTCCAGGGGATTCTGGCGCTTGCTACCTTGCTGCACCCAGAAATCCATAGGGTATGTGAAGTAATACCCTAACCACCACCGGGTCGTTCTATCCGTCGGTATTTTACAAAATTGTTAACAATTTTTAAACAACAAACGGCAACCGATTTGTCTATTCGCTAATAATCTCAATACATTCATGAGATTACCAGAAAAAAGCCGGCCGATGGGCCGGCTCTTTTATTTACATCACCAGACGGCGAATGTCAGACAGCGTGTTGTTAATGATGGTAATGAAACGGGCACCATCAGCACCGTCGATCACGCGGTGGTCGAAGGAGAGAGAGATCGGCAGCATCAGACGCGGCACGAACTCTTTACCATTCCACACCGGCTCCATCGCGGACTTGGAAACGCCGAGGATAGCCACTTCCGGCGCGTTCACAATCGGCGCGAAGTGGGTAGTACCCAGGCCGCCGATGCTGGAGATGGTAAAGCAACCGCCCTGCATTTCGCCCGCAGTCAGCTTACCGTCACGCGCTTTCTTAGAAATAGTCATCAGCTCGCGAGACAGCTCGATGATGCCTTTCTTGTTGACGTCTTTGAATACCGGAACAACCAGACCGTTCGGGGTATCCACCGCCACACCGATGTTGATGTATTTCTTCAGGGTCAGACGCTGACCGTCTTCCGACAGCGAACTGTTGAAGCGAGGCATCTGCTCAAGAGCTGCAGCAACGGCTTTCATGATGAAGACAACTGGGGTTATCTTCACATCCAGCTTACGTTTCGCTGCTTCTTCGTTCTGCTGTTTACGGAACGCTTCCAGCTCGGTAATATCGGTTTTGTCGAAGTGAGTAACATGCGGGATCATCACCCAGTTACGGCTCAGGTTAGCACCAGAGATTTTCTGAATGCGGCCCAGTTCCACTTCTTCGATTTCACCAAACTTGCTGAAGTCCACCTTCGGCCACGGCAACATGCCAGGGATACCGCCGCCAGTCACCGCCGGAGCTGCTTCTGCACGTTTGATAGCTTCTTTCACGTAAGCCTGAACGTCTTCGCGCAGGATACGACCTTTACGGCCAGTGCCCTTCACTTTCGCCAGGTTAACGCCAAACTCGCGTGCCAGACGGCGGATCAGCGGAGTCGCGTGAACGTAAGCGTCATTTTCAGCAAATTCAGATTTGCCTTCCGCTTTCGCAGCCGGTGCTGCTGCCGGGGCTTCAGCTTTTGCTGCCGGAGCCGGCGCTGCCGCTTCCTGTTTCGCAGGAGCTGCCGCAGGCGCTGCACCTTCAACTTCGAAGATCATAATCAGCGAGCCAGTTTTCACTTTATCGCCAACGTTGACTTTCAGTTCCTTCACGACGCCCGCGAACGGAGCAGGAACTTCCATAGAGGCTTTGTCGCCTTCTACGGTGATCAGTGACTGTTCAGCGGCAACTTTGTCGCCCACTTTCACCATCACTTCGGTCACTTCAACTTCGTCACCGCCGATATCTGGAACGTTAACTTCTTTCACGCCAGCTGCTGGTGCAGGTGCTGCTGCCGGAGCCGCTTCCTGTTTAGCCGCCGGAGCTGCCGCGCCTGCTTCACCCGCCACTTCGAAGACCATGATCAGCGAGCCGGTAGACACTTTGTCGCCAACGTTCACTTTGATCTCTTTCACGGTGCCTGCAAACGGCGCCGGAACTTCCATAGAAGCCTTGTCGCCTTCAACGGTGATCAGCGACTGTTCAGCTTCAACTTTATCGCCCACTTTCACCAGGATTTCGGTCACTTCGACTTCGTCGCTGCCGATATCCGGAACGTTAACATCTTTTGCCGCCGCTGCCGCTGGTGCTGCTGCCGGAGCGGCTTCTTTCTTCTCTTCTGCCTGAGCAGGTGCAGCGTCAGCTGCACCGTCGGCGGAATCGAAAATCATAATCAGTGCGCCGGTCTGGGTTTTGTCGCCAACAGAGACTTTGATCTCTTTAACGATACCCGCCTGCGGAGACGGTACTTCCATAGAGGCTTTGTCGCCTTCTACGGTGATCAGCGACTGTTCGGCTTCAACTTTGTCGCCCACTTTGACCAGGATCTCGGTGATTTCAACTTCATCAGCCCCGATGTCCGGTACTTTGATTTCGATAGCCATTATTCTTTTACCTCTTACGCCAGACGCGGGTTAACTTTTTCTGCATCGATGTTGAATTTGGCGATTGCGTCAGCAACCACTTTCTTATCGATTTCGCCACGTTTAGCCAGTTCGCCCAGCGCCGCAACCACTACGTAGGAAGCATCAACTTCGAAGTGGTGACGCAGGTTCTCACGGCTGTCGGAACGACCGAAGCCATCAGTACCCAGGACGCGGTAGTCGTCAGCCGGTACGTAAGTACGGACCTGCTCAGCGAACAGTTTCATATAGTCGGTAGATGCCACTGCCGGAGCGTCATTCATCACCTGAGCAATGTACGGAACGCGCGGAGTTTCCAGCGGGTGCAACATGTTCCAGCGTTCACAATCCTGACCATCACGCGCCAGTTCGGTGAAGGAGGTCACGCTATAGACGTCAGAACCTACGCCGTAATCTTTCGCCAGGATCTGTGCTGCTTCACGGACGTGACGCAGAATAGAACCGGAGCCCAGCAGCTGAACTTTACCTTTGCTACCTTCAATGGTTTCGAGTTTGTAGATACCTTTACGGATACCTTCCTCAGCACCTTCCGGCATTGCCGGCATGTGGTAGTTTTCGTTCAGCGTAGTGATGTAGTAGTAAACGTTCTCTTGTTTTTCACCGTACATACGCTCCAGACCGTCATGCATAATGACAGCAACTTCGTAAGCGTAAGCCGGGTCGTAAGAGATACAGTTCGGGATAGTCAGCGACTGAATGTGGCTGTGACCATCTTCGTGCTGCAGACCTTCACCGTTCAGGGTGGTACGACCGGAAGTACCGCCGATCAGGAAGCCACGCGCTTGCTGGTCGCCAGCTGCCCAGCACAGATCGCCGATACGCTGGAAGCCGAACATCGAGTAATAGATGTAGAACGGAATCATCGGCAGATTGTTGGTGCTGTAAGAGGTCGCCGCTGCCAGCCAGGAACAACCTGCGCCCAGCTCGTTGATCCCTTCCTGCAGAATCTGGCCTTTCTCGTCTTCTTTATAGTAAGCAACCTGCTCGCGGTCCTGCGGGGTGTACTGCTGACCGTTCGGGCTGTAAATACCAATCTGACGGAACAGACCTTCCATACCGAAAGTACGCGCTTCGTCGGCGATGATCGGCACCAGACGATCTTTGATCGACTTGTTCTTCAGCATCACGTTCAGGGCACGAACGAAAGCGATAGTGGTAGAAATCTCTTTGCTCTGCTCTTCCAGCAGCGCGCCGAAGTCTTGCAGGCTCGGCAGCTCCAGCTTCTCGGTGAAGTTCGGCTGGCGGCTTGGCAGATAACCGTGCAGTTTCTGACGCTGAGCGTGCAGATAGGTATGCTCTTCAGAACCTTCCGGGAAGGTGATGTACGGCAGTTTTTCGATATCTGCATCAGACACCGGCACATTGAAACGGTCGCGGATGTGACGCACGCCGTCCATGTTCATTTTCTTAACCTGGTGCGCGATGTTTTTGCCTTCAGCCGCGTCGCCCATGCCGTAACCTTTAATGGTATGAGCAAGGATTACAGTCGCTTTGCCTTTGGTTTCCTGCGCTTTCTTGAATGCAGCGTAGATTTTCTTCGGATCGTGACCGCCACGGTTCAGTGCCCAGATCTGCTCGTCAGTCCAGTCTGCAACCAGTGCTGCGGTTTCAGGATATTTACCGAAGAAATGTTCACGAACATACGCACCATCTTTCGATTTGAAGGTCTGGTAGTCGCCGTCAACGGTTTCGTTCATCAGCTGGATCAGTTTACCGCTGGTATCTTTACGCAGTAGTTCATCCCAACGGCTACCCCACATCACTTTGATCACGTTCCAGCCAGCACCTTCGAAGATGCCTTCCAGTTCGTTGATGATCTTGCCGTTACCAGTTACCGGGCCGTCAAGACGCTGCAGGTTACAGTTGATAACGAAGACCAGGTTATCCAGTTTTTCACGGGTAGCGATGGTGATCGCACCTTTGGATTCCGGTTCGTCCATTTCACCGTCGCCGAGGAACGCGTAAACGGTTTGTTTAGAGGTATCTTTCAGGCCACGGTGTTCCAGATATTTCAGGAATTTAGCCTGGTAAATAGCACCAATCGGACCCAGACCCATAGATACGGTCGGGAACTGCCAGAATTCCGGCATCAGTTTCGGGTGCGGATAGGAAGAGAGGCCATTGCCGTGAACTTCCTGACGGAAGTTATCCAGCTGCTCCTGAGTCAGACGACCTTCCAGGAAAGCACGAGCGTAAACGCCCGGGGAGATGTGACCCTGGAAGTAAACCAGGTCGCCGCCATCCTGCTCGTTGCGTGCACGGAAGAAGTGGTTAAAGCACACATCATAAATGGTTGCGGAAGACTGGAAGGATGCCATGTGGCCGCCCAGTTCCAGATCTTTTTTGGATGCACGCAGAACCGTCATGATGGCGTTCCAGCGGATAGCTGAACGAATACGGCGTTCCAGTTCCAGATTACCCGGATACTCCGGTTGTTCTTCAACGGGGATGGTGTTGATGTAGTTGCTGACGCCGGTGCCTGCGGCTACGTTGACTCCGCCTTTGCGGGCTTCAGCAAGCAGTTGGTCGATCAGATACTGAGCACGCTCAACACCTTCTTCACGGATGACCGATTCGATCGCCTGGAGCCAGTCGCGAGTTTCGATCGGATCCACGTCATTTGGGAAACGTTCTGACATGGGTTATTCCTTATCTATCTAATAACGTTGAGTTTTCTGGAACCTGTCCCATTGAACTCTCGCCGGAAAGCTCAATAAGACAGGTTCTACGTTTAGTTGCCGCGCTTTTATATGCGCTTGATTTACAACATCTTCTGGATAATTTTTACCAGAAAAATCACTAATTCTTTCGTTGCTCCAGACGACGCAGAGAACGCTCACGGCGGCTCTCTTCACGGCTTCTGTCGAGCAAAATTTCTTCGATAAAGGCCAGATGGCGATGCGATGCTTCGCGCGCTTCTTCCGGCTTACCGGCCATAATCGCTTCAAATATGCGGGTGCGGTGACTACTCACCAGCGGCAGCATCTCGCGACGCGAATAGAGCAATTCGAAGTTCTGACGGACATTCTGAGCCAACATCGGCTCCATACACCTTAGCAGATGAAGCAAAACCACATTGTGGGCCGCTTCGGTGACGGCAATCTGATACTGGAGTACGGCGTTTGATTCCGCGTCCAGATCGCCAGACTGCTGCGCCAGCTCTATGGCGTGATGGAGTTCACGGATGCGTTCCTTGTCTTCATCGGTACTACGCAGCGCGGCGTAATAAGCGGCAATACCTTCCAGGGCGTGTCGTGTTTCGAGCAAGTCATACTGTGATTCAGGATGGTCGGAGAGCAGCTCCACCAGCGGATCGCTGAAACTTTGCCAGAGGCTGCTCTGGACAAAAGTGCCGCCACCCTGGCGACGAAGCAACAAGCCCTTCGCTTCGAGACGTTGAATCGCCTCACGCAAGGAGGGACGGGAGACGTCGAACTGTTTCGCCAGTTCGCGTTCCGGTGGGAGTTTTTCGCCCGGACGAAGTGTGCCTTCGAGGATCAAAAACTCCAGTTGCTGCTCAATCACATCGGAGAGTTTTGGTTGGCGGATTTTGCTGTAGGCCATGAGTTCCTGTCTTAAGCCACTTGCCGAAGTCAATTGGTCTTACCAATTTCATGTCTGTGACGCTAAAGTAACAAAGTATTCACCTCATGTCCATACAGGTTTTGATTGAAATCATGAAACTGTGCACATTTTAACAACTTGACACACATGACGTTTCAAAGTTGTAACTATGCACAAATGTAGACTTTACGTGAGCAATGGTTTTTTTAACGTTTATTAAACTATAAAAATCCGAATTGAACCGATTCACTTACCAATTTTTCGATTTTTAATGCCATTAAAATGAATTTATATTCATTTATTGCGGTGGGGGTGTTTCGGGGCTTCCCTTTACAAACGATTTCTTTTTAGGCAACTCATCTTCAACCTGGCATAAAGCGAGTGCATTCGCTGCCGTATACCATTATTCTTGATCTGACGGAAGTCCCTTTGTAACAATTCAAACTCCTTTGATGTAAACAAATTAATACAATAAACGGAATTGCAAACTTACACACGCATTACTGCGTAGATCAAAAAAACAATCACCGCACGAGGTTTCATGATGGAAGGTCAACAGCACGGCGAGCAGCTAAAGCGCGGCCTTAAAAACCGCCATATCCAGCTTATCGCGCTGGGTGGCGCGATAGGAACCGGGCTATTCCTGGGAAGCGCCTCCGTAATACAGTCCGCAGGGCCAGGGATTATCCTGGGTTACGCTATTGCCGGTTTTATCGCCTTTCTGATCATGCGTCAGTTAGGTGAAATGGTGGTCGAAGAACCGGTAGCAGGCTCCTTCAGCCACTTTGCTTATAAATACTGGGGCAGCTTTGCTGGTTTCGCCTCTGGCTGGAACTACTGGGTACTGTACGTTTTAGTTGCCATGGCAGAGCTTACTGCCGTCGGCAAATACATTCAGTTCTGGTATCCGGAAATCCCCACCTGGGCTTCGGCCGCCGTATTCTTTGTGGTGATCAACGCCATCAACCTGACCAACGTTAAAGTGTTTGGCGAGATGGAGTTCTGGTTTGCCATTATCAAAGTTATCGCGGTGGTGGCGATGATCATCTTCGGTGGCTGGCTGCTGTTTAGCGGCAACGGTGGCCCGCAGGCGAGCGTTAGCAACCTGTGGGATCAAGGTGGCTTCCTGCCGCACGGCTTCACCGGGCTGGTGATGATGATGGCGATTATCATGTTCTCGTTCGGCGGTCTGGAACTGGTGGGCATCACCGCAGCAGAAGCAGATAACCCGGAGCAAAGTATTCCCAAAGCGACTAACCAGGTTATCTACCGCATCCTGATTTTCTACATTGGTTCCTTAGCCGTTCTGCTCTCGCTGATGCCGTGGACACGCGTTACCGCCGATACCAGTCCATTTGTGCTGATCTTCCACGAGTTGGGCGATACTTTTGTAGCTAACGCCCTGAATATCGTGGTGTTGACGGCGGCGCTTTCGGTTTACAACAGTTGCGTCTACTGCAACAGCCGTATGCTTTTCGGTCTGGCACAACAAGGAAACGCACCGAAAATGCTCGCTTCCGTCGATAAACGCGGCGTACCGGTAAACACCATTCTGGTCTCTGCGTTGGTTACGGCATTGTGCGTACTGATTAACTACCTTGCCCCAGAGTCCGCATTCGGACTGTTAATGGCGCTGGTGGTTTCCGCTCTGGTAATCAACTGGGCGATGATTAGCCTGGCGCATATGAAATTCCGTCGCGCCAAACAAGCACAAGGCGTGGTAACTCGCTTCCCTGCCCTGCTCTATCCACTGGGTAACTGGATCTGCCTGCTGTTTATGGCGGCGGTACTGGTAATTATGCTGATGACGCCGGGAATGGCGATTTCGGTTTACCTGATCCCGGTATGGCTGCTCGTGTTAGGCATCGGTTATCTGTTTAAAGAGAAAACCGCAAAAGCCATAAAAGCGCATTAATCTCTCTACGCCCTCACCCGCGCTGGGTGAGGGCTACAATCTTTACACCAACGCTCCGTAAATCGTCAGTAGCGCAATCACCACCACAACCACGAACGAAGTTTTCTTCGCCATTGAAACCGCTGCTTTCGGCGTCTCCACCTTATCAACATGCGGTTCACGCGCCAGAGAGAACTGCGCCAGACGCGTTAACACCTGATATTGCGAAGTATGGAAATCACCCAGCGAAGCAAACCAGGCAGGTAATGCTTTCTCACCGTGACCGATCAAGGCATATACCACACCCGCAAGACGAACCGGCACCCAATCCAGCACATGAAGCACGGCATCAATGCCGGACTGTAAACGATGATGCGGCGTCTGGTAACGCGCCAGCCAGTATTGCCATGCACGCAAAAACGCATACCCCATCAGCGTAACTGGCCCCCAGGTTCCCCCTACAATCAACCAGAACAGAGGCGCCAGGTAAAAACGGAAATTGATCCACAGCAGTGCATTTTGCAGCTCACGCAAGAACTCACGTTCATCACAACCTGCAGGAACACCGTGAATCATGGTTAATTCGCCAGCCATCGTGGAACGGGCATGGTTATCGTTACGTGAAGCGGCTGTCAGATATGCATGATAATGGAGACGCACTTTACCCGCGCCAATACACAGTAAACCAAGCAACAGCCATACCAGCAGCGTAGGGACGTTGAACAATAACCCATGCAACGCGCGCAACAGCAAAAAAGTCACCCCCATCGCAATAATGGTCATACCTAACGTGCGCCCCAGCGAAAAATGTTTCACCCCCCGAAAGAACGCTTCAAGACGGTGATCAAGCTGCCAGTGCTCGCCCAACTTAAACAGACGCTCAAAAATTAGCACCAGTAAGGTTGTAAATAGCGTCATGTTGTCTCCTTGCTAACCAGCGCACGAAACCGTGCCCAATCAAATGCAGGACCGGGATCGGTTTTCCGCTCCGGCGCAATATCGCAATGCCCCGTCATGTTTTTAGCGATATCTGGATAGCGATCAATCAGCGCCCGCGTAACCGCCGCAAGCTGTTGATACTGCGCATCGGTGTACGCCAGCGTGTCAGTACCTTCCAGCTCAATCCCAATAGAAAAATCATTACAGCGTTCGCGACCTTGATACTGAGAGACTCCCGCGTGCCAGGCGCGTTTATCGAAAGGAACATACTGGACAATTTCACCATCACGGCGAATCAAACAATGAGCGGAAACGCGCAAATGGGCGATCTCAGCAAAGAAAGGATGTGCCTGCGGATCAATAGTTCCAGTGAATAATGCGTCGATCCACGGACCGCCAAACTCGCCTGGCGGCAGGCTAATATTGTGCACCACCAGCAGGGTGGGTGTTTCGTCATCCGGGCGACAATCGTAATGTGGTGAGGGAACGCGGCGCGCGCCGACCAGCCACCCCTGTTCTAACAACATGCAGGATCTCCTTATATGTGGTGCTAATACCCGGTTCAGAGTAGCATGTTTCTACCTTATGATTCGTTAGCTATCTGGAGTTTTAACATGCCGCCTCGCCGCTATAACCCTGACACCCGACGTGACGAGCTGCTGGAACGCATTAATCTCGATATCCCCGGCGCGGTGGCTCAGGCGCTGCGGGAAGATTTAGGCGGAACAGTCGATGCCAACAATGACATTACGGCAAAACTTTTACCGGAAAATTCTCGCTCTCATGCCACGGTGATCACCCGCGAGAATGGCGTATTTTGCGGCAAACGCTGGGTTGAAGAGGTGTTTATTCAGCTGGCAGGCGACGATGTCACCATCATCTGGCATGTCGATGACGGCGATGTCATCAACGCCAATCAACCCTTGTTCGAACTTGAAGGCCCATCCCGCGTGCTGTTAACGGGCGAACGCACTGCGCTCAATTTTGTGCAAACCCTTTCAGGGGTTGCCAGTAAGGTACGCCACTATGTCGAATTACTGGAAGGCACCAACACGCAGTTGTTGGATACGCGCAAAACCTTACCCGGCCTGCGTTCAGCTCTGAAATACGCGGTACTTTGCGGCGGCGGAGCGAATCACCGTCTGGGGCTTTCTGATGCCTTCCTTATCAAAGAAAACCATATTATTGCCTCCGGCTCAGTGCGTCAGGCGGTCGAAAAAGCGTCCTGGTTGCACCCGGATGCGCCAGTAGAAGTCGAAGTAGAAAATCTGGAAGAACTTGATGAAGCCCTGAAAGCAGGTGCCGATATCATCATGCTGGATAACTTCGAAACAGACCAGATGCGCGAAGCCGTCAAACGCACCAACGGCAAGGCGCTACTGGAAGTGTCTGGCAACGTCACCGACAAAACTCTGCGCGAATTTGCCGAAACGGGCGTGGACTTTATCTCCGTCGGTGCGCTAACTAAACACGTACAGGCACTCGACCTTTCAATGCGTTTTCGCTAATTGCTGACAGATTTATCCGCTCCGTAGCGGGCGGATAATCTTCCCTTCCCCCATCTTTCTTCGTAACGCCTCGCAAATTTCTTGTCTTTCACTGCAACGTAATAAAAAACCCCGGAAGCTGCTTTCCCGTTTTGTTTTTTGCCCCTCGCCTGTGCCGATGGCGTTTGCCAAAGTAGCGCCAACGAAATCAAGGAGCAAAACAGATGGACAAGCAACGCGGTTTTACACTTATCGAACTGATGGTGGTTATTGGCATCATTGCCATTTTAAGCGCCATCGGCATTCCCGCTTATCAAAACTACCTGCGCAAAGCCGCACTCACCGACATGCTACAAACCTTTGTGCCTTACCGTACCGCCGTAGAGTTGTGCGCGCTGGAACATGGTGGAATAGATACCTGCGACGGTGGCAGTAATGGCATTCCCTCGCCTACCACCACCCGCTATGTTTCAGCCATGAGTGTGGCAAAGGGCGTGGTGTCGCTGACCGGCCAGGAGAGCCTCAATGGGCTAAGCGTCGTCATGACGCCGGGTTGGGATAACGCAAACGGCGTCACCGGCTGGACGCGCAACTGCAATATTCAAAGTGACAGCGCGTTGCAGCAAGCCTGCGAAGATGTCTTCCGCTTTGATGACGCTAACTAAGGAGCGGCCATGAATATTTCACAGCTCACCGCCCTGTGTCTGCGTTATCAGGGAGTCTTGCTGGATACCAGCGAAGAGGTGGTTCATGTGGCGGTGGTCGATGCACCTTCGCATGAGCTACTGGACGCATTGCATTTCGCTACCACCAAACGCATTGAGATCATCTGCTGGACGCGCCAGCAGATGGAAGGTCACGCCAGTCGCGTACAACAAACGTTGCCCTTAGCCGTTCAGGAGAAGCATCAGCCCAGAGCAGAGTTGCTGACCCAAACGTTACAATCTGCGCTGGAACAACGCGCGTCTGATATTCATATCGAACCAGCAGACAATGGATACCGTATCCGCCTGCGTATCGACGGTGTACTGCATCCTTTGCCGGACATTCCGCTGGATATCGGAGTGGCATTAACCGCCAGATTAAAAGTGCTGGGAAGCCTGGATATTGCGGAACATCGCCTGCCGCAGGACGGGCAATTCACTGTCGAACTGGCAGGGAACGCCGTCTCATTTCGTATTGCGACCTTGCCATGTCGGGGCGGTGAAAAGGTGGTATTACGGTTGTTACAGCAGGTGAACCAGGCGCTGGATGTCAACACGCTGGGAATGCAGCCGTTACAACTGGCGGACTTTGCTCATGCCCTACAGCAACCACAGGGACTGGTGCTGGTAACTGGCCCTACCGGAAGCGGCAAAACGGTCACGCTTTATAGTGCCCTGCAAACGCTGAATACCGCTGATATTAATATTTGTAGCGTCGAAGATCCGGTTGAGATCCCCATCGCCGGGCTAAACCAGACGCAAATACATCCGCGTGCCGGGCTCACCTTTCAGGGCGTTTTGCGTGCGTTATTGCGCCAGGATCCTGACGTCATCATGATCGGAGAGATCCGCGATGGCGAAACGGCAGAAATCGCCATTAAAGCCGCGCAAACGGGTCATCTGGTATTGTCTACGCTACACACTAATTCCACCTGCGAAACGCTGGTGCGTTTACAGCAAATGGGGGTCGCCCGCTGGATGCTCTCGTCGGCGCTCACGCTGGTAATAGCCCAGCGTCTGGTACGCAAACTTTGCCCACATTGTCGCCGGCAGCAAGGGGAGCCTATCCATATTCCCGACAATGTATGGCTATCGCCGCTGCCCCGCTGGCAAGCACCCGGTTGTGAACATTGCTACCTCGGTTTTTATAGTCGCACGGCCTTGTTTGAAGTTTTGCCCATAACACCGATTATACGTCAGCTTATTGCCGCTAATACCGACGTTGAATCGCTGGAAACGCACGCCCGACAGGCGGGAATGCGCACGCTTTTTGAAAACGGCTGCCTGGCCGTGGAGCAAGGCTTAACCACCTTTGAAGAGTTAATCCGCGTATTGGGGATGCCGCATGGCGAGTAAGCAACTCTGGCGCTGGCATGGCATAACCGGCGACGGCAATACGCAAGATGGGATGCTATGGGCAGAGAGCCGTGCTTTGCTGCTTATGGCACTACAGCAACAGATGGTTACCCCACTAAGCCTGAAGCGAATCGCCATCAATTCTGCGCAGTGGAGAGGAGATAAAAGCGCGGAAGTCATTCATCAACTGGCGACGCTACTCAAAGCCGGGTTGACGCTTTCTGAAGGGCTGGCACTGTTGGCGGAACAGCATCCCAGTAAGCAATGGCAAGTGTTGCTGCAATCACTGGCGCACGATCTCGAGCAGGGCGTTACCTTTTCCAATGCTTTATTACCCTGGTCAGAGGTATTTCCACCACTCTACCAGGCGATGATCCGCACGGGTGAACTGACCGGTAAGCTGGATGAATGCTGTTTTGAACTGGCTCGTCAGCAAAAAGCCCAGCGTCAGCTGGCCGACAAAGTGAAATCAGCATTGCGTTATCCCATCATCATCTTAGCGATGGCAATCATGGTGGTTGTGGCAATGCTGCATTTTGTTCTGCCGGAGTTTGCCGCTATCTATAGGACCTTTAATACCCCGTTACCGGCGCTAACGCAGGGGATCATGACGCTGGCAGATTTTAGTGGTGAATGGGGCTGGCTGCTGGTGTTGTTCGGCTTTCTGCTGGCAATAGCTAATAAGTTGCTGATACGCCGCCCGACCTGGCTTATCACGCGGCAGAAGTTGCTGTTACGCATCCCGATTATGGGTTCCCTGATGCGGGGACAAAAACTCACGCAGATTTTTACGATTCTGGCGCTGACACAAAGTGCAGGGATTACTTTTTTACAAGGGATTGAGAGCGTCAGAGAAACAATGCGCTGCCCGTACTGGGCGCAACTTCTGACACAAATCCAGCACGATATCAGTAACGGTCAGCCTATCTGGCTGGCGCTAAAAAATGCCGGTGAGTTTAGCCCACTCTGTTTGCAATTAGTGAGAACAGGAGAGGCATCCGGCTCGCTGGATCTCATGTTAGATAACCTCGCTCACCATCATCGGGATAACACGCTGGCGCTGGCAGATAATCTTGCAGCCTTACTGGAACCGGCGTTGCTGGTTATTACAGGAGGAATTATCGGTACACTGGTGGTGGCAATGTATCTGCCAATTTTCCATTTAGGCGATGCGATGAGTGGGATGGGATAACGCTGGCGTGGTGATCCACGCCAGCATTGGGAGATTACAGGTTATTGAAGATGCGGTTTTCTTGTTCCTGCACACGGATAAACGTGGTGCGCTTGGTCAGCTCTTTCAGGCGTGAAGCCCCAACGTATGTACAAGCTGAACGCAGACCGCCTAAAATATCACGTGCGGTATTTTCAACCGGACCACGCAGCGGCAGCTTAACGGTTTTACCTTCTGCAGCGCGATATTCCGCAACGCCGCCAACGTGGCGTTTCATCGCAGACTCGGAGCTCATGCCGTAGAACAGCATAAATTTCTCGCCGTTCTCTTCAACAATGCGACCACCGCTCTCTTCGTGGCCTGCCAGCATACCACCGAGCATCACGAAATCAGCTCCGCCGCCAAAGGCTTTCGCGACATCGCCCGGTGTGGTGCAGCCACCATCGCTGACGATCATCCCGCCCAGACCGTGCGCGGCATCGGCACATTCGATTACCGCAGAAAGTTGCGGATAACCGACGCCTGTTTTGACGCGAGTTGTACAGACAGAACCTGGGCCAATACCAACTTTAACGATATCAGCACCGGAGAGGATAAGCTCCTCACACATTTCACCAGTCACTACGTTGCCAGCACAAATGGTTTTGGTCGGCCACGCTTCACGCGCTTTCGCAACGAACTGCACGAAGTGTTCGGAATAACCATTTGCCACATCAATACAAACGAAGTTTAATGCCGGGTTCAGGTCGAGAATTTGTTTGGTTTTTTCGAAATCCGCATCAGACGTGCCGGTAGAAACCATCACATGTTTCAGCACATCAGCGGAAGAATTGTTGATAAACGCTTGCCACTCTTCGACAGAATAGTGTTTATGCACAGCAGTCAGAATATCAAAAGAAGCCAGCGCAGAGGCCATGGAAAAAGTGCCTACGGTGTCCATATTCGCGGCGATAATCGGCACGCCGGACCAGCTCTGCCCTGAATGTTTGAAGGTGAATTGACGTTCCAGTTCAACATCGGAACGACTTTTAAGAGTAGAACGTTTAGGGCGGATGAGGACGTCTTTAAAACCTAACTTCAGATCTTCTTCAATACGCATGTGCGGATTCCTGGGGTTAATGGCTATAAGGATAAGAGCGCAACTCCAGTGACGCTATCATACGCACTAATCGATGTGGC
This sequence comes from Escherichia sp. MOD1-EC7011, assembly GCF_002965005.1. NCBI lineage: Bacteria > Pseudomonadati > Pseudomonadota > Gammaproteobacteria > Enterobacterales > Enterobacteriaceae > Escherichia > Escherichia sp. MOD1-EC7011. The sequence continues at coordinate 111,761 of NZ_PTRD01000007.1, forward strand.
GCAAGACTGCGAAATTGTCTTTTTTTACGCTACAATCCCATAAATTTACCTGGTAAATAATGAGCGAATGTTCCATCAATTTCGCTTTTGTACGCTCATTTTTAACATTTTGATAATCATGATGAATTCCCGGGAATATAAATTATGAGGTATATAGTTGCCTTAACGGGAGGCATTGGCAGTGGCAAGAGTACCGTTGCAAATGCGTTTGCAGACCTCGGAATTAACGTCATTGATGCCGATATTATTGCGCGTCAGGTGGTTGAACCAGGTGCACCTGCGCTACGTGCCATTGCTGAACACTTTGGCGCTGACATGATTGCTGCTGATGGGTCATTGCAGCGCAGGGTCTTGCGCGAGCGGATCTTCGCTAACCCGGAAGAGAAAAACTGGCTTAACGCCCTGCTGCATCCGCTGATTCAGCAGGAGACGCAACGTCAGATCCAGCAGGCAACTTCTCCCTATATACTGTGGGTTGTGCCATTGCTGGTAGAAAATTCACTGTATAAAAAAGCGAATCGTGTGCTGGTGGTGGATGTCAGCCCAGAAACGCAACTTAAGCGCACCATGCAGCGCGATGATGTTACTCGCGAGCATGTCGAACAAATTCTTGCTGCCCAGGCAACGCGCGAAGCCCGTCTTGCCGTGGCAGATGACGTCATTGATAATAACGGCGCACCGGATGCTATTGCATCGGATGTTGCCCGCCTGCACGCACACTATTTGCAGCTTGCGTCGCAGTTTGTCTCACAGGAAAAACCGTAATGCAGACCCAGGTCCTTTTTGAACATCCACTAAATGAAAAAATGCGTACATGGCTGCGCATTGAGTTTTTAATTCAACAACTCACCGTAAATTTACCCATCGTTGACTACGCTGGCGCCCTGCATTTCTTCCGTAATGTCAGCGAATTGCTGGATGTTTTCGAGCGCGGAGAAGTGCGCACTGAGCTGTTGAAAGAGCTTGACCGCCAGCAACGTAAACTCCAGACCTGGATTGGCGTGCCAGGCGTTGATCAGAGCCGTATTGAAGCATTAATTCAGCAGTTAAAAACAGCGGGTAGCGTGTTGATTTCCGCGCCGCGTATCGGGCAATTTCTACGTGAAGACAGGCTGATTGCCTTAGTGCGTCAGCGTCTGAGCATCCCTGGCGGCTGTTGTAGCTTTGATTTGCCCACTTTGCATATCTGGCTGCATTTACCCCAGTCACAACGCGACAGCCAGGTAGAAACCTGGATTGCCAGCCTGAACCCGCTCACCCAGGCACTTACCATGGTGCTTGATTTAATTCGCCAGTCTGCCCCCTTCCGCAAACAAACCAGCCTGAATGGTTTTTATCAGGATAACGGTGACGATGCCGATTTGCTGCGCCTGAATCTGGCGCTCGATTCACAGCTTTATCCGCAAATTTCCGGTCATAAAAGCCGTTTTGCGATTCGTTTTATGCCACTGGACAGTGAAAATGGACAAGTACCGGAACGTCTGGATTTCGAACTGGCCTGTTGCTAAGGAGTAAAAATGTCAGAAACTATTACGGTGAATTGCCCTACCTGCGGGAAAACGGTGGTTTGGGGTGAAGTCAGCCCGTTTCGGCCATTTTGTTGCAAACGTTGTCAACTGATCGACCTCGGAGAATGGGCTGCTGAAGAAAAACGAATCCCCAGCAGCGGTGATCTTACTGAGAGTGATGACTGGAGCGAAGAGCCAAAGCAGTGACATTTTGTCTGATGCCGCACGTAGGCCTGATTAGACGCGGTCAGCGTCGCATCAGGCATCTTGCGCAAATGTCGGATGCGGCGTAAACGCCTTGTCCGACCTACAGACGCTTAAGCTTCGCAATTACCGGTTCATTGGCTGGCGGAAAATCATCTGCATTGAGGCTGGCCAGCGTCATCCACTCTCCGGGCTGCCCTTCTTTACCCCACGGCTCCCCTTCCCAGCTTTCGACCAGCCAGAACCACAGTGTTATATGCCTGTCCGGGAATTCATATTCCAGCTTTTCAAATAGATAAAAATGTTGCGGGGTAATCCCGACTTCTTCCTGAAGTTCACGCACCACCGCTCGTTCCGGTGTTTCGCCCATTTCAATTTTACCGCCTGGAAACTCCAGTTTATTCGCCATGTGCGCATCTGCGGCACGACGAGTAATAAAAATTTCATTGTTCTCGTTGCGAATAATACCCACCGCAATTTGCAGTTTTTTCATTGTCTTAAACCTATAAAAAAGGCGCAGAATCCTGCGCCTTTTATTTCAACAGTTAGCTTTTATTGCAGGCGACCATGGCACTGCTTGTATTTTTTACCAGAACCGCACGGGCAAGGATCGTTACGTCCTACTTTGCGCTCACCGGTTTGCGCCGCCAGTGCCGCTGCGGCTGCAGAGTCGTCATCCTGATGGCTAAGCTGCTGCATTTGCGCTAAACGCTCGGCTTCCATACGACGCTGTTGTTCCAGCTCCTCAACCTCTTCAGGCATACGTACCTGGACTTTGCTCAGCGTGCTGATAACTTCATATTTCAACGACTCCAGCATCGCTGCAAACATGGAGAACGATTCACGTTTGTATTCCTGCTTCGGATCTTTCTGTGCATAGCCACGCAGGTGGATACCCTGACGCAGATAGTCCATCGCTGCCAGGTGCTCTTTCCACAGGGAGTCAAGCGTTTGCAGCATGACGCCTTTCTCGAAGTGACGCATCATCTCAGCACCAACCACTTCTTCTTTACGCTGATACACTTCGATGGACTGCGCCAGAATACGCTCACGCAGCGTCTCTTCATGCAGTTCAGGCTCTTTGTCCAGCCACTCGGCAATCGGCAAATCGAGGTCGAAATCGTTTTTCAGACGTTCCTGCAGACCCGGAATATCCCACATTTCTTCCAGTGACTGTGGCGGAATGTAGGCATCGATGGTCGCTTTGAACACATCTTCACGAATGCTGTTGATGGTTTCGCTCACATCGCTAACATCCAGCAGTTCGTTACGCTGGGAGTAAATGGCGCGACGCTGGTCGTTAGCCACGTCATCATATTCCAGCAGTTGCTTACGAATATCGAAGTTACGGCTTTCAACTTTACGCTGGGCGTTGGCAATCGCTTTGGTCACCCACGGGTGCTCAATGGCTTCGCCTGGTTTCATACCCAGTTTACGCATCATGCCGGATACTCGGTCGGAAGCAAAAATACGCATCAGCGCATCTTCCATCGACAGGTAGAAACGGGAAGAACCAGCATCCCCCTGACGACCAGAACGACCGCGCAACTGATTATCGATACGACGAGATTCGTGACGTTCGGTGCCGATGATATGCAGGCCACCTGCTGCCAGTACCGCATCGTGACGTACCTGCCAGTCGGCTTTAATTTTTTCAATTTGCTCTGCGGTCGGATTTTCCAGCGCGGCAACTTCTGCCTGCCAGCTACCACCAAGCACAATGTCAGTACCACGACCCGCCATGTTGGTCGCGATGGTCACCGCTGCCGGATAACCTGCCTGAGCAACAATCGCCGCTTCGTTGGCGTGGAATTTGGCGTTGAGGACGTTGTGTTTGATACCGGCTTTGGTCAGCTCATTTGACACCAGCTCCGATTTTTCGATGGAGATAGTACCCACCAGCACCGGCTGACCTTTCGCAGTACGTTCTTTGATATCTTCAATGATCGCCTGAATTTTTTCTGCTTCGGTCATGTAGACCAGGTCTGGCAAATCTTTACGAATCATCGGACGGTTGGTCGGAACGACTACGGTATCCAGCTTGTAAATTGAGCTGAATTCGAATGCTTCGGTATCAGCAGTACCGGTCATCCCCGCCAGTTTTTCATACAGACGGAAGTAGTTCTGGAAGGTGATAGAAGCCAGCGTCTGGTTTTCGTTCTGGATCTGCACACCTTCTTTAGCTTCAACAGCCTGGTGCAGACCATCGGACCAGCGACGCCCCTGCATGGTACGACCGGTGTGTTCGTCAACGATGATAACTTCGCCATCTTTAACGATGTAATCGACGTCGCGAGTAAACAGCGCATGAGCGCGCAGCGCCGCCGTTACGTGATGCATCAGCATGATGTTGGCCGGAGAGTACAGCGACTCCCCTTCATCCATGATGCCTTCTTTCACCAGCAGTTCTTCAATCAGCACCAGACCACGTTCGGTCAGGTTCACCTGGCGAGATTTTTCATCAACAGAGAAGTGGCCTTCGCCCTGGAAGGTTTCGGAGTCTTCTTTTTCCTGACGGATCAGGTGCGGAATAATTTTGTTCACTCGCTTATACATTTCCGAGCTGTCTTCAGCCGGGCCGGAAATAATTAGCGGTGTACGCGCTTCATCGATCAGGATGGAGTCCACTTCGTCCACCAGCGCATAGTGCAGTTTACGCTGTACACGTTCTTCAGGGCTGAACGCCATGTTGTCGCGCAGGTAGTCAAAGCCGTATTCATTGTTCGTACCGTAAGTGATGTCAGCCGCGTAAGCCTCACGCTTTGCCGGCGCAGGCATTCCCGGCAGGTTGACGCCGACGGTCAGGCCGAGAAATTCAAACAGCGGACGGTTGTTTTCGGCGTCACGTTGCGCCAGGTAGTCGTTGACGGTAACAACGTGCACACCTTTACCGGTTAATGCGTTCAGGTAAGCAGGCAGCGTTGCGGTCAGAGTTTTACCTTCGCCAGTACGCATTTCCGCGATGCAACGTTCATTAAGAACCATACCGCCGAGCAACTGTACATCGAAGTGACGCATACCAAAGACGCGCTTACTTGCTTCACGCACGACGGCGAAGGCTTCCGGGATCAGATTTTCCAGCACTTCGCCTTTTTCCAGGCGCGCGCGGAACTCTGCGGTTTTCCCTTTCAGTTCTTCGTCGGAGAGTTTTTCCATCTCCGGTTCCATGGCATTGATGATGTTCACCACTTTGCGCATCCGGCGCAGGGTACGATCGTTACGGCTACCGAAAACTTTAGTTAATAATTTGATTAGCATAATAAAATCTCAAACGCCCCGCGTTGCGGAGTTAATAAAATGAAATAAAGGTTTATTGTTGTTAGCTGAGGCGTTGAGGGCCAGCACGGATGCCTTGCGCCAGGCTTATCCAGACGGGCGTGCTGAATGTTGCTTGTGGGGTAAAATGCGCATAATCAATGCGATAATCATTTTCAGACGGCGTGCCTTCCTGGGTCAGCAGCGCGCTGAGCGTATCCAGTAAAGCAAGATGCTGCGCCTGAAGAGGCAAAGATTCTTCGGCAACGGGCAGCGTTTGCGGTGCCATTGCGAAGGAAAGATGACGGATTACCGTGCGAATTGCGTGCTGATGCCAGTAATCAACAGAATAGTTTGAGTTCGGGCGGCGCGTGTTCGCTTCCAGCAAGGCCAACTGACCAAAGTTAACTTTGGCGGAAGGCTCGTGGTTGCGGGTTGTCGCTTTTGCGGGCGCATTTGGTTCGGCGGCGTTGCTGAGCGCAGGCAGACCTAAACTCGCCGCGACCATCCCTAACAAGAGATGCGGCCAGAAGTAGCGTTTACCAAACTGTCGCCAGCGCGTCAGTATTCCACTCACGTTATTGCCATCCCGATCGTATTCAAACGTTTTTAGCGCACAAATCTTACCATTAAAGCCTGAAGTCCACAGCAGGAATGAAGATAAGTTGTACGTAAAAGTGCTTAAGAAAACAGCGTTCGCACCGTTTCTTACGGCTCTGATAAAAGCTCAAAAAAAACGACTGGTTCACCTGGCCGGAGAGAGTGCCAGATTTGCCAGTCGAATTTTATACGACAGTATAAATGTCGTTATGCCAGTACGGCTGAAGGCGCTTTGAAGGCCAACGGCAGTTCTGCGTCGTCCTGGAAGGTCACATATTCCCAGGCTTCCTGTTTTGCCAGGACAGCCTGCAACAATTTGTTATTCAGTGCATGACCGGATTTATAAGCGGTAAATGCACCAATAATGTTGTGACCACACATGAACAAGTCACCGATCGCATCGAGCATTTTGTGACGAACAAATTCGTCTTCAAAACGCAGGCCGTCTTCGTTCAGTACGCGATAATCGTCAACAACGATGGCACAATCGAAACTGCCGCCCAGGCACAAACCACGAGACTGCAGGTATTCGATATCACGCATGAAACCGAACGTACGCGCACGGCTGATCTGGCGCATAAACGCATCAGCAGAGAAGTTCATCGCATAACGTTGATTGCTGGAATCGATAGCCGGATGGTTGAAATCGATGGTGAAATCCAGCGAAAAACCATTGTATGGCTTAAATTCAGCCCACTTATCGCCATCTTCGACACGAACAGTCTCTTTGATGCGAACAAATTTCTTGGCGCAGTTCAGCTCGTCAATACCCGCATCAAGCAGCAGGTAAACAAACGGAGCGGCACTACCGTCCATGATCGGGATTTCCGGTGCGTTAACTTCGATAACAATGTTATCGATGCCTAAGCCCGCGAGCGCAGCATTCAGGTGCTCAACGGTTGAAATCCGTACATCATGCTCGTTGACCAGACACGTACAGAGCATGGTATCACGCACAGATTTGGCATCGGCCGGAAAATCTACCGGTGGATTCAAGTCGGTGCGACGATAGATGACCCCGGTGTTGGCCGGCGCAGGGCGTAACGTCAGAGTGACTTTCTTGCCGGTATGTAAACCGACACCCGTCGCCTGAACGATACGTTTAAGTGTCCTTTGTTTGATCATCGTATTATCTCGCCAAATTACCTATCCAACCGAAGTGTACTATACATTCGGCAGGCCAGTTTAGCACAAAGAGCCTGGTAACCCAAATTCCAGCTTAATCTTAGTCAGCTTGCTTACGCAGGAAAGCTGGGATATCCAGATAATCCGGCTCTTTCGCAGTTTGCGGCGTATTGTCGTTCACCACTTTAGCTACCGGTTTCTGCTCTTGCGTCAGCGGTGCCATACCGTGCTGCTGGTAACGATCCATCACCGGCTGCTGAACTTGTTTATTGGTCACCAGAGTGATTTCAGGACGTTTGTCCATGCCGATACCTGTTGCAACCACGGTTACACGCAGTTCGTCGTTCATATCCGGGTCAAGAGAAGTACCGATAACCACAGTTGCGTTATCCGAAGCAAATGCACGGATGGTGTTACCTACGGTTTCGAACTCATCCAGACGCAAGTCGAAGCCCGCCGTGATGTTAACCAGCACGCCGCGCGCACCAGACAGGTCGATGTCTTCCAGCAATGGAGAAGAGATAGCCATTTCAGCCGCTTCTTCCGCACGATCTTCACCGCTCGCCACGCCAGAACCCATCATTGCGTAGCCCATTTCAGACATCACGGTACGTACGTCTGCAAAGTCCACGTTCATCAGACCCGGACGAGTAATCAGTTCGGCGATACCCTGAACTGCGCCTTTCAGCACATCGTTCGCGGCGCCAAACGCATCAAGCAGGGAGATACCGCGACCCAGCACTTTCAGCAGTTTGTCGTTCGGGATGGTGATCAATGAGTCCACATGCTTGGACAATTCAGTGATCCCCTGCTCCGCGAAGGCCATACGCTTCTTGCCTTCAAAGTTGAAAGGCTTAGTCACGACAGCAACGGTCAGGATACCCAAATCTTTTGCCACTTCAGCAACGACCGGCGCAGCACCTGTACCAGTACCACCACCCATACCTGCTGCAATAAATACCATGTCTGCACCTTCCAGCGCCGCACGTAGTGCATCGCGATCCTCATCAGCCGCATTACGGCCAACTTCTGGATTAGCGCCAGCGCCCAGTCCTTTGGTGATACCACTACCGATCTGAATCGTCTGCCCAACCGCCGTTTTACGCAGCGCCTGTGCATCGGTATTTACCGCGAAAAATTCAACACCTTCAATGCGCTCACGCACCATGTGCTCAACAGCATTACCGCCGCCGCCGCCGACGCCGATGACTTTAATCACCGCGTCGTTGGTAAGTTCCATTGGTTCAAACATAGTTTCTCTCCGATATGTGCCTGTCGCCTGAGGCCGTAATCACCGTCGACCTCATAAAAATTAAAACTCTTTTCGCAGCCAACTATTGAGTCGCTTGATCCACGAGCCAACTGATGCTGTAACACGTTTTTCTACTTCCGCTTCACCGTTAAGATGTGACTCTTTCCCGTAGTGAAGCAATCCCACAGCCGTCGAGTAATACGGCTCCTGAGCATAATCAGTTAAACCGGTGATATTCAGCGGCGCGCCAATACGCACCTGCGTATGAAACACGCGCTGAGCGCAGGCGGCAAGTCCTTCGATCTGCGCCGCGCCACCGGTTAATACAATGCCCGCCGCCAGGTGATGTTTCACGCCTTGTTGGCGAAGCTTTTCCTGCAGCTGCAATATCTCTTCGTTGACCAGGTTGAGCAACTCGGTATACCGTGGCTCAATCACCTCCGCCAGCGTCTGACGTTGCAGACTACGCGGTGGTCGCCCACCTACGCTCGGCACTTCCACGCTCTCATCTTTACCGACGATGGAACCCAACGCGCAGCCATGGCGAACTTTAATCGCTTCGGCGTCGCTTGGCGGCGTGCCAAAGGCATAGGCGATATCACTGGTCACCACATTGCCAGCATAAGGAATTACCTTGGTGTGGCGCAATGCCCCACCGGTATAAACGGCGATATCCATTGTACCACCACCGATATCGACGACGCAGACTCCCAGTTCACGTTCGTCTTCCGTCAATACCGAATAACTTGATGCCAGTCCGGCAAATATCAGTTGGTCAACTTTCAGCCCACAACGTTCAACCGCTTTGACGATGTTTTTCGCCATATCGTTGTGACATGTGATCAGGTGCACTTTTGCCTGCATTCGCACGCCCGAAAGTCCTACCGGATTTTTGATCCCTTCCTGATAGTCAATCGCATATTCTTGCGGGATCACATGCAGCACACGATGTTCATCGCGCACACGCACCGATTTCGCGGTATGGACGACGTTTTCCACATCTTCTTGCGTCACTTCTTCTTCAGAAATGGGCACCATACCAATTTCATTCTGGCAGCTGATGTGCTTACCAGAAAGCGCCAGATATACCGAAGAGATCTGGCAATCTGCCATCAATTCTGCCTGGTCAATGGCGCGTTGTACGCATTTGACCACAGATTCGAGGTCGTTAACCCCGCCTTTATCCATACCACGTGACGGGCAGCTGCCCACACCAATGATATTGACCATACCGTCGGGCAGAACTTCCCCTACTAAAGCGGCAACCTTCGCGGTGCCGATCTCCAGTCCTACTACCAGTTTTCTGTCCGTCGCCTTGATCATTGTTGTTCTGCCTGTGCCTGATTTTGTTGCTGAGTAGATTCCTCCGGCGGCAAGGGCGCCCAGCCTACTGCCGCTCCAGAGTCATAACGCAAATCAACGTAGCTAATCCGTTTGCCATCGGTTTGCGCCTGCTGCTGTAAAACCGGATAAAGTTCTACAAAGCGAGCCAAACGTTTCATCGTATCGCCCCGGCCAAGGTTGAGCTTAATATCGTTATTCAGCGTCAACTGCCAGGAACGCCGCGCGGTCATTGCCGCTTCCTTCAGAGTAAATCTGTCCTTTGCCAGCATTTGCCCCATTTCGCGATAACCCTGCAACACTTCATTGGCGCTGCCTTCCGGGCCATACAACATCGGGAGCACCTGCTTGCTGGTGCGATCTGGCGGCACGCTGAAGGTGTTTCCTTCGGCGTCTACCATATGTTGATCATTCCACCGCGCAATCGGCACATATTCAACCAGATGAATCTTCAATTCATCAGGCCACTGCTTTCTGACGCTCACCTGCTTAATCCACGGCAGGCGTTGTTCAATTTGCGTCTGGATGATGTTGACATCCTGAGTCATAAAAGTACCCGGCTCACCCAATGCCAGGATCGACTGCCGGATATCGTCATTACGCGTGTAATGGCGTTCACCGGTCAACACCAGCTTTGAGAGCGGCAGGCGTTGCGCATCTTCCATCCAGCCCAACACGACCCAGCCGCTCACCAACACAGTCGTTAAAACCGTCAGCAGGAAAAGTATCCCCGCCAGACGCGTTCCATTATTGCGGTGAGAAGAAATTTCTTCTTCACTGTTTCGCGTGTTCAGAGCAGCCTGCGACATATTAGTCCGCCAGTTCCAGAATTCGTACTACCAACTGCGAGAAGCTTAAGCCTGCCTGACGTGCCGCCATCGGCACCAGACTGTGGCTGGTCATACCCGGAGAGGTATTGGCTTCCAGCAGATAAAACTGTCCATCGCTGTCCAGCATGACATCAATACGCCCCCATCCTTTGCAACCTAACGTCGTCCATGCTTTCAGCACTAATGCCTGCAAATTGGCCTCTTGTGCCGCGTCTAAACCTGCGGGGCAGAAATACTGTGTCTCATCAGAGAGATACTTCGCCTCATAATCATAGAAGGTTCCGGCGGGTTGAATACGTATTGACGGTAAAATTTCTTCACCGAGTATCGCAACAGTGAACTCCGGCCCACTTAGCCATTTTTCAATCAATACTTCTTCATCGTGCTGAAATGCCAATCTTAATGCATCTTGTAGAGCATTTTCTGCTACTACTTTTGACATTCCCACGCTGGAACCTTCGCGGCTCGGCTTAACGATTAATGGTAAACCCAGAGCAGAAATTTCGGCTAACTGCTTATCGCTAATGCCTTTTTCAAACTCTGCGCGGGTTAACGCTACCCACGGCGCTACGGGTAAACCAGCACCTTGCCACAGCAGTTTGCTGCGTAGTTTATCCATTGAAAGCGCAGATGCCATCACTCCGCTGCCGGTATAAGGCAGTCCCATCAGCTCAAGCATCCCCTGCAATGTGCCGTCTTCACCGCCGCGCCCGTGCAGAGCGATAAATACTTTCTGAAATCCCATCGATTTCAGTTGCGTCACGTCAACTTCTTTCGGGTCGACAGGATGCGCGTCGACGCCGCCTTCGCGCAGCCCGGCTAACACTGCGGCACCAGAGTTCAAAGAAACTTCCCGTTCTGCGGAGGTTCCGCCCAACAGAACCGCGATTTTATCAGTCATGTTGTTCTTCCTCCGGAGTTTGCGGCTTCAGTTTGATTTCAGCTAAAGAACGGGCAATTTTTCCGATATTACCAGCCCCCTGAACGAGAATCAGGTCGTTACCGGTTAATACCGGTGCTAGCATCTCGGCTACCTGCGCCGGGTCCGGCACCAGAATGGGGTCAATTTTCCCACGTCCACGAATCGTGCGACACAGCGAACGGCTGTCCGCTCCCGGAATTGGCGCTTCGCCAGCCGGATACACTTCCAGCATCAACAGGGTATCAACCTGCGTCAGCACATTGGCGAAATCATCATACAGGTCGCGCGTACGGGTAAAACGGTGCGGCTGAAACAGCATTACCAGGTTTTTATCCGGCCAGCCTGCACGCGCCGCCTTAATGGTGGCGTCCACTTCGGTCGGGTGGTGACCGTAGTCATCGACCAGCATTGCTGTACCACTTTTACCGTTGACCGGCTCCAGCGGGAATTCACCGAGGAAATCGAAGCGACGACCGGTTCCCTGGAAGCTCTCCAGCGCACGCAGAATAGCGTCGTCGTCAATCCCCTCTTCCGTAGCAACCGCAACCGCAGCCGCCGCGTTCAGCGCATTATGACGACCAGGCGCATTCAGGGTTACGCGCATTGGCTCTTTGTCCTGGCGTAGCAGCGTAAAGTGTCCCTGCGGACCAATCTGCTGATAATCTTCTACACGCACGTCGGCATCTTCGCTGAAGCCGTAAGTTGTGGTCTGACGCCCCACGCGCGGTAACAATTCGCGGATCACCGGATCGTCAACACACATTACCGCACGCCCATAAAACGGCAGGTTGTGCAGAAAATTAATAAAGGTCTGTTTTAAATTCTCAAAGTCGCCCTGGTAGGTATCCATATGGTCGGCTTCGATATTGGTGACAATCGCCACCATGGGTTGCAGATGCAGGAACGATGCATCGCTCTCATCCGCTTCGGCAATCAGGTAGCGGCCATGCCCCAAACGTGCATGAACGCCAGCCGCTTTTACCAGCCCACCGTTAACGAAAGTTGGATCGAGACCCGCTTCCGCATAGATGCTGGAAACCATCGCGGTGGTTGTCGTTTTGCCGTGCGTTCCGGCAATGGCGATGCCATGACGAAAACGCATTAACTCAGCCAGCATTTCCGCGCGACGGATCACCGGAATACGCGCTTCATGGGCAGCAACAATTTCCGGGTTATCGGCAGAAATTGCACTGGAAACAACGACCACGCTGGCGTCGCGCACGTTTTCCGGGCGATGGTTGAAGTAAATCGTCGCCCCCAGATTCATTAACTGCTGCGTGACCGGATTTGGCGCTAAATCTGAACCACTGATCTGATACCCTTCATTGGCCAGAACTTCGGCAATACCGCCCATACCGGCACCACCGATGCCGACAAAGTGAATGTGCCGAACGCGACGCATTTCGGGCACGATGTAACGCAGTTTTGCCAATTGTTGTGTATTCATTCTTTACGCCATTAACTTCTCAAATTCATGCGATGCAAAAGGCATCGCCACAATTACGCCCGGGCAGCCCGGCTCACTTCATTTGCCACTCGCTCGGTGGCATCCGGGATGGATGCAGCACGGGCGCGTTCTGCCATGGTTAATAAGGTTTCTCGCGACCACCCGGCCAGGGTGTTGGCGACAGCATCCACAGTAAGCTGTGGTTGCTCGATAATTTTGGCTGCGCCCGCTTTTTCCAGCGGCAGTGCATTCCAGTATTGCTGGCGGTCTTTATGCTGAAACGGCACAAACAATGCTGGTAACCCCGCCGCAGCGATTTCACTCACCGTCAACGCACCAGAGCGGCAAACGACAACATCCGCCCACGCATACGCCGCCGCCATATCATCAATAAATTCCGTCACTTTATGCTGCGGTTGCCCTGCTTCGGCATACGCTTGTTCAACGGATTGTTGCGAACCTTTGCCGCTCTGATGCCAGATAGTGACTGAATCGCCCAGCTTTGCTGCAACCAGCGGCATTGTCTGGTTAAGAATGCGTGCGCCCTGAGAACCACCCACTACCAACACACGAACCGGACCTTCACGTCCAGCCAAACGTTGCTGCGGCAACGGCAGCGCCAGCACATCGGTACGAACAGGATTACCCACCACTTCCGCATTAGGGAAAGCGCCTGGAAACGCCTGCATCACTTTGGTCGCAATCTTCGCCAGCCATTTATTGGTTAAGCCCGCAATACCGTTTTGTTCATGAAGTACGACCGGAATGCCTAACGACCACGCGGCCAGACCTCCTGGGCCTGAAACGTAGCCGCCCATACCGAGTACCACGTCAGGTTTATACGCTTTCATAATCGCCCGCGCCTGACGCCAGGCGTTAAAGATACGCAACGGAGCTGCGAGTAACGCTTTAATACCCTTACCGCGTAGACCAGAGATACGAATAAAGTCGATCTCGATACCGTGCTTCGGTACTAAGTCCGCTTCCATACGATCGGCAGTACCCAGCCAGCGAACTTGCCACCCCTGGGCCATTAAATGATGCGCAACCGCAAGCCCCGGGAACACATGTCCGCCAGTGCCGCCAGCCATCACCATTAATCGCTTCCCTTGACCACTCATCGTGAACCTCGTACAAACGCCTGCGCTTTCTCCAGACGCGTTTCATAATCAATACGCAACAGCATCATGATGGCTGTTGACATAATCAGTAAGCTCGAACCACCGTAACTGATTAGCGGCAATGTCAAACCTTTAGTCGGTAACATCCCTGCCGCCGCGCCTACGTTAACCAGTGCCTGGAAACTAAACCAGATGCCAATTGAACAAGCGAGAAAACCGGAAAAACGATGGTCAATTTCTAACGCTTTACGACCAATCGACATCGCGCGAAAAGCGACGAAGAATACCATTAAAAGCGCCAGCACCACACCGATATACCCCAGTTCTTCGCCGATAATGGCGAAAATAAAGTCAGTGTGCGCTTCCGGCAGATACTCCAGTTTTTGTACCGAGTTACCTAAACCTTGCCCCCACAGTTCGCCGCGACCAAACGCCATCAGCGATTGCGTTAACTGATAGCCGCTGCCGAAGGGATCTTCCCACGGGTTCCAGAATGCGGTAACACGGCGGATACGGTACGGTTCAGCGAGGATCAGCAACACAACCGCTGAAATCCCCATACCGATAATGGCAATGAACTGCCACAATTTCGCCCCCGCCAGGAATAGCATTGCCAGCGTGGTCACAAACAGCACCACCACCGTACCGAGGTCTGGCTGCGCCAGCAGCAACACCGCCAGCACCAGAATCACGCCCATCGGTTTCAGGAAGCCACGCAGGTTATTACGCACTTCGTCGCCTTTGCGCACCAGATAGTTGGCGATATAGCAAAACAGCGACAGCTTGGTCAGTTCGGCCGGCTGGATACGCAACAAGCCAAGATCGATCCAACGCGATGCCCCTTTAACCGAGCTACCCACCACCAGCACGATCATCAACAGGATGATTGATCCGAGCAGCATCGTGGCACTGTAGCGTTGCCAGAACTCCATCGGCAGACGCAGCGTAATGATCGCCAGAATGAACGCCAGGATCAGATAGACGCCATCACGCTTCGCGAAGAAAAACGGATCGTTGGTTAAGCGTTGCCCTATGGGCATTGACGCCGAGGTCACCATGATAAAGCCAATCGCCGCGAGGCCGAAGGTCAGCCACAGCAAGGTGCGATCGTACATGATCAGGCTGTCGGTATCTTTTTCCCGCGAGCCCATCACCCAGCCCTTTAGCGCCGTGGAGATCCAGACCAGGATACTGAATCCCGGCAGGCGCGGCATTTTCAGGCGAGGGAGAGATAAACGCATCAACCTAACTCCTTCGCCAGACGAGCAAACTCATTGCCTCGTTGTTCAAAGTTCTTGAACTGATCAAGGCTGGCACATGCCGGGGAGAGCAGAACCATATCGCCAGGCTGAACACGCGGAGCCAGCAAGCGCATCGCCTGTTCCATCGTTTCGGTTTGCTCTGCCACTTCCGGGCGTAACGCCGCCAACTGTGCGCCATCACGACCGAAACAATACAGACGCACGTTATCGCCATTCAGATAGCGCGCCAGTGGGCTGAAGTCTGCCGATTTACCATCGCCACCCAGCAACAAATGCAGCGTGCCGTCTACGTGCAGGCCATTCAGCGCCGCTTCGGTACTACCGACGTTGGTCGCTTTCGAATCGTTAATCCAGCGCACACCGTTATGCTCCAGCACCACTTCAAAGCGATGCGGCAGACCGGTAAAGGTGGTTAATGCTTTCAGGCTGCTGGCACGCGGTAACCCTGCGGCATCTGCCAGCGCCAGTGCTGCCAGCGCATTGGTGTAGTTATGCTGCCCGGAAAGTTTCATCTCTTTCACGTTCAACACTTTCTCGCCTTTCACCCGCAGCCAGGTTTCACCCTGCTGATGGTTCAGGTGATAGTCACCCATATTGACGCCGAAGCTGACACAACGTTCATCTGCACCGCGAATTGGCATCGTTAAGGCATCATCGGCATTAACCACGCAAACTTTTGCGTTTTCGTAAATACGCAGTTTTGCCGCACGATACTGCTGTAAACCAAATGGATAGCGATCCATATGATCTTCAGTCACGTTCAGAATGGTCGCCGCCACCGCCTGTAAGCTGGAAGTCGTTTCCAGCTGGAAGCTTGACAGTTCCAGCACGTACAGTTCGCACTCAGCATCCAGCAGCATCAAGGCTGGCAGGCCAATGTTGCCACCCACGCCAACGTTAACACCTGCTGCTTTCGCCATTTCGCCCACTAAGGTAGTGACAGTGCTTTTGCCGTTAGAACCGGTGATCGCCACAATCGGCGCTTGTGCTTCGCGGCAGAACAGCTCGATATCGCCAACAATTTCAATTCCGGCATCGGCAGCGGCGCTTAGGGACGGATGCGCCAGCGCAATGCCGGGGCTGGCGACAATCAGATCTGCCGCCATCAGCCATTCATCATTGAGACCGCCAGTATGGCGCTCCACCGCTTCGGGTAATTTATCCAGGCCAGGCGGTGTCATACGCGTATCCATTACGCGCGGCGTCACGCCGCGAGCAAGGAAAAAGTCCACGCAAGAAAGCCCGGTGAGGCCCAGGCCGATAATAACGACATTTTTACCCAGGTAATCAGCCATGATTAACGTACCTTCAGCGTTGCCAGACCAATCAGGACCAGCATCAGCGAAATAATCCAGAAACGCACAATGACGCGCGGTTCCGGCCAGCCTTTCAGTTCATAGTGGTGATGAATCGGCGCCATGCGGAAAATACGTTGCCCGCGCAGTTTAAAGGAGCCGACTTGCAAAATAACCGACAGGGTTTCGACGACAAACACGCCGCCCATAATCACCAGCAGGAATTCCTGACGCAGCAGTACAGCGATAATGCCCAACGCGCCGCCTAACGCCAGCGAACCAACATCGCCCATAAAGACCTGTGCCGGATAGGTGTTAAACCACAGGAAGCCCAGCCCTGCTCCGACTATCGCGGTACAGACAATGACCAGTTCCCCTGCATGTCGCAGATACGGTATGTGTAAATAGCTGGCAAAGTTCATGTTGCCGGTCGCCCACGCCACCAGCGCAAAACCACCAGCGACAAATACGGTCGGCATAATCGCCAGGCCATCAAGACCATCGGTCAGGTTTACCGCGTTACCGGTGCCGACAATAACGAAGTAGGCCAGCAGGATGTAGAACAAACCTAACTGCGGCATCACATCTTTAAAGAACGGTACAACCAATTGCGTTGCTGGCGTGTCTTTCCCGGCAAGGTACAAAGCGAAAGCAACACCCAGCGCAATGACCGACATCCAGAAATACTTCCAGCGTGCGATCAACCCTTTGGTGTCTTTGCGCACGACTTTGCGATAGTCATCAACGAAGCCAATGATGCCGTAACCAACCAGCACCACCAGTACGCACCAGACATACGGGTTAGACGGGTAAGCCCACAGCAGTACGGAGATCACAATCGCCGTCAGGATCATAATCCCGCCCATAGTCGGCGTACCGCGCTTGCTGAAGTGCGATTCCGGGCCATCGTTACGCACCACCTGACCAAAGGAGAGTTTTTGCAGATGAGCAATCATGCGCGGCCCCATCCACAATGAGATGAACAGCGCGGTCAGCAGGCTGACGATGGCGCGAAACGTCAGATAGGAAAAGACGTTAAAGCCGGAATAATATTTGACCAAATGTTCGGCCAGCCAAACTAACATGTCCCATTCTCCTGTAAAGCGCGTACTACCTCTTCCATGGCAGCACTACGTGAACCCTTAACTAAAATCGTAATCACCTGTTGCTCTGCAATCAGTGACTTAAGACGCGTAATTAACGCGGATTTATCAGCAAAATGTTCGCCAACACGGCTGGCGGTGCTGATAGCATGGCTTTGTTTACCCACGCTTAATACACGGTCAATACCGGCAGCTTTTGCCGCTTCGCCCACCTGTACATGGCAGGCTTCGCTTTCAGCGCCCAGTTCCGCCATATCGCCGACAACCAGTACACGGTAGCCCGGCATCTCAGCCAGAACCTGAACAGCGGCGGTCATGGAACCGACGTTAGCGTTGTAGGAGTCGTCAAGCAGCAACTGGTTTTCCGCCAGTTGAATGGGGAACAAACGACCTGGAACAGCTTTCAGATTTGCCAGCCCCGCTTTGATAGCATCAAGCGTTGCGCCCACGGACATGGAGAGCGCAGCGGCTGCCAGCGCATTCGCAATATTGTGACGCCCTGGCAGCGGTAGCAGAGCATCCACGCTACCCGTTGGGGTTTGCAGGGTAAATTCCGTACCGTGCGAAGTCACATGGATATTGGTGGCGGTGAAATCGCTGTTGGCGGCATTGGGTGAGAAACGCCACACTTTGCGTGAGCCAATCACACTCTGCCAGTTCAGCCAGTCGTTGTTGTCGGCGTTCATAATGGCGATACCGTTTTCCGGCAGGCCGGTAAAGATTTCGCCTTTCGCTTTTGCCACGCCCGCCAAAGAACCGAAGCCTTCCAGATGCGCCGCCGCCAGGTTGTTGACCAGCGCGGCTTCCGGGCAGGTCAGGCTAACTGTCCAGGCAATTTCGCCCTGATGGTTCGCACCCAGCTCAATAACTGCGTAATCGTATTCCGGCGTTAAGCGCAACAGCGTCATCGGCACGCCGATGTCGTTGTTGAGATTGCCTGCCGTATAAAGCGTGTTGCCGCACTGGCTTAAAATCGCCGCCGTCATCTCTTTAACGGAGGTTTTGCCGGAGGAACCCGTCAGAGCAACCACGCGCGCCGGAACTTGCTGGCGAACCCATGCAGCCAGTTCACCAAACGCCAGACGCGTATCCTTGACGATTAACTGCGGCAGGTCGATGTCCAGCGGACGGCTAACCAGTAGTGCGCCTGCGCCGCCAGCTTTCGCCTGGTCGGCAAAATCATGAGCATCGAAACGTTCGCCTTTCAGGGCAACAAACAGGCAGCCCGGCGTCAGTTTTCGCGTGTCAGTGGTTACAGCATCAAGGATGATATCTGCACCTTGCAGTTCACCGTTGAGAATATCGGTAAGTTGGCTAAGGGTTACGCTAATCATGCAATCACCCCCAGCAGACGCGCCACCGTGACGCGATCGGAGTAGTCCAGACGCTGATTGCCAACAATCTGATAATCTTCATGGCCTTTTCCCGCGACCAGCACCACATCATTCTCTTTAGCCTGCATAACGGCGCACGTTACCGCTTCAGCGCGGCCTTCCATCACTTTGACATGTCCGGCGTCTAACATTCCCGCCAGAATATCGTTGATGATAGCGCGCGGTTCTTCGGTACGCGGGTTATCGTCCGTCACCACCGCCACGTCAGCAAATTCTTCAGCAATTGCGCCCATCAGTGGACGTTTGCCTTTATCACGATCGCCGCCGCAGCCGAAGACGCACCACAGCTTTCCCGCACAGTGCAGGCGCGCCGCCTGTAAGGCTTTTTCCAGTGCATCCGGCGTATGCGCGTAATCCACCACCACCGTCGGTTTGCCTGGTGCAGTGAACACTTCCATACGTCCGCAAACCGGTTGCAGACGCGCGGCGGTTTTCAGCAGATCGGCCAGCGGATAGCCCAGCGCCAGCAGTGTCGCCAGCGCCAGCATCAGGTTGCTGACGTTAAAAGCGCCCATCAAGCGGCTTTCTATTTCCCCATCGCCCCAACTTGAGCTAAAGCGAATAGTCGCGCCACTGTCGTGATAGTTCACGTCGTTCGCTTTCAACCAGCGGCCATGACCGTTCGGATTGATATTGTCTTCCATCGACACCGCAACCGCGTCCGGCAGTTTTGCCAACCAGCGACGACCCACTTCATCATCAGCGTTAACAATCGCCTGACCGCAATGATGTTCAGAATAAAGCAGCCATTTCGCTGCTTCGTAGTGTTCCATATCACCATGATAATCAAGGTGATCGCGGCTTAAGTTGGTAAAGACCGATGCCGCAAATTTCAATGCCGCCACACGGTGCTGTACCAGCCCGTGGGAGGAAACTTCCATCGCGCAAAAAGTCGCGCCCTGATCCACCAGCCCCGCCAGCTCATGCTGAACGTCAACTGCCGATCCGGTTGTATTTTCCGTCGGGATGACTTTCCCCAGCAGGCCGTTACCAACGGTGCCCATTACCGCGCTGGTTTCGCCAAGCAGTTGGCTCCACTGCGCCAGAAGCTGGGTAGTCGTGGTTTTGCCGTTGGTGCCCGTTACGCCCACGAGACGTAAATTGTCAGAGGGTTCATGGTAAAAGCGGCCCGCCAGTGCAGATAAACGCTCATTGAGCTGGCTGAGATAGATGACCGGTACGCCGTGCATTTCACGGATTTCACCGTCGGTCGCCTCATCTTTCGCCTCTGCAATAATGGCAGCCACACCTTGCGCTATCGCCTGCGGGATATATCGACGCCCGTCCGCCTGATGACCTACTACAGCTACAAAGAGATCGCCCGCCGCAGCCACACGGCTGTCGAGTGTCATCTCTCGCAGTGCTCGCGAAGGTGCGTCTGGCACCCACGGAGCAAGAAGGTCGCGCAAATTACGATCTGCCACCTGTCCCCTCGCCTTGATTAATCACAAATTCATTTTTATCGCCCGTTGTCAGCGCATCCGGCTCGATGTTCATGGTACGCAATACGCCGCCCATGATGGCACCAAAGACCGGCGCGGAAACGGCGCCGCCGTAGTATTTACCCGCCTGCGGATCGTTGATAACAACAACCAGCGCGAAGCGCGGCTGACTCGCAGGCGCAACGCCTGCGGTATAAGCAATATATTTATTGATGTAGCGACCATCCGGCCCGACCTTTTTCGCAGTACCGGTTTTAATGGCGATACGATAGCCTTTAATCGCCGCCTTCACGCCACCGCCGCCCGGTAGCGCCACGCTTTCCATCATATGCACCACGGTGCGAACAATGGATTCCGGGAAGACACGTTCACCGGGAACCGGGGGGTCAACTTTAGTAATCGACAGCGGGCGATAAATGCCGTAGCTGCCGATAGTTGCGTAGACTCGCGCTAACTGTAACGGTGTTACCATTAGCCCGTAGCCGAAAGAGAAGGTGGCCCTCTCTATGTCAGACCACCGTTGTTTTTGAGGATATAAGCCACTGCGTTCTCCGACCAACCCCAAATTGGTCGCTTTTCCCAGTCCAAAACGTGAGTAAGTGTCTACTAACGCTGAGGACGGCATCGCTAACGCCAGCTTGGAAACACCGACGTTACTCGACTTCTGTAATACCCCGGTCAGGGTTAATTCGCTGTAGCGCGCCACGTCTTTGATTTCGTGGCCGTTAATTCGATAAGGAACGGTATTCAGTACCGAGTTTTCCCGCACGACGCCGCGTTGCAGCGCAGTCATCACCACCATCGGCTTGACGGTTGAACCCGGTTCAAACACGTCGGTGATGGTACGGTTACGCATCGCCTCTTTCGGCGTGCCACTCAGATTGTTTGGGTTATATGACGGGCTGTTAGCCATCGCCAGCACTTCACCGGTGTTGACATCCACCAGCACGGCACTACCGGATTCCGCCTTGTTAAAGGCCACCGCGTTGTTCAGTTCGCGATAAACCAGCGCCTGCAGGCGTTCATCAATACTCAGCGCAAGGTTGTGCGCTGCCTGGCTGTCGGTGGAAGAAATATCTTCAATTACGCGACCGTAGCGGTCTTTACGCACAATGCGTTCGCCCGGCTGCCCGGTAAGCCATTTATCGAAACTCTTCTCGACACCCTCAATCCCCTGACTATCGACGTTGGTAAAGCCGATGAGGTGAGCGGTCACTTCGCCAGACGGATAATAACGGCGAGATTCTTCACGCAGATGAATCCCCGGTAGTTTTAGTTTCTTGATGTAGTCCGCCATGTCAGGGTTTACCTGACGCGCCAGATAAATAAAGCGTCCTTTCGGGTTGGCGTTAATGCGGGCTGAGAGCTGATCCAGCGGAATGTTAAGCGCGTTAGCCAGCGCCTTCCAGCGGTCACCGACGCTGATACCACCAGCGTCATGCACTTCTTTTGGGTCAGCCCAGATCGCTTTTACCGGCACACTTACTGCTAATGGGCGACCAGAGCGGTCAGTAATCATGCCGCGTGAGGTGGATACTTGTTGAACGCGAAGAGAGCGCATGTCGCCCTCTTTAACCAGCATATCCGGGGAGATAACCTGTAACCACGCTACGCGCCCGAGCAGAAAAGCCAGCGCCAGTAAAATACAGCCGCATAACAACGCAAAACGCCAACTGATAAAGTTGGCATGTTCTTCCTGACGTTTTGGTTTCTGCGTTTTCGCCGCTGCTTTCATGCGTCGCGTTTATCCTTATTTTTGCACTACGATATTTTCTTGTGATGGATCGACATGCTGCATTTGCAGCTTCTCCGTGGCGATCCTTTCCACCCGGCTATGGTCGCCGAGCGCATTCTCTTCAAGAATCAGGTTGCGCCATTCAATGTCTAAAGCGTCTCGCTCCAGCACCAGTTGTTCGCGCTGAGCGGTCAGCAAACGGGTATGGTGTGCTGTGGTCACCACAGTCACCGCCGTCAAAATAATGCAAATGAACAGGCAGAGTGGCAGCTTCCCAAATCGCAAAAGATCGTCACCAATGACGCCAGGCAAGGCATGGCGCTCGTGACTTCCCATCGATCCTTTAACTTTGCTTAGAGCTTCTGTCACTCTGCTGATCATGCGTTCGTCCTCTCTGCAATACGCAGAACTGAACTACGGGCGCGAGGGTTCTCTGCCACCTCTTCTTCGCCCGGCATCAACTTGCCTAGTGCTCGCAACTGACGGCCACCCAGTTTTTTGAGCTGCTCTTCGGTCATCGGTAATCCTGCCGGAACCTGCGGACCACGACTGTTTTCACGCATAAAGCGTTTCACAATACGGTCTTCCAGCGAATGAAAACTGATGATCGAAAGCCGCCCACCTGGCGCCAGCACGTTGAGCGAGCTTTTTAGCGCCTGCTCTATCTCCTCCAGTTCACTGTTTACCCAGATGCGCACCGCCTGGAAGGTACGGGTCGCGGGATGTTTGAATTTGTCCTTCACCGGCGTTGCCGCCGCCACCACTTCTGCCAGTTCTTTGGTACGTGTCATCGGCTGTTCGCGGTTACGCTCGACAATGGCGCGCGCAATACGTTTAGCGAAACGTTCTTCGCCATACGTTTTCAATACCCAGGCGATATCGGCTTCTTCGGCAGTTTGTAGCCATTCGGCAGCGGATTGACCGCGCGTCGGATCCATACGCATGTCCAGCGGGCCATCGCGCATAAAGGAAAAACCGCGTTCAGCATCATCGAGTTGTGGTGAAGAGACGCCAAGATCGAGGAGAATGCCGTCAATCTTGCCGATAAGATCACGCTCGGCGACATATTCGCCCAGCGCGGAGAAAGGTCCATGTATGATGGAGAAGCGCGGATCATCAATAGTCTTCGCAACGGCAATAGCCTGCGGATCGCGATCGATCGCCAGCAAACGTCCCTCTTCGCCAAGCTGCGAGAGGATCAGACGTGAGTGACCACCGCGACCAAAAGTTCCATCAATGTAGATACCGTCAGGACGGATATTGAGGCCATTTACGGCTTCATCCAGCAGCACCGTAGTGTGTTTATAGTTTTCCATCATTTTATAGAGACAAGTCCTGCAGCCGCTCCGATAAGTTTTCGGTAGCCAACTGTTCTGCGTCGATATCTTCCCTGACTTGTTGATGCCAGGTTGTTTCATCCCACAGTTCAAACTTATTGAACTGTCCAACCAACATCACTTCTTTTGTCAGCCCGGCATGTTGCCGCAGTACTGGCGCGATTAACAATCGACCTGCGCCATCCATCTGACATTCGCTGGCATGACCTAACAGAAGGCGCTGCACACGGCGCTCAACCGGGTTCATGCTTGACAGACGCGATAATTTTTGCTCGATAATTTCCCATTCAGGAAGGGGGTAAAGCAGCAGACATGGGTGATGAATGTCAATGGTACACACCATTTGACCGGCAGCGTTCCCGAGCAGCTCTTCCCGATAACGGGTGGGCACCGATAAGCGCCCTTTACTGTCGAGATTGACTAACGTTGCTCCCCGGAACATGCCAGTCTTCCCCCAATTACCACTTTATCCCACAAATTCCCACTAAAAGGAGTTTACGGAGCGGAGGAAAAGCTTGTCAAGCCAGGAACATTCCTTACCGAAGCAAAAAACCCGATGTTTACGACTAATATCTGCATTGTTTAAAAATCGCCCAACGAACGAAGCAAATTAACGTTATGAATAGTTGTAAGAAAAAATCCCACTCATCATTACCGTTTTAAAAACGACTTCTTTTTCCTTAATGAAAATATAAAGTGTCAGTTTGCGACGCGAGCGGCATTTTAGGACATATCGCCCCCGGATAACAGTCCCTGTTGCGCACGCGCCATGCCTGACGTCAGCGACTTTGCGTAAAAGATTAGAAAAGTGTTTGTTTAATCGGCAATTGCCAATTTGCATGTAACAAAATAATGCAATCGCAATCCATCGTTACGACTTAATTATCATTAAGCACATCGAATGAAGTTAATTGGTGAGATATTTAGAAGGTCTTATGGATAATAGTCAGGAATAGTCTTATTTACATAAAGGATATTGATGTCCAATTACGTACTCAATGCGCCAGCCGCAATCAACCGGCGCATCATTTTTTGTTTAACGTTTAGCTACGACTGAGTACGCCGCGACGATAGAGATTTCGTTTGATGCGCGTTAAGCCTGGTTTTGGCTTACGCGGCTCGTCCAGACTCGCCAGGACAATCTCCAGCACGCGCTCAGCGACATCCCGATGACGCTGAGCCACGGCCAGCACAGGACATTGTAAGAAGTCGAGCAATTCGTTATCGCCAAAGGTGGCAATCGCCAGATCGGAAGGCAGTTTACCATCGCGACGCAACGTGACATCCATCACTCCCTGCAACAATGCAAAAGAGGTAGTGAACAGCGCCTGCGGCATCGGATGCGTTTCCAGCCATTTTTCGAATAACTGGGCAGCAGCTTCCCGCTCATAGCTATTGGCATAAAGGAAATGCACTTCGCGCGGATCATCTTTCCAGGCAGTTCGGAAACCCTGCTCACGCAGGAAGCTGACAGAAAGCTCCGGCAGCGCGCCAAGATAAAGTACTGTTTCGGCCGGAAACTTACGTAACTCTTCCGCCAACATTTCGGCATCATCCTGGTCGGCACCAACCACGCTGGTGAAATGTTCACGATCGAGGGCGCGATCCAGCGCGACAATTGGGAACGGGTCATTAGCCCAGCGTTGATAGAAAGGATGCTCTGGCGGCAGCGAAGTCGAAACAATGATGGCATCGACCTGACGCTGTAAAAGATGCTCAATACAACGCATTTCGTTGTCTGGCTGATCTTCGGAACAAGCAATGAGTAGCTGATAGCCGCGTTGACGCGCCTGGCGTTCAAGATAGTTAGCAATGCGGGTATAACTTGTGTTCTCAAGATCGGGGATAACAAGACCAATAGAACGTGTGCGTCCAGCACGAAGCCCAGCCGCCACGGCATTCGGGTGGTAATTGTGCTCACGCACCACTGCCATGACTTTCTCAACGGTTTTGTCGCTCACACGGTATTGCTTCGCTTTGCCGTTAATAACATAGCTTGCAGTGGTCCGCGACACTCCCGCCAGCCGAGCGATTTCATCCAGTTTCACAATTGCCCCTTGCGTAAAATGTAAAAACCATAACCATTGTACTGGTATGGATTAAATTCATTAACATCTAAGCGCAGAAAATTAACTGCGGCAACTGCTTTTATTCCAGGTTCCTACTAAATTCGCAAAAAAAGCCCAACGTGACTTATTGGGCTGCAAATTGCACATTGAGATCATTCTCAACGCATTATTTTATCGCCGCGCGAAAGACCGACGACGCCGGAGCGGGCAACTTCAACAATTTTCGCCACATCGCGAATCGATGCTAAAAATGCGTCGAGTTTATCGCTGGTGCCTGCCAGTTGAACGGTATAAAGCGAAGGCGTGACATCAATGATTTGCCCACGAAATATTTCCGTATTGCGTTTCACTTCGTCACGTCCATAGCCGCTGGCCTGAATTTTCACCAGCATAATCTCCCGCTCAACGTGCGCGCCCTGCCCCAGCTCGCTCACGCGCAACACATCGACCAGCTTGTGTAATTGCTTTTCGATTTGCTCAAGCACTTTTTCATCGCCCACGGTCTGGATGGTCATACGCGATAATGTCGGATCGTCGGTTGGCGCAACGGTCAGGCTTTCAATGTTATAGCCACGCTGGGCAAAAAGGCCGATCACGCGGGATAACGCGCCTGATTCATTTTCGAGTAATACTGATAATATCCGGCGCATAATCAGGTTCTCTCCGTTTTGCTTAACCACATTTCATCCATTCCGCCCCCGCGAATCTGCATCGGATAAACGTGCTCACTGCCATCGACGGTGACATCAACAAATACCAGGCGATTATTTCGTACCTGTTCCAGCGCCTCGCCAAGTTTACTTTCCAGCTCATCCGGGCGCGAAATCTGGATACCAACATGACCATAGGCTTCTGCCAGGCGGACGAAATCTGGCAGAGATTGCATATAAGATTGTGAATGACGGCCGGAATAGATCATGTCCTGCCACTGTTTCACCATCCCCAGATAGCGGTTATTAAGATTCACCACCAGCACCGGAAGCTCGTATTGCAAGGCTGTAGACAGCTCCTGAATATTCATCTGAATACTGCCGTCGCCAGTAACGCAGACCACAGTTTCTTCCGGCAACGCCATTTTGACGCCCAGCGCCGCAGGTAAACCAAACCCCATGGTGCCGAGGCCACCGGAGTTGATCCAGCGACGCGGTTTGTCGAAAGGATAATAAAGTGCGGCGAACATCTGGTGCTGCCCGACGTCGGACGTAACGTAAGCGTCCCCCTTCGTCAGTCGCCAGAGCGTCTCTATCACCGCCTGCGGTTTAATCTTTTCGCTCTGAGTGTCGTATTTCAGGCACTGGCGAGCGCGCCACTGTTCAATTTTCTGC
This sequence comes from Escherichia sp. MOD1-EC7011, assembly GCF_002965005.1. Classification (NCBI taxonomy): domain Bacteria; kingdom Pseudomonadati; phylum Pseudomonadota; class Gammaproteobacteria; order Enterobacterales; family Enterobacteriaceae; genus Escherichia; species Escherichia sp. MOD1-EC7011. Next base: position 138,328 of record NZ_PTRD01000007.1, read on the forward strand.
CACCAGTCGCGGATTTCATCCAACGGTTGGTGAGCCGTTTCTTGTGCCAACAACTCCAGCATTTGATCCAACACCAGCCGCGCATCGCCAACGATCGGGATGTCGGCGGTCACGGTTTTTGAGATAGAGGTTGGATCAATATCAATATGTAACACCGTCGCATTTGGGCAGTACTTTGCCAGATTGTTAGTAGTGCGGTCATCAAAGCGTACACCAACCGCAAAAATGACATCGGCATTATGCATTGTCATATTGGCTTCGTAAGTGCCGTGCATTCCCAACATTCCCAGCGCCTGACGATGCGTTGCCGGAAACGCGCCTAATCCCATTAATGACGAGACGACAGGAAGATTAAGTTGCTCAATAATCTGTTTGAGTTGTTGATGGCAAGCCGCAGTCACTGCGCCACCGCCTACGTAAACGACCGGTTTTTTCGCCGCAGCCAGCGTTTGTAGTGCACGTTTAATCTGCCCTTTATGACCCAACGTTGTCGGGTTATACGAGCGCATACTGACCGATTCCGGCCAGACGTAAGGTAATTTGTTCGCCGGATTAAGAATATCTTTCGGTAAATCAACCACCACCGGACCAGGACGCCCGCTTGCCGCCAGCCAGAAAGCCTTTTTCAGCACCTGCGGAATGTCTTCCGTTTGCTTAACCAGAAAACTGTGTTTAACCACCGGCCGGGAAATTCCCACCATGTCACACTCCTGAAAGGCATCGTAACCTATCAGCGAGGTTGCCACCTGCCCGGAAAGGATAACCAGCGGAATGGAGTCCATATAGGCGGTGGCGATACCGGTAATTGCGTTGGTGGCTCCAGGACCCGATGTCACCAGCACAACGCCCACTTCTCCGGTCGCGCGCGCCAGGCCATCGGCCATATGTACCGCTGCCTGCTCATGACGAACTAATACGTGATCAATACCGCCCACGGTATGCAATGCATCGTAAATATCAAGGACCGCGCCTCCGGGATAACCGAATACTTGCTTAACGCCCTGATCGATAAGCGATCGGACGACCATCTCGGCTCCAGACAACATCTCCATGGCTTGCCTCACTATTTGGCGGAAAAAATGTGTAAAACACATTAACCGTCCGATCTTGCTTAAGCAATTGACAAGCAGAGTCACAAGCGTGAAGAAATAAGAATAAACAGGAGGAAAGGAGAAAATAAACGATAAAATAATCCAGAATGGCGGACAGAATTGATAATAAATCGGTCAAATTCGACCAGTTACAGCAATTTCTCTATTTTTTCATTATTTCTAAAATCAGGGCAAACATGTATTCAGAATAAAATTCTACATTTAATAAAAAATGCAGAATAAACCAGAATTACGCGCCTGATTTATTCTGCCTTTGTTTAACGTTTACAAATAGAGACTAATTGCTCTTCCATCCATTGATGGCCTTTATCACGCCCGGCAGCCTCATGCCAGGAGAGGTAACAAGTTCTGCTATTTTGTTTTAATGGCAGCGGTAATACCTGTAACTCTAAGGACTCAGCGAACTCTTCAGCCAGCCAACGCGGCGCAATAGCAACCAGATGCGTTTGCGACACCACACTAAGAACGCTCATCATTGCCATGCCCTGATACGCGATACTGGCTTGCTTATCTACCGTGTCATACCACGGTTGACTAAATGACGCGAAACGATCAAGCGAAACCGCCGCATGTTGTTCGTTATAAACGTCATGTTTCAGTAATGGGCCTTTAATAGTCGGATGGTTCTTGCTGGCTACCAGCACCATTTCATCTTTAAATAATGGCACACTGGTAAATTCAGGACGATGGAAGTCTTCATAACTAATAACAAACTCCGTTTCCTGATAACGTAGCTGATGTTCGGTGTTCTGATTTAATGAAGACTTGAATATCACATGAATATTTGGCGCGATTTGCTCAATGTGATTATAAATCTGCGAGGTAAGAATGCTATCTAACGGGCTGCAAACGCAAAGATGGAATACACGTTCGCTGCTGGCCGGCTCAAAACCTGAACCTGGTAATTCATTTTGCACTAATTGCAGCGCCTGACGCACAGAGCCAAAAAGTTGAAAAGCGCGGGCAGTCGGTTGGATACCACGCCCATAACGAACAAAAAGCTCGTCATTAAACATCACCTTCAGGCGTGCGACAGCGTTACTGACCGCAGGTTGCGACATGCCCAGAACATGCGCGGCACGGGTAATGTTCTGCTCCTGCATCACGGCATCGAAAACGGTTAATAAGTTTAGATCGACCATGCGTAGCTGTGGCTTGCTTAACTCCGCAATTTCTGGATGATCTGTTTTTACCTCTGACATAGTTAACTCCACTGTCACACTTAACTCCCTTTCCCTTATTGGAATGCAGAGAAATAATCCTGAAAAATATGATTTACCATGCATATAAAATAAGAAAAAGAAAAATGCGTAAAATTAGGAAAACATAAAGATACGGGTTCTGATAAAAACAGAATCCATTGCCGTGCGAAGAGTCATTCACCACAGCATAATAATCCATAATGTTTTTGTTGCGAAAACAATCTAATCATAAGTTCCGCGAATACTCAATCATCCAAAAAATGGATTAAACGTGCGCATTTAATAATTAATTTATATATTTGATGCATTAATTCTTAACATTAATCGATCAATAATATTCATAAAATCAATATCAAAACATTCACTCAAAATATAATTCAATACAAATCATCAGGATAGATAGGGTAAAGAATAAATTTCCCTCCTTATTACCTCATTGATTAAATGCCATAAATTATTCTGAAGTATGTCCACCAATGAAAGGTATGTGTTGTTAAGCAGAAATTAATATCGACTGTTTTAACC
>NZ_PTRD01000078.1:0-5910 GCF_002965005.1 Escherichia sp. MOD1-EC7011
TTTGACTATGAGGTGATGATATCACCTCTATTCAGGTGGCCAAATTCACTATGCCACTACATACAAAAGCCTTTCACACACTCCAGACAAACAACTCAAACACAACAACGAAAGGAATCGCCCACCTGCCATTACTCCATACACGGAGAAGAACAATCACCAAAACGACGAGAACACCCCATAGAAGAACCACCGCAAAACGAACGAAACCACATACACCGACAGAGAAAACAACACACCCAATTCACCAACAGAAATAGTCGCCGTATAGAACATTCTGGAAGGAGTGAGCATTAACGCCTATAGAAAGGTTGAGACAGATAAAACACGAAGAAAACACAACATGTATAGCGAAGAAGCCAGGTATGTATAAGTGGGGAGGGAAGGAGGGGTGTCGCCTCCTTTTTCGTATTTATTCAACTCCTGATTTTATCCCCCCGTAACACCCCTACGGTCAGCCTTCGGTCCATACAGGGAAAGGCTGCATCCTGCTACAGAAACGGCTGGGTTGCCTTCGGGGAACGGCTGGAGGTTTTCAGGGAAACGGTCGAGTTGCCTGTGTGGATTTCGGGAAAAGGCTCGATGCCGGTTCAGGAACGGTGGTGTACCGGTATAGCGAGAGGGAGAGTTGCGGCTGCCCACCTGTAATGTGCGGGAAGAAGAGAGGCGCTCACGTGCAGGCGGACTAACTTACCGCTGGATTCCCTCTGAATGCCCAGCTACAGCGTAATTGTGCCAGACAGCCAACGGGTCACAATCGATTTCAGTAGGTTTTCGGGGAGATGATTATTCTGCCCACCAGCCACCTTAGGCCACTAAATCAGAATAATGTAAAAAGTGTACTCGGTACTGAACCTGAAAACTCACTGCCAAAACCACATTCACCGGAATAAAATCCTTTTTCGCCTGTGCGTTATTGCGATAATAACACCATTAAGAAAACATCTTGTTTAAGGATTGCTTTATGTTTGCAAATATCGACATCAACCAAATTAAGAAATTGACTCAAAAAGAGTTTGACCAGTTTTATGAGCTGGAAGGTTGGTCTTCCACTCTGATTAATTCAAGATGGGTGCTGGAACTGATGACTCGTGATGACGCACCTGCTTTGATGATCAGCGACCTGGGTGAAGATGCTGACTTTATGGATATGAGCGAATTTTGTGTGGACACATACAACCGCAGCCAGAAGTACTACTTCACATGCGATAGCGAAAATGACGTGATTTCTAAGGTCTATCTTCACCTCGTCCAGCATTGGGACGTTCAGGAGTTTCTTGAGGTATTCGCGTAATCACAACCAAAGCCAGCATTGCTGGCTTAACTTAATCTGTAGCCGCAGGGAAGAACCTGCATATCGCTCATGCGCCTGATTAATATGCTTTGTAGCCGTTTTCTTACTGGTATTATTTACGCCATTGAGAAAACAAGTTGTTTACGGAGTTGTGATGAAAAAATCATTGGTTCTTGGTCTGGACAAAGACCAGAAGAGAAAAGAGAAGCCTGCACTGGTTGCTCAATTAACTTTGCTGGATATCGTTGCCAATGGGACCTCTATTCGTCTGTTCCGTGAAACAGCGGTGTCTTTCGATAAAAACACCTTTACTCGTTATGTAATGAATGTTCGTCGCCAGCGTGGAAAAGGCTGGGTGGCATTTCAAAGAATGTGGCCGGAACATCAGCTCGAACTGGCTTTGATGGAAGTTAACCGCGTGGCCCAGCAAGAGATTCAGAGAGCATCAGTGATGGCAATAGCCTGATAATGTGCAAGTGGTAATTAGTCGACCGTACGACAGCCCCGCCATCCTTACGGGGCTTTTTTGTATTGTAAGTACATACTTACGATCATGGAATAGAAAAATAACCAATACACTACGGAGAGTGAAATGACCGTTAAACGCGAAAAACTGACAGTTGATGTTTACTATGCCTCTGAAACCGCCGAAGGTAAGAATGTGGCAAAAATCACCGTTGTTACGTACAACACCGAAACTGGTGCCGAAGTCCAGGCCAGTACGATCGTGCGTAAAGGTGATGCCTCCGGCGGCGAGTACGCGACTCAATACCAGTCTATTTTCGATGCAACTGACCCGCTGCTGCTGAAAATCGAGAACTACTTCCGCCAGGTTGATGAAGAGGTGTTTGAAACCATGATGAATATGGTTAACACCGTATTCGCCTCCAGCCTGAATACCAACACTACCTGGATTGGTCAGTACGGCCTGCGCATTACCTCTGGCATTCCTGCCGACACCTTAATCCCTGAAAGCGTATTCGCTTAATCCTCTTTAAATGGCGCGTAAACCGCGCCATTTTATTATGCCCGATAACAATTTGTTTTCTGCCTTATCTGATTTGTGAAAATGATTTCACTGAAGCAACTTAATAAGGAAACCATCATGGGACTTGATATCTATATCGAGACGCAGCCTAAAAACGATCTGAATAACGAGGTATCCAGAAAGCAGGTTGCTTACTTCCGTAAGTTCAATGCGCTCGTTGGGTGGATGGAGCGCAACGTAGGTGAAGTCGAAAATTGTGAGCTTTTAGAATTAACGATGAATGACATTTGCCTTCTGAAAGCTCATTTGATGCACATAAACGAAAGCAATTGCGAAGAGTACTTGCCTACCCGGGAAGGTTTTTTCTTCGGCAGTCAGGAGTACGACGAAGGTTACTGGCATGATGTGGGGGAGTTGAAAGAGCTTGTGGAAGATCTGATTAAGAACCACGACTTTCACAATAATAGACTGACCTTCTGCGCCTGGTGGTAAATATGGGCGATTTCAAGAAACGCCTGAAGGAGAGAGCCGAGATGGTCAGAAAGCGAAACGCCTCTTCTGTCATCAGATACGCAAGGCAGTTTAGTCGCAACAACAAATCAGTTGAGGAAAAGATCCTTAGCGTAATCGGGCGATAATTATTAAGGCCACCAGCATTGGTGGTCTTAAATGACTTTTAATAACCGAAGGTTAGTTTGAAACCTGGCTATCAACTTCCAGAACCTTTCTTGTGTATTCAGCCTGTATTAACTTCTTTTATGCCTTATCTACACTGCGATAATTACACCAACAAGAAAACAACATGTTTACGCAGTGAGGATATGCTCATGACTGATTTCACCATTACCCCTAAAGCACAAAATGTATTTCTTGAATCATGGCTGGACTTGCCGGAAACAGAACAGCAAGAAATGGATCATGTGGATTATGACGAGCAGGTAAGCACGCGATTCTTCCACTTTGAGGGATGCGTTTACGACATTGTCGACTTCATGCGAGATGACCGCTTCCCTGAATGGCACGCAAGCTATCCACTAAACGCCTTTGCCATGCTGATGATCCGTGTGGATGATTCAGGGGATACCATCGACATCGGTCTGCTCCACTAAAGGCTAAGGCCACCAATGCTGGTGGCCTTAAATGACCATCCTGTTTCCCTCAGGCTAATAACACCAACCTCTTACCTCCAGGCAACCGACAAACCCACCTGTTCCCGTCCGGCTACCGCAACTTTCCACTTTGACGCCTTATTCGTACAACGATAATTAATACCAACAAGAAAACAATTTGTTATTTACGATAAGGAATTAATCATGAATTTTATCGCTACTGTAAACGCACCCGCACATGGCAATATCGCTGTAACGTTCTCTGACATTGAAAAACGAGTACTTGGTGCATGGCGCGACAATGAGACGGTAGAACTGTCAGCACAAGAAAAATGCATTATTGCACGCGACATCATTGGCAATCGTCGTTACTCGCGGGTATTTGAGAAAGCGTATGTGGTAAATTCTGGATTCGGAACGTTCGTCTTTCCGGTGCGCTCCGGGCGATTCTGCCAGTCCAAGCTGATTGAGTTCGCTACGCAGATTTCTGTCTGGATTAAAACTCAATCGTCGTTCAAATTTTCCGACGATGAAGCAGTATCGCAGGGGATGCGGATCGCCAACAATGCGATTAAATGCAAAAACATTACGTATACCGCTGGCGTTGATACATGGAAACTGTTTTGCGCTAACTTTATGCTGAACGTATACGCCAGCAACCGCATCCACATCCTTGATGGCGTGTAACTGAGAAGAGGGCCAGAAACGGCCCTTTCTCTATAGCCACCAGCTGCCGCAGGGAAATTTTCAGAAACGGCAAGGAACGCATTCATGAGCCGACGGGAAACGGCCAGGATTTTTTCGGGAAACGGCTGCATTCGCCTTTGTGTAGAAAAAAACATCGGGAAGCTGGTGGAATCCAACCAGCGGTTGTCGGACAGGTGAGCGGGGAAAATTATGATGACTTTCGTCGCCTGAGACATCCAGATTTCTTTCGTAGCATAATCACATACGTGATTAAGTGGTGTGATTATGTGAAAAATCACGCGCACATAATACGCGAGCGGATACGGAACAAAACAAAATGCCGATCCGCGCCGACAAATAAACGCGGATCATAAAGCAAGACTAAAAGCCAATGATTAACCATACACCATAACGCAATATAACGCGTTTTAAGCGCGTTAATGCGCTAAGTAATGGGTATATGCTGGTAAGGATATAAAAGCTCGTCTATGGCGTTATTTTTGCGCTTATTTTTATATTGTTGGAGTGAGTCAAAGACAATAAAAAAAGCGCCATCATTGGCGCGTTATGGTGGAAGTATTGGAAACGAAAAAAGCGCCCATAGTGGGCGCTCGATTTTATTTATGTAAACTGATTTCAAATCCCATTTCTACAAACGCTTTTAACATTAAAAATATATCAGCGTCATTCACGTCTGCTTTTTTTCGCTCCTGGTCGCTCAATAAGTCAATTTTGCGCGTCGTTTCATCTATAAGCTCGACTGCGCGCCCAGCGTAACCAGCGATCCCAGCGATGCGATTAACAAAATATTCATTGCGCACGTTAACGCCAGCGATAATCATAAACATGATTAAGCTCCTTAAAAGCGCCCATAGTGGGCGCCAGATTCCATTAATTACGCTTTGAAAGCATCAGCCAGATAGTTATAGAAATCATTTTTAATAAAGCGATATTGCTGCGTACCAGCTTTTGCGCTTCCCATTCCTTTGACTTTCTCAACAAGTCCAAGACGTTCGCAAAGATTGATCAACTGGTTGGCTTGAGTATAGCCAGCGTCCAATTTAATTTCGCACGCTTTTTTAGCTTCATTCATTAAATCGAAAACAGCGCCATTAGTGAACGTGTCGATCTCGTCGTTAATCATATCGATTAAAGCGAATACACGAGATCCTGACATATCAGCGATGGAGTAAACGCATTTACCAGATTTAATTGATTTAACCAGATAAACCAGTTTTTCCAGTGAATAACTATTAGTCATTGCATCACGAAAAAATACTTCTGGCGCTTGTTTACTTGCTTTAATCGCATAGTAGAAAACAGAGCATAATTTTTCATCTTCTACAGCGTTTACAACGTTGTTGATGAAGTAAGCAAGTTTAGTGGTCGCAGCTTGCATATTTGCTTTGTCTGCTTTAGTGTGCGTACCATTTTTATAATGTTCGTTATATGTTTGAGTTGCCAGATCTGCTTTTTCGCGCAGCTCGTCGGATACAATGGATGCAGCTTCAATGATGGATTTTTTAGAAATGATAATGTTAGCCATGATAATATCCTTATGAAAGTTTAAAATTTAACTCAAGAAAGAAAGTGTTTACTCTCGTTCCTGATGCGTTCAATTATCGATACGCAAAAAAAGATTGCAAGTATTTTTTTAAATTTTTTGCAGGGACGAAAGTCCTAGAAATAAAATCGAGATCGTCGAAGGTGTTCCCTAAATAAATAATTAATTCCGGCTTATAACCTTATATATTTATACGGGGTAGAATTGGAGGTGTATTTAATAATTGGCATTTAAAAAAATAACCGAACTTAGCCTGTTATTACACTTA
>NZ_PTRD01000079.1:0-262 GCF_002965005.1 Escherichia sp. MOD1-EC7011
ATGGTGGTGGGGGAAGGATTATTCGTCGCTTCGCTCCTCACCCTTCGGGCCGTTGCCTGCGGCAACGTTCTCTCGCTTTCGCTCGAGTCGAACCTTAATCGAAGGTTCTCACCCTTCCTCGATGAGTGCAAAGATTAACAATCTCACCGAAGTTACCACATCGCTGTGGTGAATAATGGTGGTGGGGGAAGGATTCGAACCTTCGAAGTCGATGACGGCAGATTTACAGTCTGCTCCCTTTGGCCGCTCGGGAACCCCACCA
>NZ_PTRD01000080.1:0-274 GCF_002965005.1 Escherichia sp. MOD1-EC7011
ACGAACAACTTGCGTTGTTCAGTGTTTCAATTTTCAGCTTGATCCAGATTTTTAAAGAGCAAATATCTCAAACATCACCCGAAGATGAGTTTTGAGATATTAAGGCAGGTGACTTTCACTCACAAACCAGCAAGTGGCGTCCCCTAGGGGATTCGAACCCCTGTTACCGCCGTGAAAGGGCGGTGTCCTGGGCCTCTAGACGAAGGGGACGTATCAGTCTGCTTCGCAAGACGCCTTGCTTTTCACTTTCTATCAGACAATCTGTGTGAGCACT
>NZ_PTRD01000081.1:0-3397 GCF_002965005.1 Escherichia sp. MOD1-EC7011
TTAGTTTTGCAAAAAATAGTTGTAAAAAAGATAATATATATAAATGATAGAATTATCGATATTGAATCATTTAATTTTTCATACCACGGAAATACGAATGGATAAAGTAGCAGCCGAGCCGTTACCATTTCAATAATATTATTAGGATTATAGCCATAGTCACCAAGTCCGCCAGAGCCGTTGAGTCGAGGAAGTATAAATAAAGCTAATATGACCATGGATATTGCTAAAGGTAGCATATCCTTAATTAAAATATATTTATTTTTAACATTCAACAAATTGAATGAATAATAAACTCCTACAATTATAAATACGACTGGGTTTGTTGCGGCAGTTAACCAGATCATCATGTCAATAATAAATTTAGCATTTTTTTATTGACGTACTCTCTCTGTATAATAAGAGCACTTGCTATAGCTGGCATATAAAAACCAATTTGTAACAAATGACCGATATTTTCAGATTGAGAATGGCCTAAAGGCAACAAGAGAGTTGTGAAATATACTAAAATAGCAAATAATGGATTGGATATTTTAATAATCAAATGGAAAGCCATAACGGCCATTAGGCTATAAAAAAGATATGATACTACAGCTATAGATTGCGGAAGAAGTAATAATGGACTCCCGCTTATAATACTGCTGATTGATGTTGATACAAACAAAAAGAAAATATTAAAGAATACAAAATAATCTTCTCTGGCATTAATGAAGGTTTCTAGCCAACCATGACTCAACGCATTAGCAATCCAGACACCATCTTCCGCATAAATCCAGGGGGTGATTATCGGAGTCGTATAACGTATAGCCAAAATTATCATGCCAAAAATTGTTAAAATAATATAACTGCTGATATTTATATTTCTCATTTCCATTTTTCCTGATTATAAAATCCCAAACACGCTTTAAATAAGACAATCAGTACGGAAAAGTTTCCCTTTATTCCATTTATTTTTGTAGGTACTTCACCTTTAGGATAACGACGAATGGTTGGAATTTCTAAGCAACGATAACCAAGTTGTGGGACTCGGTATGAAAGATATGCCAGTAGTTCATAAGATGAGAAAATATCACGGAACGGTGCAACACGCTCGTCAAGCAGCATTTTTCTACTATACCCCCTAAATCCTTGAGTAGTATCTGTCCATTTAAATCCTGAAAAGAAACTAATCATAGGCGCGTGGATAAAACGTATTGCAATATCTCGGGTGAGAGGGGTATTTTCTGCTACACCTCCAACGAGGAAACGAGATGCCTGGACGAAATGCACTCCATCTTTTAGAGCTGTGATAAATTGTGGAATAGCCACAGGATCATCTTTGTCATTTCCATCAATAGTCACAATGCCTTCATAACCTTGCTCAAGAGCAAAAGCGTAGGCACATCTTAGCTGTGCGCTTAGCTTACCTCGTGCTTTTTTAAGTATTAAACCGCGAACGCCTTTTTCCTGTAGGATATTGGGATTCAGAGAACCATCGGTGCTGCCACCATCAATAATAATTATATCCGCATAAGTTGATACATTTATGGCAGCCATTCTTGCTAATAGGTTATGTATACGATTGCCTTCGTTAATTACGGGGATAACGACGCAATAATTGTGTTTTTTACCAAGCCACATTTGGTTTTCATAGGCAGGGACTTGCCATTTGGCGCGAAGTGTTTGAGATATAGATTCAGTCATAATGTTTACTTAACTTTAAGGGTAATAAGGGCGACACCACTCATCACCAACAGAATTCCAGTAACGGTAGACCAGTAAACTGGTTCTCGGAAAATAACGACAGAGAATAATGCGACACAGGCAATTGCACCAGAGGTCAGTATTGGGTGTGCTACATTCAAAGGTAAAAATGCCAGTGTAACAGCATATAACAAAAAGGCAATTCCATATAGAAATATTCCTAACCATAATGGCCAATTTGCAAGCGCAGCAAGAGGTTCAGCCAGACTTGGGAGCCTTCTGGGAGGGGTTATTGCTAATTTTATAAGAACACTGGCCGAGGCATTAGAAAATATGCCAAGAATCAAAATGAGCCACTTCATGCTATTCCCTCTTTCTACTGACGATAATGAGAAATTGCGAAATCAAGAGCATCCTCAATAGAGGAAAGCGAATGTTTATTTTGGGGGGCGAGCATTTCAATTGTTGCAATTGAGTTCGGTAATGCGTGATAGAGAGCATTAGCAATATGTGTATGATTCGCACCGCTATAGCCTAAAGGAGCCAGATCTGGTTCACTGATATGAATGTGACCTATAATGTCAGCGTTTTGCTGAAGGATATCATTAATATTTTCTTTGTTAATTATGATGGCACCAGTATCCAGCTGCATTTTAATTGCTGGGTGATTTACTTGCCGAACAACAAAAGCAGTTTCAGCACTGTTAATCATAAAATTTGCCCCGTAACAGACTGGGTTTGGTTCAAGGCAAAAATAAGCGCCTTCTTGCTGCGCAATATCACCAAGATGATTAAAGAAATTTATTGCAATTTCAAGAGTGATACTATCAGATAATCCTTTCCGGTCGCGGTTTTTAGGTGATCCAAACACTAATGCTGGAATTCCTAAACCGGCAGCAATACGACTGATAGCCTGTAAGTGAACCAACATTCTTTTTTGTACTTCGTTGGTTGAAAAAAGATTTAACCCTTGGGTTCCAAATAATAGTGATTGCATACCAACTAATGAAATTCCATTATCATGCCAGTAATTACGAACGGCAAATATTTCGTGTTCACTTGCGTCTAACGGATTGGAGAAGTATTTTCCAGGGATAATATCTATTGCATCAATCTGTCTGGAATGTAGTAGGTGACAGATAGAATCATCATTAGTTATATTCCAGGCTATACCTGAGAGTGAAAGTCTCATTTTAATTACTGCCTATTTCAGATTGTGCATAAGCGCGTATTGCCATCAATGATTCACGACGGTTATACTGATAGTCATGGTCGTTAGTAAATAGGTGACTATGGCAACTTTTCATATCGTAATATCCAGGTTTATCCTGAATGTGATTGCAAAACTCGAAGCCAAAGCTATGTTGTGCTATATCAGCGACGCTTATGGGTGCCGCAGTCAAATGTACCAGCGATAATTTATGTTGTAGCGCAATGTTAATGTCATACCACAAGTTTATCATCGGGTAAAATTGAAAAACACTACGACTTTCAATTTGAAAAATATTATTTTTATGCAAAAAATCATAGATAATATTTTTTTTGAGACCTGGCCCAACGAGGCCTGGTAATCGTACAATTAGATTGTCAGGGAATTGTTTGCTCACAAATTGTTCTAAATAATATCTGTGTGCACCATAAGCATGTAATCCTTCTGTTTCGATTGATGTAGTCTCATCAACATTAACTGGATCTTTAAAGACATCTACAGTAC
>NZ_PTRD01000082.1:0-1856 GCF_002965005.1 Escherichia sp. MOD1-EC7011
ATATACAGTTTAATAAAACATATATGAATATTAGTTATATTTATTACTCATTCAGGACGCAAATAACCATAAATTTCACAGGGGTTAGCTAATGGATTTAGAAATTAAGTTTTCATATCATTTTTCTGATGGAATAATACTTACAGAAGATGGTATTCTTACAAAAGGGAATGAGCAGTCTTACATACCTCCGAAAGAGCTTGGCGTATTATTTGTATTGCTTGAATCATCTGGCAACGTTGTATCAAAAGATATGATCATCGAGTCCGTGTGGAAAAATGTAATTGTAAGTGACGAATCCCTTACACGGTGTATATATTCATTAAGATGTATTTTTGAACGCATCGGCTATACTCGCTGTATAGAAACCATATACAGAAAAGGGTATCGATTCAGTGGGCAAGTTTTCAAGATAAAAGGGAACCCAAATAATAAAGCAGGTAGTGCTGTTGCTTTATTTCCATTTATAACATCCCACAGTCATCATGATCCATTAAAACTAAATCAGGATCTTGTACAACTTATTTCAAACCAAAAAGATGATGACCTTTACATATACCCACTGGCGGCAACCCAGTATTGTATAGATAATAAATCTCAAACAGCTTTTCTGGCCAGATTCAAACCAGATTATTTTATAACTGGAAGAATTAGCCAACATGGAGCATCAAATAGCTTATATGTAGAGGTGATCGATGCAAAAAGCTTTTATCTTGTTGCCAGCACACATCTGCAAGCGGATGATATACAAAAAGTATCACAATTTATAATCAGTAACTTGAATCTGGCTATGAAGAAACCTAAAGCCGCGCAGGAAATGATCAGTCAACGCGATTCTTTTAATGACAATATTTTATCAAAAGAAATGTCTAACGGAAAAAACGCACTGAATGAGTTCACACCTGAAAGTATTGTCAAAGCAATAACAATATTTGAACACCTGAAAAAAAAATACAATATTCCGTCTCTAATAAATGAGTGTCATTGCCTGTTGGCTGAATGCTATATATCCCTGGCTCTTCATGGTATGAACGAGCATAAAGATGCAACTCAAAAAGCATTAGCATTTATAGATAAGGTGTCAGATAAAACTATTTGTGATGGAAAGATTTTAGGGATCATGGGATTGATAACCGGCCTTTCCGGACAAGCAACGACATCACGTATTTTTTTTGAACATGCGCAGACACAAATATTAGATATCGCCGCCTTATACTATTATCGATCACTGGTAAATATTTATAACGATAGAATTGATGATGCAATTGCTTGTATAGATCAAGCACTGTTACTTGAGCCTAATATACATAAAGCTGTAGTAATAAAAAAATGCATTAATGCATATATTTCTGCAACGCAGAATAAAAAATGTACACACGTTTATCAAGGAACAGAGAACGAATGTCATTTGGTTATTATTAATAACATCCAAAAGTTAAAGCAATTGACAAAAACGAACAATAGTATCGATTTTAACAGTCAATATGCAGTAGCTTGAGTCGTGATAATCCTCGACTGGTATAACGAATGCAAACTCGTTTATGACTGCCGATGTCGAGGAGCACTCAAGTTCTACTTATTTTTGATTGTTGTTATTTGATTCAGCCATACCTGATGTGAGTACATTAAAAGAACGGAACGTTTCGATAAAAAAGAAAAATAAATGAGGATATAAAAACTGGAGCGGGCGAAGGGAATCGAAGAAAACCCCTTATAACCTGCTGTCAGATAACACTATTGAGATCAGCTTATGTAACTGATTGCGTGATAATAGAGGATCATTATCGTGTCAATTGTAGTGGTCAACAAAAACTGGCCACAGCTTTAGAGTTTTTCCAGAACAATCGTTCTGATTC
>NZ_PTRD01000083.1:0-2177 GCF_002965005.1 Escherichia sp. MOD1-EC7011
TAATAATTGTATATACGGGCATTTATAATGATGCCCGTGTTTTATAAGATGAGCTTCCAATTCCGCTTGTTAATTTTTAGTTTAATTATGTGAATTTTGTGTGCCATTTCAAAAATTCATGAGCGAAAAAGCCCGGGAAGTAGACGTTATAAGCGTTAAATATGTTAATACACATGGTGTTTTAAGTTGCATTAATATATTGCAATTATAATTGTCGTAGTGAATATAAAATTAATATATATTTATTAGGTAAATACTAATATACTTACCAAACTATCTCATTTCAATTTTCTTAATGCTGTGTTTTATTGACCTATGTACTGGATTATTAACAATAATATTGAGTTCTGGCCGGAACACAAGAAATTAATTTCGGTACATGACGCCGAGTTGAACGTTGTTCTGACAACGCCCGCAAGCAGGTGTTTATCGTTGCTACTCGAAGCTTTTCCAGATGTGGTCGCCCAGCAGGACTTTTTCTCCAGAGTCTGGGAAGAAGAAGGTATGCGTGTACCGGTCAACACGTTATACCAAAACATATCGATTATCAGGCGTGGGTTTCGCGCGGTTGGTGATACGACTCATTCGCTTATTGCAACCGTGCCGAGAAAAGGGTTCAAGCTCAATAACGATATCAACATAGAAAATCATACCCCACCCTCTTCAATAGATGTTCAAAAGCATAACTCTCCCCTCAATTTGAACGTTACAGATGAGGTTAAAGAGATAAATGCTGCTCCAGATAATCATGTCAGGAACATACTCTCGCGCTCTAAATTTTATTTACCAATGTTAAGTGCATTTGGTGTGGGTTTGCTTACCGCATTTTTACTATGGAATAATAACCAACCCAAACCATTCTTTAGAGATTACCGGACTGTTGCAGAAATAAATGGTTGTCATTTTAATGTTACAGAAGATAGCATCGATGGTCTGAAAGATTTCGATAAATATAAAAACCATATATTAGAGACAGGAATTGACTGCAAAAAATATCCATGGTTATATTTTCCCCTTGCCTGGTCGTTTCCGGGTTTGATTGTTATGGCCTGCAAAAAAAGCTATAGAAATAACGAAGTTACAGGCTGTTTAACTTTGTCTTATCGTGGGGTTAATCGTGACTCGTTATAAAAAAAGCCTGATACTTATTTTATGTTTTATTAGTGGATTTGTGTTTTTTATTACCTATAATTATTCTAAAGAGAAAATCGCATACAATGAAAAATGTACAGCTAACTGGGTTATTTTTAATGACCAGGGACAAGCCAATCTCACCCTTGACTTTATGTATAACCAAAACAAAAAGTCAGGTATAGTTGCACTGAGCGGCACATGGAAACAAAATACAAAGGCTTATAAAGCAATTCGACGTGATATTGAATACACATGGACTGAAAATTATAACACCTTGCATCTCACCTCCAATAAAATAAATAAATTCGATATTATTGATCAAGTTGAGGATGATAAACTGGCACTACTTCTTCCTGACTTCTATGTCTTTTCAGGAAAAATGATAAGCTATAATATACAAACACAAGGTAATCGCGGTTTTCTTTTTAACATTAGTAACAGAGCCATCATGTACTGTGCAAGATAACCCCTGATACGATTGAAATAAAAATAACACATGTAATATTTCTATAATTTTATAACTATGCCATCTATACAGCAAGCTTCCACTCTCTAAAAATATTAGCAATGCATCCCCCTTCTCTCATTATAATGCTCACTCTTCAAATTAATACATTGCCGGTATTAATTTGAAGAAATATCCTCAGCGAGAATACTCCATTGTAGAAGTGATATACATGATTGTGTAAAAAGCAACAAATATATATTTTATACATAATAAACTGCAGAGAAAGCTATTGTTACTATAACGTTCACAAACAAGGTTCGAACTCGATACATAGCTATCACTTGGGTATTTTCTCTTATCTTAAATCAAAATTAGCACTCAGTTAAGGAATGAAAGACGTGTAAGTTTATTGTTGTCTTTCAACAAGTTATGTATAAACATGATTAAAAAGCATTAATTAAGGATATTTCAGGTTACATTCGAAACAATCATGGATAAATTAATTCAAACAGTCATGGAATTTTATATATAAAAAATCATATACAGTTTAATAAAACATATATGAATATTATATATATTTATTACTCATATAGAA
>NZ_PTRD01000084.1:0-2029 GCF_002965005.1 Escherichia sp. MOD1-EC7011
GTCGTTAATACTTTTTTTCAGTATTACCGTTTCTATAACTAATCCATTTCTTTTTACACCCATGGGGATTTTTATTATAGGAGTTGTAGTTTTATGGATATTTTCTATAGAAAATGTCAAAATTAGTAACAACCTCACTTCTGGAGGTAAATAGTTTATATTAGGGGCTTTTTTATCACTCTTTTAATATTGCTATAATTATTCCTTGTTATAATGAGCAGGAGGCAATCTCTAAATTTATAAATGCATTTCAAAATACATATTCCAACTGCATTTATATACAGGAAAGATAATCAAAAATAATTTTTTTTGCACTAAACAATTAGCATTTTATGTTCAGTAATTGTGATATTGCTCAGTAGCAAAAACTATTTATCACTGCTTATATATGATCAAGTGCTCCTTATATAAATAAGGAGAACAAAATGGAACTTGAAAAGCTGATGGAACATATTTCTATTATTCTTGATTATAGACAAGTCTGTAAAGTAGAACATTAATTATTAGGTATCCTGGTGCTGACTATTTTCGCCGTCATTTCCGTGGCTGAAGGATGGAAATATATGGCGGATTTCGGTGAGACTCACCTCAATTTTTTGAAGCAATATGGTGATTTTGAAAATGGTATTCCTGTTCACGATACCATTTCCGGAACTTTATCCTGTATCAGCCCTGCAAAATTTCATGAATGTATTATTAACAGGATCTGTGCATGTCATTCTTCAGATGACATAGACATCATTGTTATTGATGGAAAAACACTGCGGTACTGTTATGATAAAAGTCGTTGCAGGGGAGTGATTCAGGTTATTAGTGCGTTCTAGGCCATGCACAGTCTGGTTCTCATCCAGATCAAGACGGATGAGAAATTCATGAGATTACAGCGATTCCTGAACTTCTTAACATGATGGATATTAAAGGAAAAATTATCACAACTGATGCGATGGGTTGCCAGAAAGATATTGCAGAGAAGATATAAAAACAGGAAGGTGATTATTTATTCGCTGTAAAAGAAAATGAGTGGCGGCTTAATAAATCCTTTGAGGAAAAATTCCCGCTGAAAGAATTAAATAATCCAAAGCATGACAGTTACGCAATTAGTGAAAAGAGTCACGGCAGAGAAGAAATCCGTCTATATATTGTTTGCGATGTCCCTGATGAACTTATTGACTTCACGTTTGAATGGAAAGGACTGAAAAAATTATGCGTGGCAGTCTCCTTTCGGTCAATAATAGCAGAACAAAAGAAGGATCCAGAAATGGCGGTCAGATATTATATCAGTTCTGCTGATTTAACAGAAGAGAAGTTTGCAACAGAGATTCGAAATCACTGGCACGTGGAGAGTAAGCTGTACTGGAGTCTGGACGTGGTAATGAATGAAGGCGACTGCAAAATAAGAAGGGGAAAGGCAGCAGAATTATTTTCAAGGATAAGGCATATCGCCATTAATATTTTGACGAAAGATAAAGTATTCAAGGCTGGGTTAAGACGTAAGCTGAGAAAAGCTGCTATGGACAGAGACTACCTCGCATCAGTCCTTGTGGGGAGCCGACTTTCGTAATCTTGCCCTGGTGGTACAATGCTGAATAAATAGCATTAAAAATTTTAAATAAAATGGTTTAACCCAACATGAACTTTATGAGTATCATTAGAATGATTTTACCTTTCTGTATTTTTTTGAGTATTTTACTTTACTCTGGAAGGGTAGATTGTGTTTTTTTATTTACTATTGAATACACATTTATAAGTGTGGCAATCTTTCTGATAAAAAGAAAGTTTGTAAGAAATGTTTTGTGGGGGATTTATCTCTCTATTTTAGGTGTGCAGGCAGCGTCGCTATTTAGTTCGGGGCAATATTTGATGCCTCTTGCCTTGTCGAATGCTGCAGAAATTGAATCCCTGGGCATTGGCGAGGTAATTAAAGTTTTTTTTGTTTTTATTTTATTTGTTATAGTTTCATTCATTACGATGCCTTCAGGTGCTCTAATCGAGCGTATTAAATATTATAAATCTAATATTCTCTGTATAG
>NZ_PTRD01000085.1:0-406 GCF_002965005.1 Escherichia sp. MOD1-EC7011
ACGAACAACTTGCGTTGTTCAGTGTTTCAATTTTCAGCTTGATCCAGATTTTTAAAGAGCAAAACTTCGCAGTGAACCCTTGCAGGTACACTCTGAAGTATTTTTTATTTAATCACTACAGAGATGGTGGAGCTATGCGGGATCGAACCGCAGACCTCCTGCGTGCAAAGCAGGCGCTCTCCCAGCTGAGCTATAGCCCCATAACATGTAGTTAAAACCTCTTCAAATTTGCGGTGCAAATTTGGTAGGCCTGAGTGGACTTGAACCACCGACCTCACCCTTATCAGGGGTGCGCTCTAACCACCTGAGCTACAAGCCTGTAGAGGTTTTACTGCTCATTTTCATCAGACAATCTGTGTGAGCACTTCAAAGTACGCTTCTTTAAGGTAAGGAGGTGATCCAACCG
>NZ_PTRD01000008.1:0-3052 GCF_002965005.1 Escherichia sp. MOD1-EC7011
TTTGCTCTTTAAAAATCTGGATCAAGCTGAAAATTGAAACACTGAACAACGCAAGTTGTTCGTGAGTCTCTCAAATTTTCGCAACACGATGATGAATCGAAAGAAACATCTTCGGGTTGTGAGGTTAAGCGACTAAGCGTACACGGTGGATGCCCTGGCAGTCAGAGGCGATGAAGGACGTGCTAATCTGCGATAAGCGTCGGTAAGGTGATATGAACCGTTATAACCGGCGATTTCCGAATGGGGAAACCCAGTGTGATTCGTCACACTATCATTAACTGAATCCATAGGTTAATGAGGCGAACCGGGGGAACTGAAACATCTAAGTACCCCGAGGAAAAGAAATCAACCGAGATTCCCCCAGTAGCGGCGAGCGAACGGGGAGCAGCCCAGAGCCTGAATCAGTGTGTGTGTTAGTGGAAGCGTCTGGAAAGGCGCGCGATACAGGGTGACAGCCCCGTACACAAAAATGCACATACTGTGAGCTCGATGAGTAGGGCGGGACACGTGGTATCCTGTCTGAATATGGGGGGACCATCCTCCAAGGCTAAATACTCCTGACTGACCGATAGTGAACCAGTACCGTGAGGGAAAGGCGAAAAGAACCCCGGCGAGGGGAGTGAAAAAGAACCTGAAACCGTGTACGTACAAGCAGTGGGAGCCTCTTTATGGGGTGACTGCGTACCTTTTGTATAATGGGTCAGCGACTTATATTCTGTAGCAAGGTTAACCGAATAGGGGAGCCGAAGGGAAACCGAGTCTTAACTGGGCGTTAAGTTGCAGGGTATAGACCCGAAACCCGGTGATCTAGCCATGGGCAGGTTGAAGGTTGGGTAACACTAACTGGAGGACCGAACCGACTAATGTTGAAAAATTAGCGGATGACTTGTGGCTGGGGGTGAAAGGCCAATCAAACCGGGAGATAGCTGGTTCTCCCCGAAAGCTATTTAGGTAGCGCCTCGTGAATTCATCTCCGGGGGTAGAGCACTGTTTCGGCAAGGGGGTCATCCCGACTTACCAACCCGATGCAAACTGCGAATACCGGAGAATGTTATCACGGGAGACACACGGCGGGTGCTAACGTCCGTCGTGAAGAGGGAAACAACCCAGACCGCCAGCTAAGGTCCCAAAGTCATGGTTAAGTGGGAAACGATGTGGGAAGGCCCAGACAGCCAGGATGTTGGCTTAGAAGCAGCCATCATTTAAAGAAAGCGTAATAGCTCACTGGTCGAGTCGGCCTGCGCGGAAGATGTAACGGGGCTAAACCATGCACCGAAGCTGCGGCAGCGACACTGTGTGTTGTTGGGTAGGGGAGCGTTCTGTAAGCCTGCGAAGGTGTACTGTGAGGTATGCTGGAGGTATCAGAAGTGCGAATGCTGACATAAGTAACGATAAAGCGGGTGAAAAGCCCGCTCGCCGGAAGACCAAGGGTTCCTGTCCAACGTTAATCGGGGCAGGGTGAGTCGACCCCTAAGGCGAGGCCGAAAGGCGTAGTCGATGGGAAACAGGTTAATATTCCTGTACTTGGTGTTACTGCGAAGGGGGGACGGAGAAGGCTATGTTGGCCGGGCGACGGTTGTCCCGGTTTAAGCGTGTAGGCTGATTTTCCAGGCAAATCCGGAAAATCAAGGCTGAGGCGTGATGACGAGGCACTACGGTGCTGAAGCAACAAATGCCCTGCTTCCAGGAAAAGCCTCTAAGCATCAGGTAACATCAAATCGTACCCCAAACCGACACAGGTGGTCAGGTAGAGAATACCAAGGCGCTTGAGAGAACTCGGGTGAAGGAACTAGGCAAAATGGTGCCGTAACTTCGGGAGAAGGCACGCTGATAGGTAGGTGAAGCGACTTGCTCGTGGAGCTGAAATCAGTCGAAGATACCAGCTGGCTGCAACTGTTTATTAAAAACACAGCACTGTGCAAACACGAAAGTGGACGTATACGGTGTGACGCCTGCCCGGTGCCGGAAGGTTAATTGATGGGGTCAGCCGCAAGGCGAAGCTCTTGATCGAAGCCCCGGTAAACGGCGGCCGTAACTATAACGGTCCTAAGGTAGCGAAATTCCTTGTCGGGTAAGTTCCGACCTGCACGAATGGCGTAATGATGGCCAGGCTGTCTCCACCCGAGACTCAGTGAAATTGAACTCGCTGTGAAGATGCAGTGTACCCGCGGCAAGACGGAAAGACCCCGTGAACCTTTACTATAGCTTGACACTGAACATTGAGCCTTGATGTGTAGGATAGGTGGGAGGCTTTGAAGCGTGGACGCCAGTCTGCGTGGAGCCGACCTTGAAATACCACCCTTTAATGTTTGATGTTCTAACGTGGACCCCTAATCGGGGTTGCGGACAGTGTCTGGTGGGTAGTTTGACTGGGGCGGTCTCCTCCTAAAGAGTAACGGAGGAGCACGAAGGTTGGCTAATCCTGGTCGGACATCAGGAGGTTAGTGCAATGGCATAAGCCAGCTT
Source organism: Escherichia sp. MOD1-EC7011 (assembly GCF_002965005.1). Lineage (NCBI taxonomy): Bacteria > Pseudomonadati > Pseudomonadota > Gammaproteobacteria > Enterobacterales > Enterobacteriaceae > Escherichia > Escherichia sp. MOD1-EC7011. The sequence continues at coordinate 2,467 of NZ_PTRD01000008.1, forward strand.
GACTGCGAGCGTGACGGCGCGAGCAGGTGCGAAAGCAGGTCATAGTGATCCGGTGGTTCTGAATGGAAGGGCCATCGCTCAACGGATAAAAGGTACTCCGGGGATAACAGGCTGATACCGCCCAAGAGTTCATATCGACGGCGGTGTTTGGCACCTCGATGTCGGCTCATCACATCCTGGGGCTGAAGTAGGTCCCAAGGGTATGGCTGTTCGCCATTTAAAGTGGTACGCGAGCTGGGTTTAGAACGTCGTGAGACAGTTCGGTCCCTATCTGCCGTGGGCGCTGGAGAACTGAGGGGGGCTGCTCCTAGTACGAGAGGACCGGAGTGGACGCATCACTGGTGTTCGGGTTGTCATGCCAATGGCACTGCCCGGTAGCTAAATGCGGAAGAGATAAGTGCTGAAAGCATCTAAGCACGAAACTTGCCCCGAGATGAGTTCTCCCTGACTCCTTGAGAGTCCTGAAGGAACGTTGAAGACGACGACGTTGATAGGCCGGGTGTGTAAGCGCAGCGATGCGTTGAGCTAACCGGTACTAATGAACCGTGAGGCTTAACCTTACAACGCCGAAGCTGTTTTGGCGGAT
>NZ_PTRD01000086.1:0-1210 GCF_002965005.1 Escherichia sp. MOD1-EC7011
AAAAAACTACAGGCTGAATGTAAAAAAAAACGTAGACTTCATAAATGACTATAAAGAGAGTAAGCATTCCTATGAGTTGGGATATATATCCAAAGATGAATTACTTGACATAGAAGATAAAATAAATGATTCGAACATGGCTATTATAAATCTGAATATAGAGAAAAATAATATTACTAATATATTAAAACTTGCAAAACCGTTGGTATCATCGCCTTTTATCATAAGGAATATTGCTGTAAGCAATGAGCAATATGTCAATTCAGGAGACGATATCGTAGATATTGAACTTCTGGATAAGTTTTTCATTGATGTTAAAATTGATCCTGTGTCTGAACAAGGAAATATCAAAGAAAAAAAGATAAGATATCGCTCTTTGGTCAATGGATTATCCGGTTTAGCATCTGTAGTCCGCATCACCCGTACCTTCGAAAATGGCCAGGATGATAAAAGTTCTGGTTTGAGGGTTGTAACATTGGCCATTGATGGTGATCATAAAAAACTCGCTGAATTACTCGATACTGCTTTTGAGATTGAAATAAAGTGATTAAATTAGATATTTATGAAAAACAGTTCAAGGATAAAAAAATCCTTAGTTCTATATCTGTTAATGTTGAAAAAGGTTCATTTCATGTTATTACAGGGCCTTCCGGGGTCGGAAAGAGTTCACTGTTAAACATACTTGGTTTGTTGGATAGTGAATTTGATGGGAATTATGAGTTTTGTGGTAAAAATATTAATCCGAAGGATTACAATAAAACTTCTCGTATAAGGAAGGAGTATTTTGGTTTTATATTTCAAGATTCTCTCATTAATGAAAAACAAAGTGTACTACGTAACATTCTATGCTCCGTAGATTATCCTTATTTAAAATTCGCAGAGAAAAATGCGCATACCATGCTTGAAATCGTTGGACTCCCTATGCCTGATATGAAGGTTATGAACCTTTCAGGGGGAGAAAAACAGCGTCTTGCTCTTGCAAGAGCTTTAATAAAAAAACCTAAAATTCTTTTGGCCGATGAACCCACCGCGAGTCTGGATAAAAATAATAAAAGGATTATTATGAATATTTTATCCGAATATAATAAAGATGGTGGAAGTGTCGTCATGGTGACACATGATCTTGAACTAATCACAAGCGACATGAGTTTAATTAAATTAGAGAACAACTAGCCAACAAGATGTTTTTGCATATTTTATTATTTATCTT
>NZ_PTRD01000087.1:0-1117 GCF_002965005.1 Escherichia sp. MOD1-EC7011
GTATTATAGGGCAAAGGGGTGTAGACCTCTCAATATTTATATCAGATGATTTATCAACTGATAATACATTAAACATCTGTGAAGAATTTAAAGCATTACATCCGTCAATTATAAATATACTTCCTAGCACCGATAAGTTTGGAGGGGCAGGTAAGAATTTTTATAGATTAATTAAAGATGTCGATTTTGAAAATTATGATTATATCTGTTTTAGTGATCAGGATGATATTTGGTATAAAGGCAAAATAAAAAATGCAATTGACTGCTTGGCATTAAATAATGCGGATTGTTATTCCAGCAATGTAATTGCATACTATCCATCAGGGAAAAAAATTTTAGTTGATAAAGCTCAGTTCCAAACTCAATTCGATTATTTTTTTGAAGCAGCAGGTCCAGGGTGTACATATGTTATAAAAAAAGAAACGCTGATTGAATTTAAAAAGTTCATCATAAATAATAAAAATACTGCACAAGATATCTGTCTGCATGATTGGTTTTTATATTCATTTGCTCGGACGAGAAATTATTCGTGGTATATTGATAGAAAACCAACAATGTTGTACAGACAACATGAAAACAACCAAGTGGGAGCAAATATTAATTTTAAAGCAAAATACAAGCGACTTGGTTTGGTAAGAAACAAGTGGTATCGAAAGGAAGTAACTAAAATAGCTAATATATTAGCTGATGATAGCTTTGTGAAAAATCAATTGGATAAAGGTTATATAGGCAATTTGATCTTGGCTTTAAGTTTTTGGAAGTTAAGGCGGAAAAAGGCTGATAAAATTTATATTTTATTAATGTTGATTTTAAATATTTTTTAAAAAATATCACCTTGCGAATATGAATAATATAAATAAAATTTTTATAACATTTTTATGTATTGAACTGATTGTTGGTGGTGGTGGAAGATTACTGGATCCATTGGGGATATTCCCTTTGCGATATTTATTATTTGTATGTAGTTTTATACTCTTAACTTTAAATTTAGTCACATTGAATTTTTCAATTAACCAAAAATGTGTTAGTCTTTTTATATGGTTGCTTTTATTCCCACTATATGGTTTCTTTGTTGGCTTATTAACTGGTAATAAAGTAAATGATATACTGTTTGACG
>NZ_PTRD01000088.1:0-266 GCF_002965005.1 Escherichia sp. MOD1-EC7011
CTGGTAGCTCGTCGGGCTCATAACCCGAAGGTCGTCGGTTCAAATCCGGCCCCCGCAACCAATTAAAATTTGATGAAGTAAAGCAGTACGGTGACGCGGGGTGGAGCAGCCTGGTAGCTCGTCGGGCTCATAACCCGAAGGTCGTCGGTTCAAATCCGGCCCCCGCAACCAATCAAAATTTGATGAAGTAAAAGCAATACGGTGACGCGGGGTGGAGCAGCCTGGTAGCTCGTCGGGCTCATAACCCGAAGGTCGTCGGTTCAAAT
>NZ_PTRD01000089.1:0-712 GCF_002965005.1 Escherichia sp. MOD1-EC7011
ATTAGTTATTTCTTATCAAGACTAATATTTTCTCTTCGTTCAAGGTTAAATTTGTCTGCATATTCTTCAATAAGCGAATTAACTTCTTTATATACAATGTATTCGTGACGTTCGCGGTTGAATTTTTTAAAATAAATATCAAGAGGAGTTAACTGTCTGTTTATTTTTTATATTTTCACTGATGCCGTCTGTATTCTTTAGTGTTACCGTTTTTACGGGCAAACTTCTCCTTCTGCTTTTTCACGCCGGGATCGTTGCCTGTGCTCAATACCGAGCGGGCGTCCTCACGCATCTTGCGGGTAATTGCCAGAGAAACAGCAGGATAAGCGCCAAACGCCAGCTTTTTCTCTTTACCGCCAAAATGGTACTTGAGGTGCCAGAGTTTACAGCCGTTGGGTTTAATCAGCAGGTACAGACCCTGCGTATCGCTGAGTTTCCAAGGTTTATCAAGCGGCTTTGCATTACGGATGGCGGTATCGCTGAGAGACATAGTGGGGGCTCCATAGTTTATCGAACCGATGGGTCCCCAATTAAGCCCTAAAAAACTATGGATGTAAAAAAATCTGGTAGCACCTGCTGGTGCTCCAGATTCTTTGTTACTAACTGATTTTTAACGTTTCAGGACTCATAGAGACGCCATGAAACTAAATAGTGGTGCCCGGACTCGGAATCGAACCAAGGACACGGGGATTTTCAATCCCCTGCTCTACCG
>NZ_PTRD01000009.1:0-138975 GCF_002965005.1 Escherichia sp. MOD1-EC7011
CCAGTTTTTGTTGATCGACAGATCCATCAGCTTATGAACATTTTCGTCGTCCCAGGTCTGGCAGAAAGTCGCCAGGTTCTGACGGGCGTTACCGTCGAGAAATAATTCATCATTGATAATCTGGAATGCGATGTCATCGCGCATTTCGTGCAGCGGAAAACGTTTAGATTCCGCGATAGTTGAAATTGCCTTTGCGCCAAAACGCGAGTCGAGTAGTTCTGAGCGGAAATCCGTTAACAACTTCTGGTCCATTTCGAACTCCTTAAATTTATTTGAAGGCAATAAAAAAGTAGGATTTATCTGGAATGGACGCAAGGCGTTACGGGTGTAATTTAAATAACAAAATCCTAAACAGAAAAAAGGCTTTTTATAATATAAACATTTAACATGATAATATTAAAAACAGACTTTATTATCGTAATAAAAATCGCCCAAACATTCCTGTCGGGCGATCGAATTAATTATTGTTTATCCTGCATATACGGTGTGTAAACTCCGTTCAGGCTGTGCAAGAAAGCCACGATATCATCCACATCCTCCTGCGGCAGCTCTTTACCGACCTGGTAGCGCAGCATCAGTTTCACCGCCCCGTCCAGCGTCGGCACATCACCGCGATGGAAGTACGGTGCCGTTAGCGCAACGTTACGCAAACCGGGTACTTTCTGACGCAGTTTATCGCGTTCTTCTTTAGTTACATTCATACGGCCAATATCTGCCGCCGTAATTTCACCAAAATTAAAGTCTTTTTTCAGACCCAGCGGTTCGAAAGAACGTCCACCGAGAATAATACCGCCATGACACGTTGCACATTTATTATCTTTAAATAATTGATAACCTTTTTTCTGCTGCGCCGTCAGCGCATTTTCATCACCACGCAACCATTTATCAAACGGTGAATCCGGCGTAATTAATGTTTTCTCAAATTCAGCAATTGCGTCAGTAATATTTTCACCACTGAAACCTTGCGGATAAACTTTGAGGAACTGCGCTTTCAGCACAGGATCTTTTTCCAACTTCGCAATGATTTCGTCCCAGGATTTGGACGCCATTTCAATCGGATTCAGCGGCGGCCCACCCGCCTGATCCTGCAATGTTGCCGCACGACCATCCCAGAACTGCTCAACGTTAAATACTGAGTTAAATACCGTCGGCGCATTAATCGGCCCGACCGCACCACCGACACCAATCGATGTTTTTCTGCCATCGACGCCCCCCGCATTCAACGCATGGCAATGAGCGCATGAAATGGTGCTATCAGCCGATAAACGGGGATCGTGATACAGCGCAAAGCCCAACGCCACTTTTTGCGCATCGGTAGGCAGTTTTTGCGGGATGGGCTGCACCGGTTCATTGCGATGCTCCGGAGCAGTGTCATTACTGGCGTAATATTCCGCGCGCTGTTTTGCAATCCAGGCCAGTATTTCCGCCCGCTCTTCATCACTCACCTTACCCGCCCAGTGTAGCGCGGTATAACGCGTTGGTGGCATAGTTTCATACTGCATCACCCATTCAATCTTATTCAGATCGCTTTGCGAAACGGGTTTATCAGCCAACAGAGCCGCACGCACAGCCTCAAGATTAAAAGATTTATATCCGAGCTTAATGTCGTAATCCATCAACTGTTTCGCGCCAGGAATATAATAATAGGCGGGTAATTCTGCCGAAGGCGTATGGCAATAGTCGCATCCCTTTTCGCGGAGAAAGCCTAAAACCTTATTATTTTCACTGACAGCAGATGCCTGAACATCGGCCTGTTTACTGCGTTTATTATCGTGGTACCACACATAACCAGATAACCCTAAATAGCAAATCGCGACGCCAGCCAGGCCGATCGCGGTAATACGTGAGACCATTTTCATTATTCTTCCCTCACGGTAGTGAGTTATTGTGACCCAGAAAATTTTCCAGAATGCTGCAAACGTCTCTGCGAGACAAAGCCATCATAAAAAACAGGGAGATACGCTTTTTGATAGGAATCAATCAATTACATGAATATAAACTATCAATAAGATAGCCTGTGCCTATTACCCAGATCAGGAATGGCATATCATGATTACGGGGGAGACCATGATTGAATGTTCTGAAAATGAAAAACAACACGAAATCCGTATTTTTATAAATTCCATTGATATTAGCGCGTTATATTTTTTGTCCCATTAATAAACGTGATCCACCGCACGCTTTGTCGCCCATCGACCGGAGCGAATGACTACGCTTAAAGGAAAGCCCGATAATTAGCGACGAATTTCGGAGGTCGGATCCTTATGCTCAATCAGAAAATTCAAAACCCTAATCCAGACGAACTGACGATCGAGGTCGATCTCTGTTATGAGCTGGACCCGTATGAATTAAAACTGGATGAGATGATCGAGGCAGAGCCAGAACCCGAAATGATTGAGGGGCTGCCAGCCTCTGACGCACTAACACCTGCTGACCGCTATCTCGAACTTTTCGAACATGTCCAGTCAGCAAAAATTTTCCCCGACAGTAAAACGTTTCCTGACTGCGCACCCAAAATGGACCCGCTGGATATCTTAATCCGCTATCGTAAAGTGCGCCGTCATCGTGATTTCGATTTGCGCCGATTCGTTGAAAATCACTTCTGGTTACCGGAGATTTACTCCAGTGAATATGTATCGAACCCGCAAAACTCACTGAAAGAGCATATCGACCAGCTATGGCCGGTATTAACCCGTGAGCCACAGGATCACATTCCGTGGTCTTCTCTGCTGGCGCTGCCGCAGTCGTACATTGTTCCAGGGGGTCGTTTTAGCGAAACCTACTACTGGGATTCCTATTTCACCATGCTGGGGCTGGCGGAAAGCGGGCGTGAAGATTTGCTGAAATGCATGGCCGATAACTTCGCCTGGATGATCGAAAACTATGGGCACATCCCCAACGGCAACCGCACCTATTATTTGAGTCGCTCGCAGCCACCGGTGTTCGCGCTGATGGTGGAGCTATTTGAAGAAGATGGTGTACGCGGCGCGCGCCGTTACCTTGAGCATCTTAAAATGGAATATGCCTTCTGGATGGACGGCGCAGAATCGCTGATCCCTAATCAGGCCTATCGCCATGTTGTGCGAATGCCCGACGGATCGCTGCTCAACCGTTACTGGGACGATCGCGACACGCCGCGTGACGAATCCTGGCTTGAAGACGTAGAAACCGCAAAACATTCTGGTCGCCCGCCCAACGAGGTGTACCGCGATTTACGCGCGGGCGCAGCTTCTGGCTGGGATTACTCTTCCCGTTGGCTGCGAGACGCGGGTCGCCTGGCGAGCATTCGTACCACTCAGTTCATCCCCATCGATCTTAATGCTTTCCTGTTTAAACTGGAGAGCGCCATCGCCAACATCTCGTCGCTGAAAGGCGATAAGGAGACGGAAACGCTGTTCCGCCAGAAAGCCAATGCCCGCCGCGATGCGGTAAACCATTATCTCTGGGATGATGAAAATGGTATCTACCGCGATTACGACTGGCGGCGCGAACAGCAGGCACTCTTTTCCGCTGCTGCCATTGTGCCGTTATATGTGGGCATGGCGAACCATGAACAGGCCGACCGTCTGGCAAATGCCGTGCGAAGCCGATTACTGACGCCGGGCGGGATTCTGGCAAGCGAGTATGAAACCGGTGAACAATGGGATAAACCCAACGGCTGGGCACCGTTACAATGGATGGCGATTCAGGGATTTAAAATGTACGGTGATGACCATCTGGGTGATGAGATTGCGCGTAGCTGGCTGAAGACGGTGAATCAGTTCTATCTGGAACAGCACAAACTGATCGAGAAATACCATATTGCCGATGGTATCCCCCGCGAGGGCGGCGGGGGCGAATATCCATTGCAGGATGGCTTTGGCTGGACCAACGGTGTGGTACGCCGTTTAATTGGTTTATACGGCGAACCATAATATTTTTTACAGCCAGCCACTAACGTCCTACTGGCTGTAAAATTATCCTCTTCAGGAGGAGATATTTAGCATCATCGCCGCCTGGGTACGGTTTTTCACTTCCAGACGGCGATAGAGCGATTCCAGGTGCGCTTTTACCGTTCCGGTGCTGATATTTAATGCCCGACCAATCTCTTTATTCGATTCGCCCGCCGCCAGCATGGTTAAAATTTCCCGCTGGCGGGCGCTTAACGATTTGAGATCTTTCGTATCCTTTTCCGGCGTGGTTCGCCAGTCACCGGGCAGAAACATCATTCCCATCGCCGCACTATTGACCGCCAACACAAACGTATCGATCGAAGAATCACGCGGTACAATCGCCATCACATTGAAATGAATAACCTCCTGCAACCATCGTTTGTTGCAATCCGAAGCCGTGATTAACACCTTAACCTCAGGAAATTGCACCACGGTTTTTTGCAACAACCAGTAGCAAAACTCCCCATCCTGATCGCCATCGAGCATAACTAAGGCTTCAGGGTAACTTTCCAGCTTTTGCCATAACTCGTCTGCCTGACCGACGCCCTGAATACCTACGCCTGGAATACGTTGCTGTAAACTGATTTTCATTCCATGAATAAATATTGACTGCCTGTCAAACATGATTATTTGCATTACTGAATCTCCACCTGAATACGTTAAAAAGACTTAAGTAGTGGAAGGGTATTACCCGAGAGACAAAATAAGAATTCGCCATTTGGCGGAGGCCATTCTACAGAGATGAAAGACAGAAAATAGTTACCGATATAAATAGTTACAGCTAAACGCCTGAAATTACATGTCGAGGGCACTATTTAAAAAAATCTTAAGGAATTCCTTATATTTTCACGCCACGTTCCGATTAACCAGGCCAATTCAGCGCACGCTTTAATAGCATCCATAGTTTAAGAAAGTGACTGGATTACGCACAAATACACAATGTTGTATGTCCGCATTTTATAAAACGAATCAAAATTTTGGCTTTGTGTTGGTTATTTCTCTATGCCGAGACGCGAATCCGCCTTTGATTCTCTAAAATCGCCTCACTTTCAACGTTGCATCGTTGTGAAATCATGCATTAGATGTTAGAAAAACAATAAATAATGCGATATACGCGTTACTGTTTCGCTGTGAACAACAATCGGTAAAAGAAATGGATAAAATTCACGCAATGCAGTTGTTCATCAAGGTTGCGGAGCTGGAGAGTTTTTCCCGCGCGGCGGATTTCTTTGCATTGCCAAAAGGAAGCGTTTCGCGCCAGATACAGGCACTGGAACATCAACTTGGCACCCAGCTTCTCCAGCGCACCACGCGACGGGTCAAACTCACGCCTGATGGCATGACCTATTATCAACGGGCAAAAGATGTGTTGAGTAATCTCAACGAACTGGACGGTTTATTTCAGCAGGGCGCCACCAGCATCAGCGGTAAATTGCGCATCGATATCCCATCCGGGATGGCAAAAACCCTGCTACTGCCGCGTCTGCCCGAATTTCTCCATCAATATCCGGGAATTGAACTGGAATTAAGCAGCAATGACCGTCCGGTAGATATTCTTCATGATGGCTTTGATTGCGTAGTACGCACGGGAACGTTGCCCGACGATGGACTCATCACCCGTCCCCTCGGCAAACTGACGATGGTCAACTGCGCCAGTCCGCACTATCTGACGCGCTTTGGTTATCCGCAAAGTCCCGACGACCTGACTTCGCACGCGGTAGTGCATTACACGCCACATCTGGGCGCGCATCCGTTGGGTTTTGAGGTTGCCAGTGTTAATGGCGTCCAGTGGTTTAAGTCCGGCGGCATGCTGACGGTAAACAGTAGAGAAAACTATCTTGCCGCCGGTCTGGCGGGACTGGGGATTATTCAGATCCCCCGCGTCACCGTACGCGAAGCCCTACGCGCCAGACAGCTTATCGAAGTGTTACCCAACTACCGCGCCGAACCACGCTCCATTTCTCTGGTTTACCCACAGCGTCGGGAGCTTTCCCGCCGTGTAAACCTGTTTATGCAGTGGCTGGCTGGTGTGATGAAAGAGTACCTGGACTGACCGACTATACTTTTTAAGAAAGACAACGACAGAAGGACTAAAGAGCGGATGACGCAGGAAAACGAGATTAAACGTCCCACCCAGGATCTGGAGCACGAGCCAATTAAGCATCTGGATAATAGCGATAAAGGCGGCAAAGTTAGCCAGGCGCTGGAAACCGTCACCACCACCGCCGAAAAAATCCAACGCCAACCGATCATCGCACACCTTATTCGCGCGACAGAACGCTTTAACGATCGGCTGGGTAACCAGTTTGGTGCGGCTATCACCTATTTCTCGTTTTTGTCGATGATCCCGATTTTGATGGTGTCGTTTGCCGCAGGGGGTTTTGTGCTGGCCTCCCATCCGATGCTGTTACAGGATATCTTCGATAAGATTCTGCAAAACATCAGCGATCCGACGCTTGCCGCCACGTTGAAAAACACCATCAACACTGCCGTTCAGCAGCGTACTACCGTAGGACTTGTCGGGTTAGCCGTGGCGCTATACTCCGGCATCAACTGGATGGGGAATTTACGTGAAGCAATTCGCGCCCAATCGCGCGATGTCTGGGAACGTTCGCCGCAAGATCAGGAGAAGTTCTGGGTAAAATATCTGCGTGACTTTATTTCGCTGATTGGTTTGTTGATTGCGCTGATTGTGACGCTCTCGATCACTTCCGTTGCTGGTTCTGCGCAACAAATGATTATTAGCGCGCTGCACCTTAATAGCATTGAGTGGCTGAAACCGACGTGGCGGTTGATTGGTCTGGCGATTTCTATCTTTGCCAACTATCTGCTTTTCTTCTGGATCTTCTGGCGCCTGCCGCGCCACCGTCCGCGTAGAAAGGCGCTGATTCGCGGGACATTCCTCGCAGCGATTGGTTTTGAAGTGATTAAAATCGTGATGACCTACACCCTGCCGTCGTTGATGAAATCCCCGTCTGGCGCAGCATTTGGTTCCGTGCTGGGGCTGATGGCGTTTTTCTACTTCTTTGCTCGTCTGACGCTGTTTTGTGCGGCGTGGATTGCCACCGCCGAGTACAAAGATGACCCGCGAATGCCGGGGAAAACGCAGCCTTAAAATATGCCGGATGCGGCGTAAACGCCTTATTCGGCCTGGCTCCCCGTAGGCCGGATAAAATGTGCCAGCATCGCATCCGGCTATAATGCGCACATAACCACCTGAAACGACATCTCTTCAGGAGCGAACAATTTCATACCAACTCATAACCCCAGCATATAAATCCAGTTGGTAACTTTTATTTAACCTAAAACCAGTTTTATTGACTATTTATGAAATTGTGTGAAGCATTTCATAGAAGAAAAATCACCAGCCTAAACATTATCCCCTTTTTGCCTGGTTTTTGACCATTCCCGCGATTTGTTACACATTGAAATATCACTTTTGCTGTGCGTAATATGGCTATTCGTTAGCCAAAAAATAAGAAAAGATTATGCAAGCAACAGCCACAACACTCGAAAATAACCAGGAATTCACGCCGGTAAACTCGCGTAATAAAGTCCTTGTCGCCTCTCTCATTGGCACGGCCATTGAGTTCTTCGACTTTTATATTTACGCTACTGCGGCCGTTATTGTGTTTCCGCATATCTTCTTCCCGCAGGGCGATCCTACGGCAGCAACGCTACAGTCGCTCGCCACCTTCGCCATTGCCTTCGTCGCGCGCCCCATCGGCTCTGCCGTATTTGGTCATTTTGGCGATCGCGTTGGACGTAAAGCGACGCTGGTCGCCTCGTTGCTAACGATGGGAATTTCGACAGTGGTGATTGGTCTGTTGCCGGGCTATGCCACGATTGGTATTTTCGCCCCGCTGCTGCTGGCGCTGGCTCGATTTGGTCAGGGGCTGGGTTTAGGCGGTGAATGGGGCGGCGCGGCGCTGCTGGCAACTGAAAACGCCCCGCCGCGCAAACGTGCATTGTACGGCTCCTTCCCGCAACTGGGCGCACCGATTGGCTTCTTCTTTGCCAACGGCACTTTCTTGCTGCTTTCCTGGCTACTGACCGACGAGCAGTTTATGAGCTGGGGCTGGCGCGTACCGTTTATCTTCTCGGCGGTGCTGGTGATTATCGGCCTGTATGTCCGCGTTTCACTGCATGAATCGCCGGTGTTTGAGAAAGTCGCTAAAGCGAAAAAGCAGGTGAAAATCCCGCTGGGTACGCTGCTGACCAAACATGTTCGCGTAACCGTACTGGGTACGTTCATTATGCTGGCAACCTATACGCTGTTTTACATCATGACCGTCTACTCGATGACCTTTAGTACCGCCGCCGCGCCAGTTGGGCTTGGCCTGCCGCGTAACGAAGTATTGTGGATGCTGATGATGGCAGTGATTGGTTTTGGCGTGATGGTGCCAGTCGCCGGATTACTGGCTGATGCCTTTGGTCGCCGTAAAAGCATGGTAATCATCACGACGCTTATCATCCTGTTCGCGCTGTTCGCCTTTAACCCGTTGCTCGGTTCTGGCAACCCGATTCTGGTTTTTGCCTTCCTGCTGCTGGGGTTAAGTCTGATGGGGCTGACTTTCGGGCCGATGGGCGCGCTGTTGCCAGAACTGTTCCCGACGGAAGTACGTTACACCGGAGCATCGTTCTCTTACAACGTATCGTCGATTCTTGGGGCTTCCGTTGCGCCGTATATCGCAGCCTGGTTGCAGACTAACTACGGGTTAGGCGCAGTGGGGTTATATCTGGCGGCGATGGCTGGCTTGACGTTAATTGCCTTGCTGCTGACGCATGAGACGCGGCATCAGTCGTTGTAAGTATCGTGCGGGCTGCCACCCTCACCCCAGCCCTCTCCCTGAAAGGGAGAGGGAGAAAAGCGGAGCGAGATGTTACATCGCGAACATAACAGCCCTCCCCCCCCAGAAAGTGAACGGAAAAGCGGCACTCGTTATTTCAACACGCACAAAACAGTCCCCTCGCCCCTTTGGGGAGAGGGTTAGGGTGAGGGGAACACGCTGCTCCCGAATTCACCAGCAAATCTAATCCAACCCCATCACTTCTTCATCTGCGACAAAATCGTCCGGCACTGATTAGCTTCACCTTCTGAAGGTGAGATCAGCGCCAGTAACGCCGCCGCAGGCGTCACCAACGTTGCCAGTGCCGCCGCAACAGCGCCACGGGCAATCAACGGCCCGGCCTTCACACCAGCCTGCGGATTCTTAAACGTCCCACGCACATACAGCGGCGAACGCAGCGTGATAATACGAATCCCTTTGCTCTCCGGATCAATAGTCAAATCCAGTTGCTCCGAAGCAAAACTTGCCGTGCCGGTAACATTGATCAACGCATTCTCAGTATCGAAAGCAAAAATCTGCGGGCGTGCCACACCGTTAGCAATATCCAGATTCGCCGCCGCGCAGTTCACCCGCACCTCATCATCACCGAAAATCGCACCGACAATGTAGTTTCCGACGTTCAGCCCAACAATCTCCATCAGGTTACGGCTCACCAGCCCGTCATTCATTAACAGTTTCAGGTTGCCGTTACTATTGCCTAAAAGCGCCGCCACCGAGTTACCGCTACCACGCAGTTCAGCATCGCCATTCATTTCTCCCAGCGTTTTCTGCATCAGTTCTACATCCGGCATCAGCTCCTTCAGTTTCAGTCGACGAGCCTGTATATCCGCCCGCCCCTGCATCGGTTTTTTATCCCCTTCCAGATGAATATTCGCCGCAATGCTGCCGCCCGCCATGCCAAATTTCAGCGGTTGCAGACGCAGGTCAGCGTTTTTGAGGATGATATGGGTAGAAAGAGAGCTAATCGGCAAACTGCTGCCATGTTCTATGCGCCGCCCTTTGAAACGAACATCAGCATCCATCGCATCCCATTTATCGGTTTCGAAGCGGTCATAAGGCAGCACTTTGCCCACAGGCTGAACGTTTTTCTCGCCCTTCTTCTGTTCAGAGCGTTTCGACTTTTCTGCCCCTTCCCCGGAATCAACGCCAATCAATGGTCCCAAATCAGCCAGCCGCAACTGCCGTGACTCAACGTCACCTTCCAGTTTTGGTCGCGGCTTACCGGTGGTGTAGACCAGAGAACCGTGGATATCGCTATCGCCAATGCGCCCGTTAAAGCCGCGATAATCAAAGACCGACGATTTTTCAGTGTCGATTTTCGCTACCAGCCGACCATCCGTTTCAAACGGCGGGGTATCGGGCAGCAGAACGCCCGTCAGTTCATAGAGATCACCCAGCGAATCGCCAGAAAATTTAAGCCGTAAATCGACGCCGCCCATTTTCATTGGGTCATTCACGACGCCATCAAAAGCAACACGGGTATTACCGGAGCGAAAATCAGCCTGCACCGGAAAAGGTGTTCCTTCGCCACGCAGCGCCAGCATACCGCCTATTTTTCCTGTACCCGTGAGCGGTTCGCCGTTATAGCGCCCCTGCGCTTTCAGGCCAAAAACGTAATCGCCTACCTTCTCTTTATCTGCTTTACCTTTCGATCCAGTAACTTCGCTGAACGGCAACGGCTTGCCTAACGGATCGACAAAAATTTCCAGATCTGCTTTGCTTACTTTGTCATCAATAGCGATCCGCCCTTGATCGAACAGAATATTATCCAGACGGAACGACCACGCCGACGGCTTTGCATTCGCGTCTTTGTTGTCATCGTTGGCGAGATTAAACGTCCAGTTATTGTTCTTTTCTGAGAGGCGAATCAGGCGCGCGTCGGGCTTTTCCAGCTTGATCCAGGGCAGCCAGACCGTTTTAGTCAGCAACGCCAGCGGAGCCAGCGTCGCTTCTACGCGCGGTAAATGTACCATCGTCACTTCGGGAATATCCGGCGGGTTGCCGAGAATGATGTCTTGTGCGTGTACATGAGGCCACGGCACCCAGCTACGCCAGCCGGTTTCCTGCTTTTGCCGTTCCCACACCACGCCCAGATCGCCACGGATGGCGAAGGGGCGATTCAGTTCCGCAGAGACTTTCTGGTTGATGGTCGGTTTGAGACGGTTCCAGTCAAACGTTGCAATCAAAATGATCGCCACGACGATCAACAACAAGAAAGCCCCTGAAATCGCAGCGGTTATTTTGCCTGCTTTGCTCATAGTTCGCTTCCTCACATTCTTCCTGTGCCAGTCCTAAAGATAGTCCAGCCAGGCAGAAAATGAGGCGGCTTACAGAGCCAACACCACCGAGTCCAGCGTTTCGATTGGTGCCGGACGTGAAAGAAACCAGCCTTGTGCGGCGAATGCGGGAGAATTTTGCACATCGCCCCACTCTTCCTCAGTCTCGATACCTTCGACGATCACCCCACGGCAGTAGCGGTTCATCAAATGCAAAAGCTGGGAAAAGAGCGTGCGACCTTCGGGCGACTGGCGCAGCATCACAAACAGTTCGCGAGCGATTTTGATGTAGTCGTAACGCACTTCACTTAGCGCAGAGAAATTTGCCATCCCGGTGCCAAAATCATCCAGCCACAGTGGGCCAAATTCGCACATCGAGGCAAACGTTGAATCTTTCGGTAGACGGATGTGTTCCACCAGTTCGAAACGCAGCCAGGGAAGACGGTCAATCTGACGCAAAATTTCCGGCTGCTGACGTAGGGCAAGAAGCGTAGGTCCATCAATATTAACCGATGCCAGCAGGCCGTGCTCAACGAAGAACGCAGCTTTTTTCGCCAGTAAATCAATCTGTTCTTTCACCACATCCATACGATGCCTGACGGTGATTTCGGCAAAATAACGATCTGGCGGCAGCCGTTGCGAGGGATTATCAGGATGCGTGACAATGGTTAAAAGCTCCACGGCCATCAATCGTCCGGAAGTCTGGTAAATCGGCTGCCAGGTATAAACGCGCTCACACTGCAACCAAAAACGCCGTTCCTGCAAGCTCTCGATGCTTGTTTCAGGGTTGCTTATTCGCTGGATAACCTGCCTTATCATCGAAGATGTCCTGTGTTTAAAAGTGATGCTGCCCGGACTCGACAAATATTATCGGCGCGCCACGGCAGAACTTTACCGCCAGAGAGAAGTTAATTTGCCCACACAACGACGGAATCTTCCAGGAATACGTTCTGGCTCAAAAAAATAATGGAACAGCGTTTTAATATAGTTGACCAGCAAACCACCACAGCGCAAACTAACGCTAATTTTTTACAGATCAGGTTCACGACTATGTCCAAAAAGATTGCCGTGATTGGCGAATGCATGATTGAGCTTTCCGAGAAAGGCGCAGACGTTAAGCGCGGTTTCGGCGGCGATACCCTGAATACTTCCGTCTACATCGCTCGTCAGGTCGATCCTGCGGCATTAACCGTTCACTACATAACGGCGCTGGGGACGGACAGTTTTAGTCAGCAGATGCTGGACGCCTGGCACGGCGAGAACGTCGATACTTCCCTGACCCAACGGATGGAAAACCGCCTGCCGGGTCTTTACTACATTGAAACCGATAGCACTGGCGAACGCACTTTCTACTACTGGCGTAACGAAGCCGCAGCTAAATTCTGGCTGGAGAGCGAGCAGTCAGCAGCGATTTGTGAAGAGCTGGCGAATTTCGATTACCTTTACCTTAGCGGGATTAGCCTGGCGATCTTAAGCCCGACCAGCCGCGAGAAGCTGCTTTCTCTGCTGCGCGAATGCCGTACCAACGGCGGGAAGGTCATTTTCGACAACAACTACCGTCCGCGCCTGTGGGCGAGCAAAGAAGAGACGCAGCAGGTGTACCAGCAAATGCTGGAATGCACAGATATCGCCTTCCTGACGCTGGACGATGAAGACGCGCTGTGGGGTCAACAGCCGGTGGAAGACGTCATTGCGCGTACCCATAACGCAGGCGTGAAAGAAGTGGTGGTAAAACGCGGGGCGGATTCTTGCCTGGTGTCCATTACTGGCGAAGGGTTAGTGGATGTTCCTGCGGTGAAACTGCCGAAAGAAAAAGTGATCGACACCACCGCTGCGGGTGACTCTTTCAGCGCCGGTTATCTGGCGGTACGCCTGACCGGGGGCAGTGCAGAAGAAGCAGCGAAACGTGGACATTTGACTGCAAGTACAGTTATCCAGTATCGCGGCGCGATTATCCCGCGTGAGGCGATGCCAGCGTAATGGTTTTTGGCGGAGAACGGGTAGATATTCGTTCTCCGTTAATCTTCTTGCAGGGATAAACCGAGCGGTGCTGATGATTTGAAATAAACTGCTGACGCATATCATTCAAACTACGCGTAAATTTAAGCGGGTTCTCACCTTTAATTTCGACCGTGACGAAGACATTCCCATTAGTGTAAAATAAGTCAAAATAATAATCATGTTGATGACGATGATTAGTTTTAAATTGACGAAATGATAAATAGCAGCGGTCATCATAGGTAATTAAAAAATCATTTTCGCCGTACTCGTTTATCATCCTGTTTTTCAGGTTACCGTCGAAGAGAACTGTATACTTCGCTCTGTCAGCAAATAATTCGGCATCCGTTTCTCGGTTGATCGTATTGACACTGATACCGAATTCTATTTTTACCTTGTCTTTATCGATATTATTTCTTGTACTGACATAAATATTATTCGCATCCCAAAGTAAAAGAAAATTTTTGTTGCAGGAATAGAGAGCTGTTCAACAGAGAATCATGATCGGCAAGAACAGTGTGACTTTGTAGCGCATTTATATTCCTTTAGCACGTTACGTTCACAAAGTGTGGTTACTTCCTTTTACATAAACCACAGCAGTCAGTAATTATCTGCACGCTACCGCCGTGCCTGGAAAAATATCTGCGGGTATATTCATTACCGTTAATCCCGGCAGCGCAGAAGAAACGCTGCCGGATTATTTATTACTGCGCGGGTGGAATATCCGTCACTTCAGGATGCACATCATCCGTGGCGACAGACGTTGCCGCAGCCGTAGTCGATGGCGCCATGATTTGATCCCAGACAGCCTGCAACGATTTCATGTTAAATTCCGGCTCGCCTTTCGGCTGCAGCAGAATTAACGCCATGTCGTTCGACAACTGCTGACGCAGATCCTGATTTAACATCTCTACCGTCAGGCTGTTAAGGAAATCCTGGCGCAGTTTCTGATATTGCTCCGGTGCGATATCGACAACCTGATTTTGCAGTGAACGCATCCGCTGACCCATCAGAATATCGGTATCAGCTCGTGCATAGGCGGCAAACAGTTTCTGCAGCTCCAGTTTCTTTTGTGCGACCAGGGCGTTGAACTCTTCTTCCGGCAGACCTTTATCGCGGACTTTCGCCAGTTCACGCGCCACCAAATTAAGGTTGCTGTTCAGCTTGTCGTTTGGTGACTCGATGTTGATGGCACATTGCGCACGCAGATACAGCACTCGGCAATCAAATCCAAGGCCGATGTCTTTGCTGTTATTGGCGCTTAATGCTTGCTGAACATGCCAGAACAGCGCCTCACGAGCCAGGTCCGCGCGCCAGTAGCGCAGCAGTGCGGCTGACTCACGAATCGGCTGCCACGGCGTGTCCCACATGATAGATAACCGATCCTGGCGCACCGCGTCGGTCATAATGCTCACCGCTTCCGCACGCAGCGGAGAAAGCGTCGGCACCGGAGCCGGTGTTTCACGTTTGCCTTTCAGTTCGCCAAACGTTTTGTTGATTTGGTCGACAACCGAGCGCGCATCAACGTTCCCCACCACCAGCAGCGTCATTGCATCTGGGGTGTACCATTTCTGGTAGAAATCTTTAATCTTTTCCGCTTCAACGGGCTTTTTCAGCGGATCGGCAGGATCGTGACCTAACAAAGTTGATCCTTTCAGACGATAGCGCCACCAGCCTTCTTTAGTGTCGGCAGGCCAGGTTGCCACCATATCCTGGCTTTGCAGCGCATGGTTAACCGTTTCTGGTGTGATGGTCAGCTTGCCGGTCGCATTCGCCAGATAAGAGAGCGCCTCTTTCAGCAGATCGTTACGATTATTTGGCAAACTCAGATTAAACAGCGTGGTGTCGTAAGAGACGATCACCGGCGGCATCGGGCGCTTAGGGTCGATCCCCTGCTGCCACAATGAACGTGCCTGTGCCGCTTCCAGACCACCGCTTTGCGTCAGCGCAATACGAGGAATGGCATGACTGTAACCGCTCTGTTGTGTACTTTCGGCGAGCGAACCGGTATTAACCAGCAGGCGAATTTCAACACGATCGCTGGGACGCTGGGGCGTGGTCAGCACTTGCCACTGTAAACCGTTGGCGAGCGTCCCCTGTTGCCATGCTGGATCAGGCTGGAGCGCATCTGCCTGCACATAGCCAGCAGTGGCCATCACCAGCAAACCGCCCGCTAAAAGTCGAATTTTTGTGCCCTGCATGTGAACCCCTGATCAACTATCCTGGTAATAAAAGACTGCCCGCTATCGGTCAGCCTAAATGACGTTAAAAACACTTCGTGTTAGACCGCAAGAACATGAAAATGTCACGGAGGAAGTGAAATAAACCCGAACTCACCCAGGTGGTAAGTTCGGGCACAGGGGGCAATTATGCTCAAACACCCGCACTCGGGGAAGGGAGTGCGGGCATAAGTGGTGAGATTAAGAGGATAATTCGTGCGTTTTGCCATCCGGCGCACGATTATTCAGCACATCATCCAGTTTTTTGTGGTCCAGCTCTTTAACCCACTTAGCAACCACGATGGTCGCTACGCCGTTACCGACCAGGTTAGTCAGCGCACGGGCTTCTGACATGAAGCGGTCGATACCGAGGATCAGCGCCAGACCCGCCACCGGCAAATGGCCCACCGCAGAGAGTGTCGCCGCCAGCACGATAAAGCCGCTGCCCGTTACCCCAGCCGCCCCTTTGGAAGAGAGCAGCAACACAATCAACAGCGTGATTTGGTGGACGATATCCATCTGACTGTTAGTGGCCTGGGCAATAAATACCGCCGCCATCGTCAGGTATATCGATGTCCCATCAAGGTTAAACGAGTAGCCTGTCGGGATAACCAGCCCCACCACCGATTTGCGGCAGCCGAGTTTCTCCATCTTGTCGAGCATACGCGGCAGCGCCGACTCGGAAGAGGATGTTCCCAGCACAATCAGCAGTTCTTCACGGATGTAGCGGATAAATTTGAAAATACTGAAACCGGTCGCTTTAGCGATTGAACCCAGTACCAACACCACAAACAGGATACAGGTGATGTAGAAGCAGATAATGAGCTGCCCAAGCTGTACCAGGGTGCCGACGCCGTATTTACCGATGGTAAACGCCATCGCCCCGAACGCACCGATGGGTGCCAGACGCATGATCATATTGATGATGCCGAAGATGACCTGCGAGAAACTTTCGATAACGTTAAAAATCAGTTGGCCTTTGCTGCCCAGACGGTGGAGCGCAAAACCAAACAGTACGGCAAACAGCAGCACCTGCAGGATGTTACCGCTGGCAAATGCGCCAATGACGCTCGCCGGGATGACATCCATAATAAAGGCGACAATGCCCTGGTCTTTTGCCTGATCGGCGTAAACCGCTACCGCTTTCGCATCAAGCGTTGCCGGATCGACGTTCATTCCGGCGCCAGGCTGCACGACGTTAACGATGATAAGACCAATAATCAGCGCGATGGTACTGACAATTTCAAAGTAAAGCAGTGCGACTGCGCCGGTACGGCCGACCGCCTTCATGCTTTCCATGCCCGCAATGCCCGTTACGACGGTACAAAAGATGACAGGAGCGATGATCATCTTAATGAGCTTAACGAACCCGTCGCCAAGCGGTTTCATTTGCTCGCCTATCTCAGGGTAGAAATGGCCAAGGAGAATACCAATGGCTATCGCTGTCAGAACCTGAAAGTAAAGGCTTTTAAACAGAGAGGTTTTCATAGGGTGTCCTTTAGTAAAACCACAGGTCTTGTAAGGTTATGGAGTACCTGCGGCCTTAAAATAACACCCAGACAACATCACAGAAATGTACCTGGATCATAATTGAAACAAAAAGGTTAAAAAGTTTGAACTGGCTCGCACAAACCAGCACTTTTTAAAGTTTTGTAATCAGTTTGGGGTAGCTACTTTTCTTCCAGGTAACTCTCTTCGAAGATTTCAATGGGGAGTGGACGGGCAAAAAGGAAGCCCTGGGCAATACCAACACCTGCTTTTGCCAGCCAGTCGCGTTGCGCTTCCGTTTCTACGCCTTCAGCAATCATTTGCAGATTCAGGCTTTGTGCCAGCATGATAATTGCAGCAATCATGCTGCTATCTTCCGGTAAGCCCTCAACAAACATTTTGTCGATTTTCAGCACGTCTATTGGCAACGATTTCATATGCTGCAACTGACGCAGCCCTGCGTAACCCATGCCGAAATCATCCAGCGCCACCTGTACGCCGGCGTTGCGCAGCGGACGAAGGATCGCCACCGCCGCGTGAGGGTCATCAATGCGTCGGCTTTCCGTGACCTCCAGGATCAACGTTCCAGGCTGAATACGATAACGAGTTAATAACCCCAGCATATCCGGCACCATATTTGGGTGCATCAACTGTAGCGCCGAGAGATTCACCGATAATGGCAACATAATGCCGCGCTCTTGCCAGGCAGCAAGCAGTCGACAGGATTCCTCCAGCACCCAATGACCGACGGTAACCATCAGCCCACAGGACTCAATACGATCGATTAAGCCATCCGGCAGTTCCCAGGTGCCATCCGCTTGCTGGATGCGCAGCAACGCTTCCGCGCTAACGAGTTTGCCGCTGGTCATCTCCACCTGTGGCTGTAGCCAAATAGCAAACTTATGATTTTCCAGTGCATTAAGGATATCGCTCTCTTCCGTCAACCGTTGTTGAGCTTCTTCCATCTGCTGTGGATCATAGAACTGAATCTGATTCTTCCCTTTATGACGGGCGGTAAATGCCGCCGAAATAGCACGACCATAAAGTTGTTCGGCAGTGAGATCGCCATAGAACATCGCCACACCGATGCTACAGTGCGGACGTAGCTGAATACGTTCAATCGGCAAGCGTTCACTCATGATAGTGAGCACTTGCTGACCTAATGTGATAGCGTGCCACGGTTCCTGTACACCATTAGCGATCACAGCGAAGTCATAGCCACTGACCTGTGCGAGGATCATGCGTGGCGACAGCACCGATTTGATTTTCTCCACCAGCGTCAGTAGCAGGATTTCCCGCTGCGCCTCTTTCAGCACGCCAGCAGTATCACGTAGCGTTTCACAAGTGATGATCATCAGTGCGGTGGTTTGTTTACGTGCGACCACCTGTTCCAGCATCTCCATCAGCAAGGCTTTGTTTGGCAAATCCGACACCGGGAAACGCATCGCGTTTTCGCACTGTTCTTCATAATGGCGCTGCAACAATTGCTGATTGAGGTTGTAACTACGCACCAGCATACCGATTTCGTCGTCCTGGTGCAGACGCGGCAAGGCCAGTTGATGGCCGACAATCTCTTGCGGTGGAATGGCGTTTAGCTCGCGAGCGATATTGCGTAAAGGATGTAATATCAGTCGATTAATGCACCAGCTAATCGCCACCGTCAGGATCAGCGACAAAAGTAAGTAAATGGTCACTAACGTAGAGACAGTGCTCATCACGAACTTGTACATGCGGAAGGAATCCGCCTGTAACACCAGATAGGCAATCGGCTGCGGGGTAGCAGGACGTTCCAGCGAGTAGACGCCCAGCGAGATTTGTACCGGTAACTCAAACAGTCGAGTGAACGTCACCGGCACCGGGCGCTCTGGAATAAAACTTTTACGCAGTGCCTGGAACTGATTAGGCAGCACCACGTCGGCGCGACTGACCACGCCTGCTGGTTTTATGCTGGCAAGAATAGCTTCCGCCTGGGGAATATCACCTTTTAAAATGGCGGAAGATAAGGGTTCGCGGACAGAGCGAGCAATGCTTTCCAGTTGCGTAGCCGTGTTATAGCGATTCTGCTGTACCAGGTGGAACAGCAAAACAGTGCAAAAAATAAAAACGAACACCATGACAACGGCCGCCACCATTGCCATCTGCTTAATTGTTAACGAGCGACTAACGCGCAAATTGTCTCCCCCCGGAAATCCCAGATTGCCGCCCGAGTATACCCGATCGCAGCGGCATTAAGAGAGGCGCTATCTGAAAACTTACCAGTCGGCGTAAGGTATCAGCGGCTGCGGCGGTAAATCCATGTCGCCCTGCCATCCGGCGGCGGAATACCGCACGTAGAGCAGGAAATGGCTTGGCGCATAATCTTTCGCCTGCTGGATATCGATTGCCGTGCCGACAAACCAGTTGGACGTGACCCGACGCTCAAGTAACGCCCGCGCCGTGTAGCCAAAACCCTTACTGCTGCCGCCGTCGTTGGTCTGGCTGGCGGCATCCTCTTTCCAGTCCGTCGGGATCAGGTTCATCAGCGGATAACGCGGCATGGTTTTGGTGCGCGAATGCGACCACGAGCCAGACGCGCCCAGCTCCCATGACCAGTTTTCCGTCCGCTCACGCCACATCACCGGTATGGCAAACGACAGGTATTCCTGCGGGCTGTAATAACCGCCCTGACCGAGTGAGTACCCACTCAGGTCTTTGTCGTAATGCCAGATCATATTGTTCAGGCCAATGGTCACACGGCGATTATTCTGGTTGATGACCTTATAGTAATAGCCCGTCATCCAGCGCACGCGCCAGTTATCTTCGACATTTTTGCCGGTTAACTGGTCGCCGCTAAGGGATGCCCAGACGCCGTTCGCTTCACCTTTATCGTAGCTCAGACTCAGCCCCACGCCATCGGCACGCACACCGCCCCATTTTTTCCCGGTATTGCCCGGAGAGTCTTTTTGCCCGCCAAAGGCCAGTAACGAACTGGAGATGGGGCGACGATGGGCGTTAACGGTGTAACCAAGCGGCCCTATATCGTCGCTGTAACTGATGCCACCGACCACATCCACCACGTTGAAGCCCATCGGTGTGGTGCCGATATCCCAGCTCCAGACGTCATTTCGCCAGCCGACCGCCACGCTGGCGCCGGAATCCGACTGGCTGCGGTTGCCGCTACAGTCCTGCAACGTACAGGTGCCCCAGTTGTTATCCCATTTACCCTCAGCATCGGCGGAAAAACTGCCGACGTTCATATTGACGAAATCACTGCGAAAGAACATCCGTCCGTCAGAATACGGTGCATCCACCTGCAACATGGTGGTGTGCGCTTTCAGGTCGGAGTAACCACCGGTGCCGCTCGATCCCCAGTAGTCGTGCTCCAGGGTGACGTTAAGATCCTGCTGACGATAGAGATCCGCCGCATCGCTGCGCACGCCGCGCTTCAGCCAGTCGTCCTTCTCATCGTTACGGGTCAGACGGGTAAAGGTGTCGTTATCCTGCGGACGCGTCGTGGTCACACCGGATGCGACCATCGCGTCTTTGTAGGTTTCCAGCGCCTGCTCCGGATCGCCCGCCTGCGCTTCAAACCCTGCACCATCACGCAGTACCATCGCACTTTCCATCGACGGCGGCTGAGATTTTGCCTGCGGGATCAGCTTGTTAAACGTCTGCTGCGCCGCTGCGGTATCGCCAAGCTGCGCCTGTACCAGCGCCACGCGCCGCTGTGTATTCAGTGAGGTATTGTCGGTGGCGGGCAGTTTCGCCAGCTGGCTACGTGCCGCCACTTTGTCACCGGCGGCGATATCCACTTCCGTCAGGCCAAGAATGGCATCAACGTTAGCTGGCTCCCGCGTCAGGACATTCTGATACGCCGCGCGGGCAGCGGTGTCATCACGTCGCTGCTGTGCCCAGTCGGCCAGGGTGAGGTCAATGCGCGTGGACGGTGGCTGTTGGCGCAGCATCGCTTCCGCTTCTGCCTCTTTACCGCTTTCACGCAGGCGGCTGGCGGTTTCCAGTACCTGATCGCTTTGCAGGCGGTTTGCCAGTTCCTGAATATTGCTGTTCCACTGCGCGCGCGGCAGGCTGTTGATATGCGCCAGCGCGGCTCTGTCCTGATCGTGACCGGAAAGATACAGTCCGTAAGCGTAAACCTGCTCCGGGTCGTTCGGCTTCTGTTGCGCCAGATTGCGCATTAACGTATCGGCCTGGCTGCGTTGTCCGGCCTGCCAGAGATCCTGCGAAAGTCGGTAAGTAATCCATACGCTGCCGGGGTCCAGCGCCAGTCGCTGGCGCTGAAGTGCTGCTGCCTGCGCCCATTTGCCCTGCTTTTCCAGTGCCTCTGCCTGCTGTGCCAGACGGTCGTTTTGCAGGCTGCGTTCGATGTCATCAACGCTGCGCCGCTGGCTGGCAGAGAGCGAGGCGATAAATGCTTCGGCTTTTTCCGGCGACTGCTGGCGATACAGATTCGCCAACCCGCGCACGGCGTTAGTGTTGCTACTGTCCATACGCAGCGTCTGCTGGTAATAGCGTTCAGCGGCGGGATAATCTTTGCGCGCCATCGCCACATCGCCCAACCCCAGCACCGCATAGCTGTCGGCGTTATCGACATTGCGCGCCTGCTGGAACAGACGCTCTGCGCGGTCAGGATTATTGGCTTTCAGCGCAGCATCGCCCTGCTGGATCGCCAGCCAGTAGCGGTTTACTTTCAGCAGACTGTTCCATTTGTCGTTGTTGCTGCTGTGCGGATCCAGCGCGAGGGCTTTTTCCAGATTCGCCACCGCATTAGCACGATCGCCTTTCTGAGAATATGCCTGGCCCAGCGCCCCCAGAGCCTCACTGTCTTTCGGGTTCGCCCGCACCGCCTGTTGTAGTTCGGGAATGGCTTTACCCGCCATGCCAGAGTCCACCGCCGCTAAACCTTGCGCACGGGCGCGGAAATTAGGATCGGCCAGTTGCTTTTGTTGTTCTGCCAGTTGCGATTGCGCAGCCGCCACACTATCGCCATCGCTAAAAATAGAGAGATATTTTTTCAGTGCCGACACACTGGCGTCGCTCACGGGCATGTCTTTAATCTGCCCGTACCAGATTTTAGAAGCCCCCTCGCGCCCGGCGTTAGATTTCGCCATCTGTTCCAGTACGGCAAAACCTTCGTCACGGCGATCGCTGCTAAACAGCAATAGCGCCAGATTATTTTGCAACCCCGTATTGCCCGGCGTATCCGCATTGATGCGTTTTAGCTGATTAATCGCTTCGCTACGGCGAGCCGGAATTTTCGCTACCGTACTCCAGTACTCGACGGCAATGTCACCTGCTGGCGGCGCTCCGTTGAACAGTTTGTTGTAACCCGCCACGGCTTCTTCTGCATGACCGGTAGTCGCCTGCAATCGTGCCTGTTGCAGTGCCTGGCGACCATCCGGCGTGGAAAGCAACATTGTGGTACGCGATGATTTATACGCATTTGAACTCGGCGCTAATTGCGACAATCGGTCGAGCTGTTTTTGTGCACCATCAACATCGCCCTGGCGTAACAGAGAGCGAAAACGGGCGGCAACGACATCCGGGTTATTCGGATCAATAAGTTCCAGACGATACAGCGATTGCTGCACCAGGTCTTCGCGATGGGTCGCTTCGCCCACACGAACCTGTTCCAGCAACTGTTGCTGGGCGGTTGGTGCCGCCTCGACCATCGGCATCACGGCCAGACCGAGGGAAAGCGTAAGGATATTTAGTGTGAATTTGCGCATTCCTGGCCCCAGTCAGGTAATAACTCACCTTTTGTCGAGAAGCGGAAACGGTGTTGATCCCAGCCTTGTCCAAACAGGGTCAACACATAGTTGTAATAGGCATCACTACCAGGAAAGTTATCGGCAATACGCTGACGCTGTACGGCCTGGGCATCACGATCCTGAAGAAATGGCAACATAGCCGCAGAAAAACCGACTGGCCCTTTACCCTGCGCTTTACCCGTAGCGACATCGACTTTCTCCGGCGGATAGCCGTTTTTCTCGGTGAATGTCGCCATCGGTTTAAAACGGTTGAGCATCCGCGCTTTTTGCGGATCGCTGTCGGGCATCATGCCAACCCACATATAGACGCGAATAGCGTCGTAACTGCTGATCAGCGTTTTCTCCGGCTTTAACTGCCAACCTTTGTCTTTCTCATAGCGTACCCAGTCTGGCGAAAAGCCCTTCGGGGCGGTTTCCAGCAATAAACGTTGATTCGTTTCGCGCAACGTGGTCCACGGTGCACCAAAGCGGGTGAAATACTGCGCCAGCGTCGGGGGCAGATAACTTGGGTTAAAACGCCAGGTGTTATTCTCGGCAAAACCCACTTTGCCCGGTAACAGCATGGAGCCCAGCCCCGGCACTGTCACCACTTCCTCTTGCGCAATGCGTTTTAACAACGCGCTGCCGATGTCAGTATAACGTTGCTCTTTCCACAATCGACCGGCCTCCAGCAGTGACCAGGCCATCCAGATATCGCCGTCAGAAGCTGAGTTGCTGTCCAGCACTTCCCACTTCGCATTCTCTTTCTTGCCCCATAGCCAGGCGGGCAAATGTTCTTTTAATGAGCCCTGGGCAAGATTATTCTGCGTCCAGTCGAGAAGGTTATCGAAAGCCGCACGGTCGTTAGCCGCCAGGGCAAAGAACATGCCGTAGCTTTGCCCTTCGGAGGTGGTAATTTTGCGCGCGTCGCTGGGATCGATGACGCGCCCTTCCTGACTGATGTAATCCTTTTTGAACTGCTCCCAGGCAGGCCAACTGCAGGCTGCCTGAACACTAAAGGTAGCCAGCAGCAGCATCGTCACAATTCCACTACGCAAAACATTCATCATCAATTACTCATTATCCGGGTTAAGACGACGACGGCTGATGATACGCAACAGACGCCACAGTACCCAGGCCAGCAATACCACGCTGATTGCCGCCAGCACCGCCAACAGAATCGGGTGATTAGCCAGTGCATACCACAAACGTTCGAACCACGGCAGATGACCAACATAATAGATGTCGCCGACCCGCAAACTGTTAACACCAGATTCACGGATCACCGCTACCGAGCCGAACATGGTGGCGCGTTTGCCGCTATCGTTCACCGCATCGTTAAGCATTTCGTAACCGCGCGGACTGTCGGCCAGGAGAGCAATCACGCTGCGCTGGTCGTTATACGGTGACTGGAAGCCAATCACCGCTGCCATCGCGCCAGAAGAGGTCAGCGTTGACTGAGTTTCTGCCGCACGGTCGTTTTCGTCCGGCACAATACCCGGGAATAGCGTCTGGCGCATTGGCGTTTTCACCCAGCTTTCGGTGGCCTGTACCAGCATGTCAATCTGCTTGTCGTCTTTTAATTTGTCCGGGATACCGCCGACGATCATGATGTCGGCATCTTTCCCCTGAATGGTGCTGCCATCATCGGTCACGGTCAGGTTAATCGCCGGGAAGCCCGTCTGCGCGCCGATAAAGCCAACGGTATTCAGTAAGGTTTCCATCTGTGCTTCGTTGGGCGCTTTCGGCATTACGGTGATGGTTTGTGACAGATCCGCCATCCGGCTGAACGGGAAGCCCGCATTGGCAAACGCGCGCAGATCCGGCATCGGAATGAAGTGGTAATACTTCGAGAAGTCGATAGTGGAGTCGTCGCCAATCACCACATGGTTCTGCACCGGCTGGAAGGTAATACAGTTATCCACCGATCCGCCCGGCATCGGGTTCATGTACTCAAAGTCGAAGCGCAGCTGGTTGGTCGCCCCCAACTTCAACGCCGGAATAGAGACATCCGTTTTGCCGTCCAGCAAACCTTGTAACACAGGAATACGCAGCAGCAGGCGGTTCGCCTCCTGTTTGCTACTCAGGTTAAATGATTGCAGGAACTGGTTGTTCAGGCTGATATCCATCCGCGAGCTGTCTTTCACCGGCGGCATGGTGTAGCGGTAATTAATATCCATATCAATACCGGTACTACGCATCAGGTAGAGATCTGGCGGCAGATTTAGCGAAACGTTAATCGCTGCCGGTTCCAGACCGCTGGACTGTAACTGCTCTTCATAAGTTTTCAGTTCACCAAAGGTGACAGGACGATCGGTACGCACCCAGTTCGGCGCGTCGTATGGCTTACGCGGCAGCAGCGGTTTGACTTCATTCACCACGACGCTGTCGCCACGGAACAAAATATTGCCCTGGGCGATACCTTTCGCTGCCTGCAACAGGTCTTTGTCGTCACGACCAAACACCACCAGCAGTTTGATGTAAGGATTTTCCGGGTGGTTGATCATCTCAATCACCGGGGCTTTTACCGCCGGATGATCGCGCAGGAAGTCCGGGCGTTTGTCGTTAGTCGCAAAAACAATCGCATTGCGATCGGGAAGCTGGTTATAGAGTACCGGAAAGTTCTGCCCACGCCAGCCAGAGCGCGAGCCAAACCACGAGGCAACAATGGCGGAAGCCTGTTGCAGCGCAACATCCGGCGCGCCCGCAAAGACCATCGGCAAGATGTTGGCACGGTTATCGCGTGGGTCAAAGAATGGAATCGGGAAGTGCGACAGGTCATTCTTCACATTCAGTGATTGATACGTCAGATCCAGTCCGCTACTGCGTCCGACATCCAGCCAGAGCGTTGTGCTGGCAGGGTTTTCGCACACATCCTGATAATGACCGACAAACTCCAGCCGCACGCGGTTGAAGTCGGTAATAAACAGTGGGTTAATCGGCATTTGCGCCAGCGTCTTTTTACCCAACTGCTCTTTAGTCACTGGCAGCACGCCCATCAGTTCATCATTGAGATAAACTTTTAACTGCGACTGAACTGACAGCAATGACGGCGATGGCGTGTATTCGAGATTGAGCATCGCCTTCGTCACCACTTCGTCGCTGCGCATACCAAACTCAATGCTACCGTTCGGGTTGATACCTCGCAGCACCATGCTGCCCGGCGGCGGCGCGATTTGCGCAAAGGTCAGCTTCACATCGCGCGAAGAGCCGTTCTGCGCAACGACTGGCGCATCCGCTCCCTGCACGCCCGGCATCACCTGCCCCACCTGCGGATTTTGTTCCGTCTGGGCAGGAACAACTGGCTCAGCATTGATCAGTGGTTGCGTTGCTGGCGTCGCCTGCGTCATAAAAGAGGGGAATGCGCTCATCCCCATTGCCACTGCACAAATCCAGAATAGTTTTCTTTTCATCGCGTTATCATCATTGTTGAGCCAAAGCCTGATCCGATGGTTGTACCGTTTCGCTCCGCTCCGGGCGGCGCGGAATGAACGAAACAACCCAGGAAACCAGAGAAGTCAGCGCACGGAAAATGTCCTTCACTGAAGAAGGTGCAAATTCCGCCAGATGGCGGTAGCCACGGAAGCCGAGCTTCAGAATATCCAGCAGACTTTCCAGCGGCTTATCTTCCGGGTAGCTGTCCTGCCAGAGCGCCCATGTATCCGCACGGGCAAACGTACACTGCACAAAATCGATATGTTGCTGGGTGGTGAGCGGCATCAATTGCAGCCCGACTTCGTTACCCATCACGCGTGCCACCTGGGTCGGGAAGACGTATTCCTGTTGACCGCGTTTGAGTAGCAGATTCACTTTCTGCCCTTCCAGGATCTGCGCCTGACCGTGGATTTTGATCCCCAGCCCACCGTCGGAGAAGTCCTGAACGGTGCAGGAGAAAAGGTGACCATCTTCACGGGCAATTGCCGCTGGCATCGTCATCTCAACACGATGCGAACGACGAACCTGTTTACTTTCAACCGATACCGCTACCGCGCCACCGAGAATAATCAGGTTGTAGAACACCCACACCATACTGACGACGACGGTGAGCATTTCGGTTGGCGGACCGTAAAAGTAACGCCAGATGCCAACAGCGACACCAACCAGGTTGAGCAGTACGAGGAAGATGTACGGTCGCGAGATCACCCAATCGACATACTCTTCCTCCACCAGGCCACCTTTGGCGGTGACGTTAAATTTGCCTTTGTGCGGGTTAATCAGCGCCACCAGCGTCGGTGGTGCGATATACCATGCCAGCACTGTTTCGTAGATTTCACTCCAGAACGAGTGGCGATATTTGCCCTGAATCTTCGAGTTAGTCAGGCTGGCGTGGATCATATGCGGCAGCACAAACAGGGCGATCATCAACGCAGGTGCGTAGATGATATAGGCATGAAGCAGCAGGAACGCCAGCGGCGCAGTCAGGAAGATCAGCCGTGGAATGCCCGACAAGAAATGGAACATGGCGTTAACGTAGCACAGCCGTTGCGCGAACTTCAGCCCTTTACCGGTGAGCGGGTTATCAAGGCGGAAGATTTGCACCATCCCGCGCGCCCAGCGAATACGCTGACCGATATGCGCCGACAGACTTTCGGTAGCCAACCCCGCCGCCTGCGGAATGCGCATATACGCGGAGGTGTAGCCACGACGGTGCAAACGCAAAGAAGTGTGCGCATCTTCGGTTACCGTTTCGACGGCAATACCGCCAATCTCATCCAGCGGCTTACGGCGGATCACCGCACAGGAACCGCAGAAGAAGGTGGCATCCCACATATCGTTACCATCCTGCACCAGACCGTAGAACAGCGTGCCTTCATTCGGCGTTTTACGAAAACGTCCCAGGTTGCGTTCAAACGGGTCTGGCGAGAAGAAGTGGTGCGGCGTCTGCATCATCGCCAGTTGTTTTTCTTTCAGGAACCAGCCCATGGTCATTTGCAGGAACGAGCGCGTTGGCACGTGGTCGCAGTCGAAAATCGACACAAACTCGCCTTTGGCATATTTCAGCGCATTGTTGATATTGCCCGCTTTCGCATGTTCATGAGTAGTACGGGCGATATATTTCACCCCAACGTTTTGCGCAAACTGGCGAAACTCCTCCCTGCCACCGTCATCGAGGATCCAGATGTTCAGCTTGTCTTTCGGCCAGTCGATACCCAGCGAGGCATAGATAGTGTTCTTCACCACGCTGAGATCTTCGTTGTACGTCGGCACAAAAATATCCACCGACGGCCACAGCGACATATCTTTCGGCAGCGGTACGGGCTGACGATTCAGCGGCCATACGACCTGGAAGTAGCCGAGCACCAGCACAATCCATGCGTAGGTTTCGGCGAACAACAGAATTAAGCCACACACCAGACTGACCGGATCATCCCAGTTCAGCGTGGAGGTGTAGCGCCACCAGATATAACGGCAAGAGACGGTCAGCGACAGCACAATCAGCATCAGTGCAGAGAAGCGTCCCGGCATTCGCCGTACCATTAATGCCACACCCCACAGCAACATCAGGAAGATAAACTGCGACAGCGGGTTAAAAGGCTGGGTGACGCAAATCAGCGCCAGAATCAGCGAGAATGTCACAATGATGCCAAGAATAAAACGCCGTGCTCCGGCGCTCAGATGTCCCAGCTCTTTTTTCTCATCAAGATGTTGCGTGTTATGGCTGAAGCGAGCCGGCAATTCATCCATCCATTGATGATAACGCCCACGAATATTCTGCAAGCGTGAAAACGACCGCCAGCGCGGTTTCGGCGTTTCTCTGCGCGAAGCACTGACCAGCAACCAGCAGGTCTGAATGACATAGCGCACAGGATCCAACGGACGCGGGCGCGAGGCGTTGATATGAGGGAACAGGATTTTATGTTGCGCACGAATACGCTGCCAGCGTGGGTGCTCCAGCGGAATAAAAATCCAGGCAAAGATCAGCCAGAAACAGCCGAGCGTCGCGCTGAAAGGCGACGCGCCATGACGACGATATTCCCGATAACGCCCGATAAGACGTGCGTTAACCGGCGGGATAAGCAACCACCGGGTCAGGATACTCATGATGCGCTCCCGACTGGCGTTTTCAGCCCGGAATAGTTCAACAGACACCAGTTCGCCAGCGTCAGAATTTCTTCTGCCGCCAACGCATCGCTACGGTATTCGCCCAACGGTTGTTTTGCCGCCAGACATTCAGCCATCGCTTCATCACGATGAATCAACATTGGCAACAAACGCCGCTGGCTTTGCAACCATAGCTGGTAAATATCGTCCTGAACCTGGCTGCCTACACGAAAATCATTAATCAAAATATGCGCGCCAGCGGGCAGTGCCTGCTGATGCAGCCGAATATGACAGTTGGCATCCACATTGACGATCGCCAGGGTGTGATCGCACAGACTCATGATTTGATGCGTTATCTGCGAGGCGTCGCGTGGTAAATCGATCAAAATCCATTGATAACGTCCGCTGGTCTTTAGTTGCTGAATACCGGTGCAAATCTCACCCAGCCGTGTTTGCCAGTGCTGGGGATTCTCGTGTTCTTCGAGAGTCAGTTGACCAAAGGGTAGCAGATCGAGCTGTGAGGTATAGCGTAGCCCGGCATCACGCCAGTCCTGGCCATCCAGCATGGCTCTTGCCCAGCCCTGGCGGTGAGAAAAATCAACGTTGAATGACAGGCGCAGCAAATTGTCCGGGCAGGCATCCACCAGCAGGACATTTTCTCCCAACATTTGCAATGACCAGCCTAACGCGGCGGTAATCGTTGTCGTCCCCACGCCACCCCGCATCCCCTGCAATCCCAGAACGGCCATTCACCACACCCCTACTTTTTTTGCGCAAACTCAGCCAATAACGGCCAACGTTTTAATGCCGCAGCCAACTGTTCTCGTTGGGAAATATCGGCATAATCAATATCAGGCAGTGAAAAAGCCTGTTTTAACGCCAAAATATCATTCTGGAAGATATAGCCTATCGCGGGATCAGGCAGAATATCGGGTTCGTTGTTATTCATTATGGTTGATCCCTATGAAATAAACATATTACACAGTAAGACAATTTCGCCGCTTTATTGCTAACGGCAGCACAGAAACCCGTTCATTTTTTGACTTTCCGTTACGCAACAGAAAAACTAAAAAACGAAAAGGCTGATATCACAAGGTTTCTGGCCTGTTAAATTGATTCACATGCTAAATCTGATAAGTTTTAATTTCAATGGTAGGTTTATTTCTTAGCTTTCGCTAGTAAACTGATAATCAGACAAAATGGCGACTTGAGGGACACTGTGGACCCCGTATTCTCTATCGGTATCTCATCCTTGTGGGATGAGCTGCGACATATGCCAGCAGGCGGCGTCTGGTGGTTTAACGTCGATCGTCAAGAAGATGCTATTAGCCTGGTGAATCAAACGATGGCTTCTCAAGCTGAAACCGCGCAAGTCGCGGTCATTAGCATGGATAGCGATCCCGAGAAAATTTTCAAATTAGATGATTCTCAAGGACCAGAAAAAATAAAATTATTTTCAATGCTAAATCATGAAAAAGGTCTATACTATTTGCCCCGTGATTTACAATGTTCAGTTGTTCCCCATAATTACCTGTTCATTCTTGTTTGCGCAAATAACGCATGGCAAAACATTTCTGCCGAGCGCCTTCGCCTATGGCTGGAAAAAATGAATAAATGGTGCAGGCTAAACCATTGTTCACTGCTGGTAATTAATCCCGGAAATAATAACGATAAACAATTTTCATTGTTACTGGAGGAGTATCGTTCGCTTTTTGGACTTGCCAGTTTGCGTTTTCAGGGCGATCAGCATCTGCTGGATATCGCTTTTTGGTGTAACGAAAAAGGTGTCAGCGCCCGTCAGCAACTGACCGTCCAGCACCAAAATGGCGTCTGGGCGTTAGTTCAGCGCGAAGAGGCGGAGATCCAACCACGCAGCGATGAAAAGCGTATTCTCAGTAATATTGCCGTACTGGAAGGCGCGCCACCGCTATCGGAACACTGGAAGCTATTCGACAATAACGAAACGCTGTTCAATGAAGCACGTACCTCTCAGGCCGCGACGGTCGTGTTCTCTTTGCAGCAAAATGGGCAAATTGAACCGCTGGCCCGCAGTATTCATACATTGCGTCGCCAGCGTGGTAGCGCGTTGAAAATCCTCGTGCGGGAAAATATTGCCAGCCTGCGCGCCACCGACGAACGTTTACTGTTGGCCTGCGGCGCAAATATGGTTATTCCATGGAACGCCCCGCTCTCTCGCTGTCTGACAATGATTGAAAGCGTGCAGGGACAGAAGTTCAGCCGCTATGTACCGGAAGATATCACCACGCTGTTGTCGATGACTCAGCCGATTAAACTGCGGGGGTTCCAGAAGTGGGATGTATTCTGTGACGCGGTCAATAATATGATGAATAACACCCTGTTACCTGCTCACGGCAAAGGCGTTCTGGTGGCTCTGCGCCCGGTGCCTGGCATTCGCGTTGAACAAGCTCTGACGCTGTGTCGCCCTAATCGTACCGGCGATATTATGACGATTGGCGGCAATCGACTGGTGCTGTTCCTCTCTTTCTGCCGGATTAACGATCTGGATACCGCATTGAATCATATCTTCCCACTACCTACTGGCGACATTTTCTCTAACCGCATGGTCTGGTTTGAAGATGACCAAATCAGCGCCGAGCTGGTGCAAATGCGTTTACTCGCCCCGGAACAATGGGGGATGCCGCTGCCTTTAACGCAGGGTTCCACGCCAGTCATCAATGCCGAACACGATGGTCGCAACTGGCGACGCATACCTGAACCACTGCGATTATTGGATGATGCTGTGGAGCGTTCATCATGATGACCATCAGCGATATCGTTGAAATTATTATCGTTTGCGCACTGATATTTTTCCCGCTGGGCTATCTGGCGCGGCATTCTCTACGGCGTATTCGTGACACTTTGCGTTTGTTATTTGCTAAACCTCGTTATGTAAAACCGGCCGGTACATTACGCCGTGCGGAAAAAGCCAGGGCAACCAAAAAATGACTCAATTTACCCAAAACACCGCTATGCCTTCTTCCCTCTGGCAATACTGGCGCGGCCTTTCTGGCTGGAACTTCTATTTTCTGGTCAAGTTTGGCCTGTTATGGGCGGGATATCTTAACTTCCATCCGCTGCTTAACCTGGTGTTTGCCGCGTTTCTGCTAATGCCTATTCCGCGCTATAGCCTGCACCGTCTACGCCACTGGATAGCCCTGCCAATCGGTTTTGCATTGTTCTGGCATGACACCTGGCTACCAGGCCCGGAAAGCATCATGAGTCAGGGTTCGCAAGTGGCTGGTTTCAGTAGCGATTATTTAATCGACCTCGTTACTCGCTTTATTAACTGGCAGATGATCGGAGCCATTTTTGTATTGTTAGTGGCGTGGTTGTTCCTGTCACAATGGATTCGTATCACCATATTTGTCGTCGCTATTCTGGTATGGCTGAACGTACTTACTCTGGCTGGACCAAGTTTCTCCCTGTGGCCTGCCGGTCAACCGACCACGACGGTGACAACGACGGGCGGTAATGCAGCGGCAACGGTCGCAGCCGCAGGCGGTACGCCGGTGGTGGGTGATATGCCTGCGCAAACCGCGCCGCCGACAACCGCGAATCTTAATGCATGGCTGAATAATTTCTATAACGCCGAAGCGAAACGTAAATCGACCTTCCCATCCGCGCTTCCGGCAGATGCACAGCCATTTGAATTGCTGGTCATCAACATCTGCTCACTCTCCTGGTCGGACATTGAAGCTGCCGGGTTAATGTCGCATCCGTTATGGTCGCATTTCGATATTGAGTTCAAGAATTTCAACTCTGCGACCTCATACAGCGGCCCGGCGGCGATTCGTCTGCTGCGCGCCAGCTGTGGACAAACTTCGCACACCAATCTGTACCAACCAGCCAATAATGACTGCTATCTGTTCGATAACTTGTCAAAACTGGGCTTTACCCAGCATCTGATGATGGGGCATAACGGTCAATTCGGCGGCTTCCTGAAAGAAGTGCGCGAAAATGGCGGTATGCAGACAGAATTGATGGATCAAACGAATCTGCCGGTTATTTTGCTGGGCTTTGATGGTTCGCCGGTTTATGACGATACCGCCGTACTTAACCGCTGGCTGGACGTTACTGAAAAAGATAAAAACAGCCGTAGTGCCACGTTCTACAACACGCTTCCACTGCACGATGGCAACCATTATCCGGGCGTCAGCAAAACAGCGGATTACAAAGCGCGGGCGCAGAAGTTCTTTGATGAACTGGACGCATTCTTTACTGAACTGGAGAAATCGGGTCGTAAAGTGATGGTGGTAGTGGTGCCAGAACACGGCGGTGCGCTGAAGGGCGACAGAATGCAGGTATCTAGCTTACGTGATATCCCTAGCCCGTCTATCACAGACGTCCCCGTTGGCGTGAAATTCTTCGGTATGAAGGCACCACACCAGGGGGCACCGATTGTCATCGACCAACCAAGCAGTTTCCTGGCAATTTCTGATCTGGTGGTTCGCGTTCTCGACGGTAAAATTTTCACCGAAGACAATGTTGACTGGAAAAAACTCACCAGCGGATTGCCACAAACAGCACCGGTATCCGAGAACTCAAACGCGGTGGTGATTCAATATCAGGATAAACCGTACGTTCGCCTGAACGGTGGCGATTGGGTGCCATACCCGCAATAAACACGAAAAAGGCCGCAGAGTTTCACCCCTGCGGCCTGGTTCGGGCGCAAATTGCCATTACGGCAGCCGACACCCGCACGGCACGTTACTTCCTCTTATTCAGCCAGCCCACGATCAGACTGGCGAGAATGCCAGCAATGACCGGAGCCGCTAAATCGTGCCAGAAGGCCATGCCTAACTGCGCGAACGTCATATAGCCGCCCGTGTTGTAATGACAACGTTTCGCGGCTATTCTTGTATTGTTTGGATGCAAGAATGGCTCCCGTGATGTTGTCAGATATATACCTGCAACGTGCGGGGGTTTTCTCTCTCCAGCAACCAATGCCACCAGGGATAAAGCCCCCGCAACATTGCGCCTCACCGGAACCCCCTGGCTTGCGGCTGATTCTACTGACGCTTTCTGCCCCTGGCATCTGCCTGTTTTTCACTTTGCGCGATACATCCCAGCTTATTTTCATATTTGCAGAATTTTCACTGTACGCATTACCCGCGCTCTGACACCAGACTGGTAGTGAAATGCGCAATTTTGTAGAATTGTGCCTCCTCGCGATTCTCCCCGGTGAATCTGTTGCCTCATTCTTAGCACACTGCGTATTCGACTTCTCCGCCTGTTGCGCAAGAGAAACGGGGGATAACCATCTTTGCGGGGCTGACTTCTTTCTGGACAGGACTTTATGCAGGACAACACATTACAACTACGCGATCAGAAATTACCATTTACGCGATACGACTTCGGCTGGGTTTTATTATGCATAGGAATGGCAATTGGTGCCGGAACGGTGCTGATGCCAGTACAAATTGGGCTGAAGGGAATTTGGGTATTTATCACCGCCGCCATTATTGCTTATCCAGCAACCTGGGTAGTGCAGGATATTTATTTAAAAACACTATCTGAAAGTGAATCCTGTAATGACTACACCGATATTATCAGTCATTACCTGGGGAAGAACTGGGGAATATTTCTCGGCGTTATCTACTTTTTGATGATTATCCACGGAATTTTTATCTATTCCCTCTCCGTGGTTTTCGACAGCGCCTCATACCTGAAAACCTTCGGTTTGACCGATGCCGATCTTTCACAATCCCTACTTTATAAAGTGGCTATTTTCGCCGTACTGGTAGCTATCGCGTCAGGTGGGGAAAGATTATTGTTTAAAATTTCCGGCCCGATGGTGGTGGTCAAAGTGGGCATTATTGTGGTGTTCGGTTTTGCGATGATCCCGCACTGGAATTTCGCCAATATAACCGCGTTCCCACAAGCCTCCGTCTTCTTTCGCGACGTCCTGCTTACTATCCCTTTTTGCTTCTTTTCTGCAGTATTTATTCAGGTGCTTAACCCGATGAATATTGCCTATCGCAAACGAGAAGCAAATAAAGTGCTGGCAACACGACTCGCGCTGCGCACCCATCGGATTAGCTATATCACGCTCATCGCGGTGATCCTGTTTTTTGCCTTTTCGTTTACCTTTTCGATTAGCCATGAAGAAGCCGTTTCTGCCTTTGAGCAAAATATCTCAGCACTGGCACTGGCGGCACAGGTGATCCCTGGGCATATCATTCATATCACCTCTACGGTGCTGAATATCTTTGCCGTACTGACCGCATTCTTTGGCATTTATCTCGGTTTCCACGAGGCTATTAAAGGCATTATTCTCAATCTGTTAAGCCGAATTATTGATACCAAGAAAATTAACTCACGCATGCTGACTCTGGCGATCTGCGCTTTTATCGTCATTACGTTGACGATTTGGGTTTCGTTTCGTGTATCGGTGCTGGTGTTCTTTCAGTTGGGAAGCCCGTTATATGGCATTGTGTCGTGCCTCATTCCATTTTTCCTGATCTATAAAGTCGCACAACTGGAAAAACTTCGCGGGTTTAAAGCCTGGCTGATTCTGCTGTACGGCATTTTGTTATGCTTGTCGCCACTGTTGAAGCTGATTGAGTAAACCGGAGCGCATGGCCCCGGTTTTGTGAGTTAACGCTGTGGATTTTCATCCTGATCAACAGCAAAACAAGCGACCAGTTGACCGCCGTAGTCTTTTAGCTGCGGATGCAACTGGGTGCAGGGGCCGAAGCGCCGACGACAGCGGGCGTTGAAGGCGCAACCCGGCGGTGGATTCAGCGGGCTAGGCAGTTCACCGGTGAGCTTGATGCGCTCGCGGCGATCGTCCGGATTCAGGCGCGGCGTTGCGGAAAGTAGCGCCTGAGTGTACGGATGGCGCGGGTTATTGAAGATTTGGTCTTTCGTTCCCTTCTCCACGCAGCGGCCCAGGTACATCACCATCACTTCATCAGCAATGTGCTCCACCACCGACAGGTCGTGGGAGATGAAGACATAAGAAAGCCCCAGTTCCTGCTGCAAATCCATCATCAGGTTGAGCACCTGCGCACGCACCGAGACGTCCAGCGCGGAAACCGGTTCATCGGCAATCACCACGTCCGGGTCGAGCATCAGACCACGTGCAATGGCGATACGCTGACGCTGACCGCCGGAAAACATGTGCGGATAGCGGTCGTAGTGCTCGGTTTTCAGGCCGACTTTCGCCATCATCGACAGGGCTTTTTCCCGACGCTGTTCTTTGCTTAAGCTGGTGTTGATCAGCAGCGGCTCTTCGAGAATTTGCCCAACTTTTTTACGCGGATTCAGCGAACCGTAAGGGTTCTGGAAGACAATCTGGATTTTCTGCCGACGCAGCTTCTGCGCCTGCGGATCGTGCTTAAGCAGATCCTGCCCCTGGTAATACAGCTCGCCGCTGGTGGGCGTTTCAATCATCGTCAGCAACCGACCGAGGGTCGATTTACCGCAGCCAGATTCGCCCACTACTGCCAGCGTTTTGCCACGTTCAAGGTTAAACGAAACACCATCCAGCGCCTTCACCAGACGTTCCGGTGCGAACATACCTTTCTTCACCGGATAATGTTTTTTCAGGTCGATAGCCTGCAACAGCGGTTGTTGCGAGGTGGCCTCTTGCGTACTCATAGTGTGGGCCTCCCGGCATCATCAAGTGGGTAATGGCATTTGGACTGACGCCCGTCAGCGAGCATATTCAGCGCCGGTTCTTCAGCGCGGCATCTGTCAGTGGCATAGGGACAGCGCGGGTTAAGCAGGCAGCCGTTCGGGCGGTCGTACTTGCCGGGAACGACACCAGGCAACGACGCCAGACGTTCTTTGTCCTGAGCAAATTCCGGCAGCGCGCGTAGCAATGCCTGAGTATACGGATGACGCGGCGCACGGAAGATGGCGTGAGCATCGCCCGTTTCCACCACCTGGCCTGCATACATCACGATGATTTTATGCGCCGCTTCCGCCACCAGCGCCAGGTCATGGGTGATCAACACCAGCGCCATATTCTCTTTCTGCTGCAACTCCAGCAGCAGTTCGATGATTTGCGCCTGAATGGTCACGTCCAGCGCGGTGGTCGGTTCATCGGCAATCAGCAGTTTTGGCCGACAGGCAATCGCCATGGCGATCATCACGCGCTGGCTCATTCCGCCGGAAAGCTGATGCGGGTAAACATCCAGACGCGATGCCGGATCGGGAATACCGACCTGATTCAACAGGTCAATCGCCCGCTGACGGCGGGTACTTTTGTTACCGCCCTGATGCACCTTAATCGCTTCCATAATCTGGAAACCCACGGTGTAGCACGGGTTAAGGCTGGTCATCGGGTCCTGGAAGATCATCGCCACTTCGGCACCCACCAGGTTGCGGCGCTCTTTTTCTGATATACGCTGCAAATCCTGACCGTTAAACTCCAGCTTTTCCGCCATTACGCCGCCCGGATAATCAATCAGCCCCATAATCGCCAGTGAACTGACCGACTTACCTGAGCCAGACTCCCCCACAATTCCGACCACTTCACCCTGTTTCACGCTGTAGCTGATGCGGTCTACGGCGCGGAATGGTGCGCTTTCGTCGCCGAAATGCACCGATAATTTATCTACATTTAATAACGCCATCTCGAACCTCTTACTGCTTCAGTTTGGGATCGAGCGCGTCACGCAGACCGTCACCCATCAGGTTAAATGCCAGCACCGTCAGCAGGATCGCCAGACCAGGGAAGGTCACGACCCACCAGGCGCTTTGCGCGAACTGCAACACATCGGAGAGCATGGTGCCCCACTCCGGCGTTGGCGGCTGCGCCCCCATACCGAGGAAACCAAGAGCAGCCATATCGAGAATGGCGTTAGAGAAACCGAGCGACGCCTGAACAATCAGCGGCGCAAGGCAGTTGGGAAGAATATTGATAAACATCTGGCGCAGCGCCCCGGCTCCCGCTACGCGAGAAGCGGTAACGTAATCGCGATTCACCTCCACCAGCACGGCGGCGCGGGTTAAGCGGACATAGTGCGGCAAGGCAACGAAGGTCAGCGCCAGCGCGGCGTTACCAATCGACGGGCCGAAGATAGCCACCAGCACCAGCGCCAGCAACAGGCTTGGCAGCGCCAGCATGATATCGACCACGCGCATGATGATGTTATCGACCAGGCCGCCAAAGTAACCGGCGATCAGGCCGAGAATAACGCCCATAATCAGCGATAACACCACCACCAGACAACCGACCAACAGCGACAGCCGTGCACCGTACATCAGGCGCGACATCACATCGCGACCAACATCATCAGTGCCCAGCAAGTGCGCCATGCTGCCGCCTTCCTGCCACGCTGGCGGGGCGAGCAGTGCATCGCGGAACTGTTCCGCCGGGTTATAGGGTGCAATCCAGTTGGCAAAGATCGCGATAAACAGCACGATGACGACGTAAACCAGCCCGACAACCGCGCCTTTGTTGCGTTTAAAATAGTGCCAGAACTCCTGTAACGGGGTCATCGGCACCGGTGCAGTAATCACTTTATTTTCAGTAACCTGTGACATGATGTTCCCTTACTTCTTATGACGAATACGCGGGTTCACCACGCCGTACAGCAGATCGACCAGCAGGTTGACGAGGATAATCATCGTCGCCACCAGCAATACGCCGCCCTGCACCACCGGATAATCGCGGCGTTGCAGCGCGTCAATCAACCAGCGCCCAAGACCGGGCCACGAGAAGATGGTTTCGGTCAGAATCGCCCCCGCCAGCAGCGTCCCCACCTGCAGGCCAATAACGGTTACCACCGGCAGCATGGCGTTACGCAGCGCATGGACGATAATCACCCGCATACGGGTAAGACCTTTGGCTCGCGCGGTGCGGATATAGTCTTCACCCAGCACTTCCAGCATCGAGGAGCGCGTCATACGCACAATGACCGCCAGCGGGATAGTACCCAGCACAATAGCGGGCAGGAGCATATGGGCGACGGCATCGATAAAGTTACCGTCTTCCCCCCAGATGGCGGTGTCGATCAGCATAAAACCGGTTAACGGATTGGAATCATCAAGGAACACCATGTCGCTCACGCGACCGGAGACAGGCGTCAGGTTCCAGTGCACTGAAACCAGCATGATCAACATCATGCCCCACCAGAAGATTGGCATGGAGTAGCCGGTCAGCGCCAGACCAACCGCCGTGTGATCGAAAATGGAACCGCGTTTAACCGCAGCCAGTACACCAACCGGAATACCGACCGCAGTCGCAAAAATCATCGCGCAAACACCAAGTTCCAGCGTAGCCTGGAAGCGTGGCACGAACTCTTCCCAAACCGGGATGCGGCTTTTCATCGAAATGCCTAGATCGCCGTGCATAACGCCCCAAATGTAATGGAGATACTGCTGCCACATCGGCTTATCTAAGCCGAGTTCTGCCAGCAATTGCGCATGACGCTCTGGGGAGATCCCACGTTCGCCCGCCATGATCATCACCGGATCGCCGGGGATCATGTGAACAAAGGCAAAGGTGAGAAGGGTAATACCGATAAACGTGGGGATGACGAGTCCCAAACGTCGGAGAATAAACTGCAACATAACCCGGATTCTCTATAGTGACCCGCAGCCTGGAACTGCGTGTCTGTATTGCTCACCAATCAATTCCCGCCCGTGCCGGACAGGGAATGAAGTATTGCTGCCGGATGGC
Source organism: Escherichia sp. MOD1-EC7011 (assembly GCF_002965005.1). NCBI lineage: Bacteria > Pseudomonadati > Pseudomonadota > Gammaproteobacteria > Enterobacterales > Enterobacteriaceae > Escherichia > Escherichia sp. MOD1-EC7011. The sequence goes on from NZ_PTRD01000009.1 coordinate 39,207, forward strand.
GCTGTGCGCAGAGGCACAGCACCACCGGGTATGCAGATTGTTGACAAAGTGCGCTTTGTTCATGCCGGATGCGGACTGAACGCCTTATCCGGCCTACAAAATCTGGCAAACTCAATACATTGCAGAATTTTCGTAGGCCTGATAAGCGGAGCACATCAGGCAGTTTTGCCTTTGCCATCAGTCTTGTACGGCTTTTAATTATTCAATAGAGACATTTTCGAAGTGATGTTTGCCTAATGGATCAACCACATAGCCTTTAACTTCTTTGCGTACCGGTTCAAACACGGTGGAGTGAGCGATGATCAGTGCCGGAGCCTGATCGTGCATCACGACCTGTGCTTGTTTGTACAATTCAACACGCTTGTTGTGGTCGTCGGTAGCACGCGCCGGTTGAATCAGATCTTCAAACGGTTTGTAGCACCATTTTGAGTAGTTGGAACCTTGTTCAGAGGCGGCGCAGCTGAACAGGGTGGCGAAGAAGTTATCCGGATCCCCGTTATCGCCAGTCCAGCCCATCATTACCGTCTGGTGCTCGCCATCTTTCGCACGCTTGAGGTACTCACCCCATTCGTAGGTGACGATTTTGGCCTGTACGCCCACTTTCGCCCAGTCTGCCTGAATCATCTCCGCCATGCGGCGAGCATTCGGGTTATACGGACGTTGTACCGGCATTGCCCACAGGTCGATGGAGAAGCCTTTTTCCAGACCGGCTTCTTTCAGCAAGGCTTTCGCTTTTTCAGGATCATAGGTGTAATCCTGAACGTCGTCGTTATAGCCCCACATGGTTGGCGGGATCAGGTTTTTCGCTGCCACGCCCGCGCCCTGATAAACCGCTTTGATTATCGCGTCTTTGTTCACCGCGTAGGTCAGTGCCTGGCGAACTTTCACGTCATCTAGTGGTTTTTTCTGCACGTTATACGAGAGATAACCGACGTTCAGCCCCGGCATTTCCATCAGGTTGATGGATTTATCCTGCTTCATGCGGGCGATATCTGCCGGGTTCGGGTACGGCATCACCTGGCATTCATTCTTCTGCAATTTTGCGTAACGCACAGAAGCATCGGGAGTAATAGAGAAGACCAGCGTATCGATCTGCGGTTTGGTGCCCCAATAACCATCAAATGCTTTGTAGCGAATACGGGAATCTTTCTGGTACTGCTGTAACTGGAACGGGCCAGTGCCGATTGGGTTGAGATCCAGTTTTTCTGGCGTACCGGCTTTCATCATCGCGTCAGCATATTCTTTTGACAGAATAGAGGCGAAGTCCATTGCCAGGTCAGCGAGGAACGGCGCTTCCGGACGCGTCAGCACGAACTGAACGGTGTTGTCGTCCACCTTCTTCACTTCGCTGATCAGCTCCGGCAAGCCCATGCCTTCGAAGTATTCGTAGCTACCGCCAGAAACTTTATGGTACGGGTTTTGCGCGTTTTTCTGACGATCGAACGAGAACACCACGTCATCGGCATTCAGTTCGCGCGTCGGTTTGAATTCTTTATTGTCATGCCACTTCACACCTTTACGCAGATGGAAGGTATAGGTTTTACCGTCTTCGCTGATTTCCCACTTTTCAGCGAGGCCTGGAATCACTTCGGTGGTGCCGATTTTAAACTCAACCAGGCGGTTATAAAGCGGTACGGAAGAGGCGTCATAGGTGGTGCCGGAGGTAAACAGCTGCGGGTTAAACCCTTCAGGCGAACCTTCTGAGCAATAAACCAGAGTTTTAGCCTGAACACTTGCTGCGACGGTCATAGCCACCAGGCTGAGACCAAGCTTCAGCATCCCTGACTTTTTCAAGGAAATACGCATTATTCTGCTCCAATTGTGATGTTTGTTGTTTTAACCCTTTGCAGTGGGTTGTCGTTGCCTGACCTTTTTTGTTTTTTGCCCGGTCGGGTCAACGTTATGAGGTGGGGATGCCGTACTAATTAACATCAGTGTAACAGTGCGGATCCTCCATAAAATGCCCCTCGTGACCTACAATCTGTCAACAGAATGTGAAAACGTCAATACAGCCAACCGGGATTTACACCAACGGTGAGAATCCACAAACAAAGATTAAAAAAACTTCAAACCGCTATTTGCAACAGAGAAATTTGTGCTACTCCAACATAACCAGAACAATCACCTTAATATTTCGCAACAATTGGTGATTAAGTTTTATGCTTTTAATGAAAAAAATCTGAGGAAAAGGTGGATATCTGAGCGATTAATACCATGAACGCTAAAACGCACAGCGGAAAATGCCAGCGCCAGCCATAAGTAACGCAAAAAAAGATTTAAGCAAATATAAAAAAAGACAATGGATTCTGTCACAAATCCGTTAATGGATAGTGAGATATGGGGCGCAAATTTGGCAGGGAAATGTGTGGTGTAGGGGGGATAAGGCGGTCGCGCCGCATCCGACAATGGGTCGGCACATTTGCCTGATGCGACGCTGGCGCGTCTTATCAGGCCTACGTCGAGTCGAACCTCCTGCCCCCGGAGGTTCTCATCCTCTTCAGGCCGCAGAAAGCAAAAAACCAGCCCGTAGGCTGGTTTTTCTAATTTGGTCGGTGATAGAGGATTCGAACCTCCGACCCCTTCGTCCCGAACGAAGTGCGCTACCAGGCTGCGCCAATCACCGAATGCGGGGCGCATCTTACTGCGCAGATACGCCCTCGTCAATCCCTTAATAGCAAAATGCCTTTTGATCGGCGAGAAAGTCAGCAGGCCGCTTAGTTAGCCGCAACGGTCTTCGCCTGTGGGATGTGGCACCAGTTGTTATTTTCGTTAATTCCACCATCCGGTGAAGTATAGCCGAGACAGCCCATGATGGTGTCGTACAGCTCTACGTGACGGCGCGGTACTTTCATATCGGCTTCTTTTTTCAACTGCGCGAATGCCTGCGCATTGGCCGGATTTTCCAGATATTTATCTGACATCCAGACCATCATCGGCACGCGGAACTGCTCCGGCGGTGCATATTCACGTGGTGTACCATGCAAGTGCTCACGCTCGTTAATCGACTCACCGTGATCCGCCGCGTAGAACACAATTGCTTTCTTATCGCGGAATCTGTCGATCACCGAGTCGATAAAATGATCTACGTAGGTGATGGAGTTATCGTATGAGTTGATCATCGGCGCTTTTGGACATTTGCGATCAATTGCATAACACTCTGGCTTCCACTGGGCAAACTCACGTGGATAACGCTGAGTATAATTGTAGTGCGACCCTTTGGTATGCAGCACAATCAGATGCTTACCTTCTGGTTTTTTCTCCAGAGAACGTTCAATTTCATTCACCAGCAACATGTCGTCTACCGCTTTTCCACGGTTACGTGGCTCAGCCGCGATTTGCTCACGGTAGGCAATGTTGTCAGCCATGGTATTGCTGTAGAACCACATCTCGCTCTGCATGGCGTACAAATCGGAGCTAAAACCCAACTGTTTGAGAACCGCAAATACGTTCTGTTCTTTAAGAGTACGTTGAGGGTTATCTTCCGTTCCACCTTCACGCACAAACATACAGCGTAGTGATAATTTAGTCGCGGTATCGCAAGAATAACCACGATACATCACCAGGTTTTTCTCTTTTGCCAGCTTCGGCGTTGTATCACGTTCGTAGCCCAACATTCCCATATGATCCCAACGCGTGGTTTCACCAATAATGAAAATCACATAGGTGTCGTCGAGATTTTGCGTCGGGGTATAGGTGAATTTTTTCGCCGGATTCATCAGCGAACGATTGTCTGAAGATTCATCCACTTGCGCCCAGGCATACAGCCCCAACGCAGAAAGCCAGTTCGAAGGTAAATAGGAGTTCGCCAACACCCCGCCATAACTAGGCATATCCACCCCAGCCATGCGATCGGCACGCTTTTGCGCTACATCCATCAGACGTATTGGCCCCCATACCAGCAAGCCCGCTAACAGCACAGTAAGCGCGCTACGCCAGCGTGTTTTCGGGGTACAAAGCTGACGCCAGAAGGTGTCTTGTGAGCGGTTCATCCAGATAAATAGCAACGGGATAATACTCACCAGTACAACCCATGCGATAAGCGTCCAGCCAACCACTTCTTTCGACAGGTCAATGTCGGTGGTCATCACCGAAGCGACAATCCCGTAGCCAATCATGACATTCATAAATGTCATGTAGTAGCTAGCTCCGGCAGAAATCAGCACCAGCAATGAAGCCAGCACTTTCCAGGCCGTTCTGCCAAAGAGTGAAATTAAGCGTAAAAAGAAGAAGGTTGCCAGAACCGTCCCTGCCAGTTCGATAACCGCCGAAACGCCATTAAGAAAAGTGAAGTTATGCGCGTAACCGTCAAACCGACGGAAATAGACTGCGCAATTCATAAACAAACCAATATAGACAGCGAGAAAAAAGCTTAGCTTTTGCTGCGTTATCGTTTTGATGTATCTCATGCAAACAAACCCTGGGATAAAGGGGAAAAAATATCCAGCACTCCGTTTTTGCAGTGGGAGTATCAGGAAAAAATGCAGGAGTAGTGAACGCCATCCCCTGCTCATGTCGTTAAGTAGACCACAGAGAGAAGGAAAAGTGGCAATGAAGTGAGTTTTAGCTACAGATATTTACAAAAAGCAAGTCAGAATGCAGACCAATAATTAACTGTTCTTGTAAAAAAGAGGAGTAATCTCCTCTTTTTCTGCCAAAAGTCCGAAACTGGTTACTCATACTCCACGGAGAAATTGACCATGGCATTTGCATGTCCAGACGTTGCATTGGCGTTTACAACGACATAACTCGCTTTGTAGTTCAGTTGGGTTGTTGTTCCATTTACTGGCCACTCTATCGCCGTTCCACCAGCGACTTTCGGAATCTGTTTTGTGCCCTTGCCGTCAACAATTTGCAGGGCTATTCCCGTTGCGCCTCCGGCATCCAGAGCAAAAAGAGAGTTATCATTGGTGTCAGGAAGGCCGTCCATTGTTACTTTAGCTTTTGATATTCCGTCACAATCTTTTAATTCGATTACGAAATTTTTTTCGTTTATGACTCTTCCGACCGTGACTGGCTTCATTAACATCATTTTCCCCATGACAACTTCTAAATCAGCGGCTTCAAACTCACACCCTTTGGCCACGACTGAAAGAGAAAACGTCAGTTTTCCTGCTTCACCGAGGCTTATTTTGGCTTCAGCGCCGGGAAAATATGCCAGAGCTAAAAAGGGTAACAGGCAACGTATACTATTTCTCCACATGATGACTAATCCATATCCAGAAAGATTGTTGCAACCCCACTATATTGCCCTGCCGCTGGAGCATTTCCGGTCGTGCTGATTGGTGCTGCTTTCAGTTTAATTGTTGCATCGCGATGTTGTTGGGAATCGTTCGAACCGAGGTTTAAGTTAACACTGCTGTTGGTATCGTTAGGCCTTAAGACATTGCCGTTTGGATCCATAACCAACACACCAATGTCTGGGTTACCCATATCGATGGCACGCTCGTCAGCCTGACTTGTGTTTCCTTCAATCCTTAGTGATACCTGAATGCCATCGGTAATATTTTCACAATCGAACTGGAGGTTAATCTCTTTTTCAGTGCCTCCAACTGGAATGGTTCCTTTTTTATTTTTAAATGCCGAAGATGGGTACTCGCCGAAGGGGACATCCAATACCGTACCGGCGTCAATTTTACAGCCTTGTGTAAAGGTCAATTTTCCTGCAATACTGACCGTAGAAAGTGGATCCCTGTATGTATTTTTTTTCTTTGAGGCATACATTGTTGCAATAAGCGTGTAGGGAATTTCCACCTCACCCTGAACAGGCTTTGCTATATAAAATGACAGATAGCCATTACTGCCAAATTGCCCCAGATTATTACCTTTACAGTCTTGAGAAGAGTTATTTAAATTAGGGATCTGACTATTGGCCTCCGGAACGCGGAAAAACACGCTTGGACCTTGAATCATGGTCATTACTTCCAGCTCATCGGTTAACCGGTAGTATTGCTCACTGTTTATTTTTCGCGTTGCCGTAGATAAGTTACTCACGACTTTAATCAGTGTATCCTTTTCCGTTTTATAAGTATCCGGACACTCACAAATAAAACTAAAAGGCTGCCCAACACCAGCCCATGAGTAAATTAATCTTAATTCAGTACCCGCTTTATTTTTGCTGGCATCCATAATATCAATATCAAAATTGACTGGGTAATCATGAACACCTGAAGTCGATGTACAGGGTCCCCAATCTGCAGCCATAACATTATTGGCCGTAAACAACATGCTTCCAACAAAAAACAGACTTGAAATTTTCATCATATTATCTATCCCTGATCATTGGCAATTTATTGTCACAGAAATAATACCTGACGATTTTTCCTTAATCGGCAGTTCATATTTCGCAACGCATTGTTGTGAAGTATCTTTACCCCATACGATCTTCACATCCCCTTTTTTAGGCATCCCGCTGATATATAACTGCCCATCTTCACCAACAATACCGCTAATCTGTTCACTTTTATCTGAAACCAGCGTTGCAGTTGCACCAAAGGGGACGCTCACTTCATTTTGCCGAATTAATGTCATAAGAACTCGATAACCCACACGGGTATCGAAATGCGCCCGTACAACAGCTCCTCGCGTTGGCACAACTGTCTGGAATGCGCTGTTCATATCAACACTGTCATTCAACGTTTCACTGCGAATGGACACATCATTTTCACGGTAGATGCTCAGATAAGGAACGACCGCATTACCTTGCAAGTCAACACTCACACCACTATTATTTAATACTTTCGCCCCCCGGGCACCTGGTGCTGAAACTATACCAATGGTTTCACCCAAAGGTTGGGAAAGCGAGATCCCTTCACTGTGCGCTACAATGCCACCACGCAGGCTGTAGTTAGTCTGCTGGTAGTCTTTACCATAGCTGTAACCCATGCTGATATTACCGGCGCCGCCCTGGTACGACAAACTGGCATTACCGCTATTACCAACACCATTACTGGAATACCCTTCCTGAACGTTATAGCTAAGATTGCGATCTTCTAACAAAGTGCCATTGACGCCAAGCTGTTGTGTCGTACGACCATCCTGATCGGTTGTCACGCGGTAGTTACTCCATGCCCGACCAAACGGAATGGAAACATTAAATGACCACAACTGGTCGTTTTCATCCCATTCAGGGCTTTTATTCCAACTGTAAGCAATACTGTAATTAACACGTCCAATACGACCGTTGTACCCGGTAGCCAAAGAAAGGCGCTTACCGTCATCATTCCAGTAATCCTGCTGGGTCATATTGAAATAAACCGACCCATAGGTGCCCAATTGCTGTGTCAAATTACCCTGAATTTCACTACGCTTATGGTAACGGCCGTAATCGCTGTCAGCACCGCTACGCACATCTGTTGCTTCCTGGAAGGTATAAAAACCACTGGTAGAATACTTGTAACCCAATAAACGGAAATCTGTGCCGCTGGCAAAGCTTTTTGAATAAAGAAAGCGGTACGATTGTCCCTGATCGGTTGCATTATTATTTAATGTACTTTTTGCCTGAGTAATATCAACCGATATTGCACCAATAGAGCCAAAGTTTTTCCCCAATCCCAGAGCAAATGCGTTGTAATCCTTAGAAATTAATGCGCCACCATAGGTGGTCATACCAAACGGTAAACCATACATCGCATTAAACTGACCAAAGCGTGGGTTGGCGCTATCGTAATTACCAGCACGGTATTCACCAGCAGAAAGGCTATATTTGAGATGCCCTTCACGTTGGAAAATAGCGACTGAAGAGAATGGCTGAATAAATCTTTGTTCACTACCATCAGCCTCTTTAACAATTACGGTTAAATCACCGCTGTTCGCTGTGGGGTATAAATCGTTAATTTCAAACGCACCTGGCTGAACAAATGCTCGATAAATCACGTAACCATTTTGTTCAATACTGACTTCCGCGTTACTTTTCGCTATCCCTCGAACTACCGGAGCAAAACCACGTTGGCTGTCTGGCAACATTTCTTCATCAGAGGCCAGTAATGCCCCGCGCATCTGCACACTGTCAAAAATATCTGAAGGTGTTGCTGTATCACCCAATGTCAGTTGCGCTTTCAGCGGAACAATGGCCCGTGTTACATAGGTGCCAATATTGTCCCACTGCTTCTCGCCGTTACTATAGCTCCAGTTACTGTAATTTCGCAGACGCCATGCCCCAAGGTTAAGGCCGCTTCGCATACTTAAGTAGTAGCTATCGTTAGTCTGGCTAGTTTCGTTTTTATCCTGGTGATGATTACCATTTTCATCAATGTAGCGATTATAACTTTTTGTATCATGAGAACTGTTACTACCGCTGAAACTGTAATCAAGAAGCAACGCGGGCACACCATCGTCCCAGCGAGATTCAGGTACTGTACCGCGAGCAACCTGCTGCATTGCCGCCTGAGGAAAACTCATCACCAGCTTTTGTTCGCTAAAATCAAAATGACTGGTCGCCTGAGGGATAATTTCATTAAACGCCACACAGGCTTCTGCTGGTATAAGGTTAAGTGCTGAAAAACTGTCTACACGAACGCCCATATCAGCCAGTTGTGTCCGGCTTAAACAAGGTATGAGAAACTCCCCCATCTCCTTTCGTTGGGATTCTGTAGCCGCCTTAAACTCCAGAGTGCGCGTTTCCATTTTTTGTTCATTGACGATTAAAGAAACGCGATATGTTCCAGGCAACTGCGCGCCATGGTCAGTTTCGTACATGGAAAGGTCAACATGCTGGTTGATCCCTGCGGTATCTTCCAGAAAACGCGGATTAAATTTTCCAGCTGTCGCAGAAAAAGAGCCTGCAACCGTAAGCGCCAATACAGATAAAGAAAAGGGCAAAGAAGTGTAAGTGCGCGAAACGACCATCCATGACATTAAGTTGGTTCCCCTGAAAACTATTAATTAATTTCGCGAGTCAGATATTCACCTGAAGAGCCAAAATCATTAATTGTATTATATTTTATTTGCGAAGCACTGTTCACACCTGCAGGCAAATTGATATTCAAAGACCCTTTTGCTGGCACCATACCGGACTTTTCAATTTCGTGTCCGTTAATAAATACATCACTGAACGTGATGTTAAAAACAGTTGGATTGTCAACTTTTATCTGTTTACCGTTTCGCGTAAAACGTAGTTCTCCTGGCGAAGATTTAATATCCCCTTTTAGACCTGCTGGGCGATAAAAAAGCTTGATGCGAGTACGAACTGCAATCTGCAAGACATTTTTCCCTTCATTTTCTTCATTTTGAGAAGGAATCGCTTTGACGTTTACCCAGTAAACAGATTCACGATCCTGAGGTAAGGACGGATTCACATTTACGATACGTAAGATGTTGTTTTTTCCTGGCTCAAGTTTGAATAATGGCGGAGTAATGATGAATGGTGTTTTTTTACTACCCGTTGCATCATCAACCCATGACTGAATAAGAAATTCTTCTGATTTATTTTTGTTTTGTACGGTTAGCGATGCTTCTTTCTTATTACCGTCATAAATCACCCGAGTAGAACTAAGCCCAACCCCACTCGCTAGTGCAGACTGCGAAATTAACACCCAAAGAGTTAACGCAATGAATTTTTTTTTCATCATTCTATCCATGAACGTTGAACACAATTGGCGGAGAATTCATCTTCGCCAATTGTGAAACTAACTATTACTCGTAAGACAGATTGAAATCAACCTGAGCATTACCATAACCAGTAGTTACAGCAGCTAAAGTAGAAACATAGTTTGCGGTGAAATAAAGAACTGTCTGACCTTTTTTCAGGTCAGTGCTGGATTCACCACTATTCATCGCAACCAGGGTGTTGCTGTTATCATAAATACCGATACCTACGCCTTTCGCCGCGCCTGCTTCGGTGCTAACAGAGATAAGTTCAGGTTTATCGGTATCACCAACGCCACTAAAGCTGACTTTCGCCTTTTTCAAAGTGGTGATATCACAATCTTCCAGCTTGATTTCGAAAGGTTTTGATGGTGATTTATCACCGACTGCAGCAAATACAGATTTTTGCACCTGACCCAGTACAACTTCCTGATTCTGAGAATCAACTGACAGTACGCAAGCTGCATCGACGATTTCACCTGTAAATTTCACAGTGCCATCACCGGAATCCGCTGCAAATACGGAACCAGAAGTTAACGCCAGTGCTGACAAGGCAAAAACAACCTTTTTCATGAATAACTCCATTTATATAGATAAATATGCTTAATGTTGTTCACACAACGGGGCGCAGATTATACAAATGGCACTAAAAAATAAAATTATTTTTACTAAATATTATTTTTTAAAATAAAAAGGAATATATATTAAATTCAGCATGTTATAAAAAACAACATCAATAGGGAAATATACTTTCGGAAAATATTTATATTAATATTTTATATAAATAGAGTAATGCATCCACAGAAATAATACATTGTTCTATTTATACTCTGAAATAGGAAAAGGGAGAAACTCACGTCCCTCCCCTTCATTTTCTTACAATGATATTTTTAGACGTGAACCTCGCGCAACACCTTCTGCCCTGGCTGGCGAATAGTCGTAGAAAGTGCAAGAGACAGAATCAGCAGGGCGAAAATCACGTAGAAGGTCACATAGAAACCACCAAACAGTGAGGCGATAATCGAGCCGCAAATGCTGCCGATACCGAAACCAAGGTAAATTACACCGTAGTTTTTCGCCAGATTATTAAGTCCAAAGAACTCGCTGACCAGTGACGGGAACACCGTGATTGTGCCGCCGAAGTTAAACGCCACGCAGGCAATCGCCGCGAAGAACGTTAACGCATTGAGTGGAGCGAACAGCAGTGCCGCCATGCCCACCAGCGAAACCCCCTGTCCAATGGTAATGACCCGAATACGGGCGATTTTGTCAGACAGAATACCCAGAACCAGACGACCAGAAAGGTTAGCAATTGAAATGACCGTCACTGCGTTGGCTGCGGAAATTGCATCAAGATGCGCCAGACTCTGCGCGATATCTTTCGCCACCCCAATAACATACAGGCCACTCATGCAGGCAGTCAGGAACATTACCGCCAGCATCCAGTATTGCGGTTTTCGCATTGACTCTGCCAGGGTGAAATCATTTTCCACCACGCCATTATGGGTTTTGACTTCCTGTTTCGGCGCATCTTTCATTAAGGTCGCGCCAAAAACAATCATCACCAGCGCAATCGCGCCCCAAATTATAAAGGTTTTTTCCAGACCGACCGTTTCCAGCAGTTGCGTGTCGATAAATTTGAACCCCAGGCTACCCAGGCCATAGGAACCAATGGCGAATGCGGAGATCAAACCTTTACGTTCCGGGAACCATTTCACGCAGTTAGAGAGCGTCAGCAAGTAACCCGCGCCATCTGCCAGACCGACCAGCACACCGGCACTCAGCCACAGCATCATCAGGTTGTTGGAATGCGCGGTCAGGAAGAAGCCTAATCCCAGCAAAATACCGGAAGCCATAGTGACGCGTTTAACGCCAAAACGTTCCTGTAATTTTCCCGCGACAGAAGACGAAATTGCCAGTCCCAGACTCAACAGGCCAAAGGAGAAAGCCACCTGGCTTACCGGTGCATCCAGTTTGGCGGAAAGTGCACCGTTAAACAGGCTCCAGGTATAAACCGAACCCAGGGCAAACTGGGTAATAATAGTACCGATAAGCGTCAGCCAGCGCGTACGTTGATAGTTGGAAGATGTCATGGCAGTGTTCCTGCATTAATAAAAAGGAAAGGTCTCTGCCGACAACCATATCGAAGTGCACTTTATGCCAGGGGAAAAACGGCATGAAATGCCATCAGAACGGAATGAAATGCCTTAGTTCAGGAATGAATGACGTGACAAATATTCACCACAATAATAATTGTGTCAGTTAGTACCCACTATCAACACAATGATTGTTATACGCGGTCTTCAATTGTAAGTAACAAGTTAAAATCTGGCGCTAACGCCCATGCTATACAAATAATCATTATTATTGTTGCTGTTTTCTGCCTGAGATAACGCGGCATAAGCGGCAATATGTGGGTTAAGCAACATATCGGCGCCCACAGTCACATCAAGCCAATTGCCGTTCTGATTTGTCGCCGTCATGCGGCTCAGGCCTGATTGAGCCTTCCAGATATTCTCACCAAATTGCTGGTTATAGCTGATTTGCGCCCAGGGACGAAAATCACCAAGCCGGGAATCAACACGCCAGCCTAATGTACTGACGCTGGCATGCCATAACGGATCGGTTAACGTTGCATTGCTGTCGCCAAACTCGTTATACATCGAAATGGTCGTACCATCATAATGCAATGCGGCGACTGGGCCTGTTGTAACATGTTCATATAAAGGGAAATTCCAGCCCATACTCATACTGCTGGTCACATCGGCAGGCGTATCCTCCGCCAGATTGACTTCCAGTCCCAGCGCCCTTTGGCTACTTTGAATACGTTGCGACAAAATATCGTTGTAATCAGGTTGGTGATCACTATCCCAGGTATAACGCTCCGTAGTATGCCCAGGCTGCGTATCAACGATATATTCTTGTTGCCAGGCATAAGCTGTGTTGAGAAAAAGAGAACTGATTACAACGCTCGCCAGCAAACTTAACGTCCAGTGGCCACCGCATTTTTTTATGATCATTAACACGACTCCAGAAAAGAGCCGAATTCGGCAATATTATTGTCATTGTATGAAGGATATCGGGCATAGTAGCCCTGTATTAAATATTGACTTTTTCACCGATGCGTCAAGAAAAGCGGCTGAAATTTTTACGGTCTGGTATATAGCGAGGGAAAGTATGGAACGTTGCGGCTGGGTGAGTCAGGCCCCACTTTATATTGCCTACCACGATAATGAGTGGGGCGTGCCTGAAACCGACAGTAAAAAACTGTTCGAAATGATCTGCCTTGAAGGACAACAGGCTGGATTATCCTGGATTACCGTCCTCAAAAAACGTGAAAATTATCGCGCTTGTTTTCATCAGTTTGATCCCGTCAAGGTCGCGGCAATGCAGGAAGACGATATCGAAAGACTGGTACAGGATACCGGGATTATCCGCCATCGTGGAAAAATCCAGGCCATTATCGGCAATGCGCGCGCTTACCTGCAAATGGAGCAAAACGGCGAACCGTTTGCCGACTTTGTCTGGTCGTTCGTAAACCACCAGCCACAAGTGACACAAGCCAGAACATTGAGCGAAATCCCTACTTCAACGCCCGCCTCCGACGCGCTCTCCAAGGCTCTGAAAAAACGCGGCTTTAAGTTTGTTGGCACGACAATTTGTTACTCCTTTATGCAGGCATGTGGGCTGGTGAATGATCATGTGGTTAGCTGCTGTTGCCATCCGGGGAACAAATCATGATTCGGGAAGCACTGCTTTCGGAACTGCCCGCGATTCTGGAGTTATGGCTGGAAAGCACAAGCTGGGGACATCCCTTTATAGAAACAAGCTATTGGCGTGACTGCATTCCGCTGGTGCGTGATGCATATCTAGCCAACGCGCAAAACTGGGTGTGGGAAGACAATGGTGAATTTCTCGGTTTTGTCAGCATTATGGAGGGCCGGTTTCTGGCAGCGATGTTTGTCGCACCGAAGGCCATCAGACGCGGCATTGGTAAGGCGCTGATGCAACATGTACAGCAGCGCCATCCCCATTTGTTGCTGGAGGTTTATCAAAAAAACCAACCGGCGATAGATTTTTACCATGCGCAGGGGTTTCATATTGTCGACTGCGCATGGCAGGAGGAAACCCAACTCCCTACCTGGATTATGGATTGGCAGGCGGATCAAACGCCGTAAGCGACAGCTCCGGGCCATTATATTTTTCCAGCCATGCCAGCGCCGTGTTACCCGCACAGCCATTCCCCAGCCGCGAGCTGGGAAGGTCTTTAGTTAGCACGTTAACCGCACCATTTTTACAAATGCCGCCAGCAGATAAATCAAGATCTGGCCACGCGCCTTCGTGAATACAAATCACGCCAGGTTTAATACCTTCGCTAATGACGGCTCCGACAAGGATTTGTCCGCGCGAGTTCCACACCCGAACTGTATCGCCATCTTGTATACCCCGCGCCCGCGCATCTTCTGGGTGAATGGTGACAGGTTCACGATTTGCCACCGCATACAATTCGCGCAAGGAACTGTAATTCAGCTGACTGTGCAGACGATGTGCCGGGTGAGCAGAAAGTATCTGCAACTGTTCCGGTTCTGCATTGCCCTGCCATTCGTCCGGCTCCAGCCACATTGGATGCCCTGGGCAATCCGGATAAGCGTAATCGGCAATACGCTGTGAGAAGATTTCAATCTTGCCGCTGGCGGTTTTTAACGGATACGCCTGCGGATCGCGGCGAAAATCAGCGAAGCGAATAAACCGCTCGCTGTCTGGGTTTTCCGGCATCTCAATGAATTGGTTGGCTTCCCAGAACTCATCAAATGGTGGCAATTGTATCTGCTGACTTGCCCCACGCTGCCGGGCGACGTTATAAAACGTTTCCAGCCATTGCAACTCACTTTTCCCTTCTGTAAATCGCGCGTAGCCGCCCTTTTCCCACCGTTCGCTTAATTCAGCAAAAACATCAAAATCATTACGTGCTTCACCACGCGGTGGCACCACTTGTTTCATCGGCAACAGATGCTGATTGCTGTAATCGCCGGTCATGGTGAGATCATTACGCTCAAACGACGTGGTCGCAGGGAGAACGATATCAGCGTGTTTTGCCGCCGCCGTCCAGAAGCATTCGGAGATCACCACCAGCTCTGGTTTTTGCCAGGCGTGAATCAGACGATTGGTATCCTGATGGTGGGTAAAGTTGGCACCACCCGCCCACCAGATAAAACGAATATCCGGGAAATGTCGGTTCATACCGTTGTGTTGATATGTGCCACCGGGGTTTTCTAATGCTTCAACAATACGGGCAACGGGGATTTTATCTACCGCATCGGTGCCGCCGGGCAAACTACTTTGCATGGAAGAGAGCACCGCAGCGCGGCGGGTCGGATTGCCGCCATTGGCAAAATGGTAAGAAAGGCCAAAGCCGCCGCCGGGTGTGCCGATTTGCCCCAACATTGCCGCCAGCGTGACGATCATCCAGTGTTTTTGCTCACCAAACTGTTGGCGCTGCATTCCCCATCCCGCCATCAGCATCGTAGTGTTTTGGTGGAAAATAGCCGCCAGCTCGCGAATCTTCTCGGGTGGAATGCCGCAAATCTCCGCCGCCCATTCGGCAGTTTTCGCTATTCCGTCTTTCTCGCCCAGCAAATAGGAGGCGAAGACGTCATAACCCGTGGTGCAACGCGCCAGAAACTCTTCGTCGTGCCAGTCATTTTCCACCAGCGTATGGGCGATCCCCAGCATTAGCGCAACATCCGTGCCCATATGGGGGGCTATCCACTCCATTTTATCGCCAAAGAAATCGACGGTTTCCGATCGCATTGGATCAATGCAGATCAGCTTTTTCCCGCTGTCACGCAATGCAGAAAAGTAAGAAAGCCCCTGCTCATCGGATGCATTCCACGCAATTTTCAGCGTATTGAGAGGGTTAGCACTCCACAACACCACGACATCACTATGTTCCAGCACCAGCGGCCAACTGGTTTGCTGTTGATAAACTTCGCTGCCCCCCACGACATACGGCATGATCGCCTGTGCCGCGCCGGTCGAATAATCCCCCAGATGCCCGGTATAACCGCCTGCCAGCGCCATATAGCGTTGTAATAAAGTTGACGCTTTATGCAAGACGCCATTTGAACGCCAGCCGTAGGAACCAGCAAAAATCGATGCTGGGCCATAAGCCTCACGAATACGTTTATGTTGATGGTGAATAAGATCCAGCGCCTCATCCCAACTCACGCGAACAAATTCATCCTGCCCACGAATGCCTTGCGGGTTTTCTGGTGACGCGAGAAAGCCTTTGCGCACCATTGGAAATCGTACCCGCGTATTGCTGTGAACCTGGTCGCGAACCGCGCTCTGCAAGGAGTTTTCCAGCTCTGTCGCTAACGCGCCACGCGAGCTAAAAACTGTTTCACCGTCGGTTTCAACCAGCATGGGTCCCCAGTGGGCGGCAGTCAGAACGGAATAACGTGAGGATGAATTGGCCAAACCGAAGGCTCCTGAAAGGTTAGATGTATTGGGCAGTTAAATATTACTTACAAATTTCCGAGTATTCCCAGGAATAATCTTCATGTTCACACGGCATAATCTCCCGCCACGGCACCCGTGAACAAGAATAAAAAGGTTATTAAGGATTAACAATGAAGAAACGTGTTTATCTTATTGCTGCCGTCGTGAGCGGCGCTCTGGCGGTATCTGGCTGTACAACTAACCCTTACACCGGCGAACGTGAAGCAGGCAAATCTGCTATCGGCGCAGGTCTGGGCTCTCTCGTTGGCGCGGGTATTGGCGCGCTCTCTTCTTCGAAGAAAGATCGCGGTAAAGGCGCGCTGATTGGCGCAGCAGCAGGCGCGGCACTGGGCGGTGGCGTTGGTTATTATATGGATGTACAGGAAGCGAAGCTGCGTGACAAAATGCGCGGCACCGGCGTTAGCGTAACCCGCAGCGGGGACAACATTATCCTTAACATGCCGAACAATGTGACCTTTGACAGCAGCAGCGCGACCCTTAAACCGGCCGGTGCTAACACGCTGACTGGCGTGGCAATGGTGCTGAAAGAGTACCCAAAAACGGCAGTTAACGTGATTGGTTATACCGACAGCACGGGTGGTCACGACCTGAACATGCGTCTCTCCCAGCAGCGTGCGGATTCCGTTGCCAGCGCGTTGATCACCCAGGGTGTGGACGCCAGCCGCATCCGTACTCAGGGTCTTGGCCCGGCTAATCCGATCGCCAGCAACAGCACCGCTGAAGGTAAGGCGCAAAACCGCCGTGTAGAAATCACTTTAAGCCCGCTCTAATCCCTTTCATGCCGGGTGATGCAGAAATCACCTGGCATTCTTCAGTTTTCCTTCATCATATTTCAGGCTAAGGTGATCGCCTTATCAGTGAATGGAGAGAAGAATGAAGCCGTCCGTTATCCTCTACAAAGCCTTACCTGATGATCTACTGCAACGCCTGCAAGAGCATTTCACCGTTCACCAGGTAGCAGACCTCAATCCACAAACCATCGAACAAAACGCGGCGATTTTTGCCGAAGCTGAAGGTTTACTGGGTTCAAACGAGAATGTTGATGCCGCATTACTGGAAAAAATGCCAAAACTGCGTGCCACTTCGACTGTCTCCGTCGGCTATGACAATTTCGACGTCGATGCGCTTAACGCTCGAAAAATCCTGCTGATGCATACGCCAACCGTGTTAACGGAAACCGTCGCCGATACGCTGATGGCGCTGGTGCTGTGTACAGCGCGTCGGATTGTGGAAGTGGCGGAACGCGTAAAAGCTGGCGAATGGACCGCCAATATCGGCCCGGACTGGTACGGCGTTGACGTTCACCATAAAACACTGGGCATTGTCGGGATGGGACGGATCGGCATGGCCCTGGCACAGCGCGCGCACTTTGGCTTCAATATGCCAATTCTCTATAACGCGCGCCGCCACCATAAAGAAGCAGAGGAACGCTTTAACGCCCGCTACTGCGATCTGGATACGCTGTTACAAGAATCAGATTTCGTTTGCCTGATCCTGCCGCTAACTGAAGAAACTCATCACCTGTTTGGCGCAGAACAATTCGCCAAAATGAAATCCTCCGCCATTTTCATTAATGCAGGGCGTGGGCCGGTAGTTGACGAAAATGCACTGATTGCGGCGTTGCAGAAAGGGGAAATTCACGCCGCTGGTCTGGATGTCTTCGAACAAGAGCCATTGCCAGTAGATTCGCCGTTGCTCTCAATGACAAATGTCGTTGCAGTACCACATATTGGTTCAGCCACCCATGAGACGCGTTATGGCATGGCTGCCTGTGCCGTGGATAATTTGATTAATGCGTTGCAGGGGAAGGTTGAGAAGAACTGTGTAAATCCGCACGTCGCGGACTAAGCCGCGACTGCGTGGAGAAAAGCCCGATAACCGTTCGGGCTTTTACTCTTTATTGGGTTGCAGTGACTGCCGTGGTCCAGGCCTGATTAAACGCCTGATGCTGTGCCGGTAATGGCGCAATCAGTTTGTTATATTCACTCGCCTGCTGTGAAGTCGGGAACTGGATGCCATTCGCGACAAAGCTCACCTGAGTACCTTGTTGAGCGATGTAGTCCCCCACCATCACCAGTTGCTGCGTGAACGTTTGAGCCGCCGGAATCAGCGGTTGCAACGCATCAGCTGGGGTCGTCACTACTTTAGTGAATGCCTGATCAAAGACCGGTTTCAGGTCATCGGTCTGTTTTAGCGCAGAGTGCGCAGCATCGGCCTGCAACTTCGCATTTTGCAATTGTTGCGCCAGTACGCCAAGAGATCCGTTCATTTCACGCAGTGGACCACTTTGCGTGACGTAATCCTGTGGTACGCGAATCGCGTTAACGCTGTCTACAACCGGACGCAGACCGGAATCCATCGCCTGATTAACCTGTTGGGAATAGCCATACAGGATCGCGTAATCAGAGACAAAAGGACCAAACTGTTTTTTCTGATCGGCAGTCAGGTTTGGTAGACGTTCACCGCTACGCATCACTGTATTCTGCAGGAAGTCGATAAACGCTTTACGCTGATCGCCTTCTTTATCAAAACACCCACTCAGGCTAACTACCATTAATAACGCCGCAAGAGGCGCAAACCAGCGAGAGCAGGACTTTCCTGTCGCCATTTTCTTACTCCTTTCACCCAAAAAAAGCGCACAACGACACACGCGTGTCTGACGCTGACAAGGATAGTCCAGGACAGGCTTACAGGATACCCTTTATGCATAATCTTCCTGGGAAAATGATGTAGAAAATGAAGAAGAGTTAATTTGTTGTTTTATTGTTAAAAACAGACATTGCTATTGCGTTTTTGTGGTCAGCTCATCCCTTCTCTTGGTAGGCCAAATTTTCGGAATCTTTACAATCCCAGGACGCTGAGAAATATTTCGGCATTAATCATATCGTTAGACGACTATAAGTCACGGCAACTTAGTAGCTGAATCGAATCATACTTAAATCACTCACGGGTTTCTCCCCGCTGTGTCTGCTTTTCCCGACTATTCTTAATGAGCTTCGATGAAATTCACGATCCCGCAGTGTGATTTGAGGAGTTTTCAATGGAATATAAAGATCCAATGCATGAGCTGTTGAGTAGCCTGGAACAAATTGTTTTTAAAGATGAAACGCAAAAGATTACCCTGACGCACAGAACAACGCCTTGTACCGAAATCGAGCAATTACGTAAAGGGACAGGGTTAAAAATTGATGATTTCGCCCGGGTTTTGGGCGTATCAGTAGCCATGGTGAAAGAATGGGAGTCCAGACGCGTAAAGCCTTCCAGTGCCGAACTAAAATTGATGCGCCTGATCCAGGCCAACCCAGCATTAAGTAAACAGTTGATGGAATAGACTTTTATCCACTGTATTGATGTTTACGGTCCTGATGACAGGACCGTTTTCCGACCAATTAATCATAAATATGGAAAATAATTGTTGCATCACCATTCAATGCGTGGCTTAATGCACATCAACGGTTTGACGTACAGACCATTAAAGCAGTGTAGTAAGGCAAGTCCCTTCAAGAGTTATCGTTGATACCCCTCGTAGTGCACATTCCTTTAACGCTTCAAAATCTGTAAAGCACGCCATATCGCCGAAAGGCACACTTAATTATTAAAGGTAATACACTATGTCCGGTAAAATGACTGGTATCGTAAAATGGTTCAACGCTGACAAAGGCTTCGGCTTCATCACTCCTGACGATAGCTCTAAAGACGTGTTCGTACACTTCTCTGCTATCCAGAACGATGGTTACAAATCTCTGGACGAAGGTCAGAAAGTGTCCTTCACCATCGAAAGCGGCGCTAAAGGCCCGGCAGCTGGTAACGTAACCAGCCTGTAATCTCTGCTTAAAAGCACAGAATCTAAGATCCCTGCCAATTGGCGGGGATTTTTTTATTTGAAAAAACGCTTTAAATGTAGAGAAGAGCAGTCGCAGGAGCAATCCAGATCTGGCACAGGAATATTCGGACAAAAGTCCGGCATGTGGCAATCACGACAGACTGCACCATCACAGCCGGTACAATCACAATCATTATTCTTCTTTTTACGTATACTCTTTCCCAGGCGTTGTTTCTGCCTGATTGTCTGTGCTGCAAGTCGGCAATCTGCAAAACGCTGACGTATCTCGCTCCACCCAGCAAGAACACCTTTCTGTTGAATAATATTTTTGACGGCACCAGAACATCCCTGCGTTTGGTACAACACACTGTAAGCACAGCGATATCCTTTACGAGGAGAAAGATGTCGTTGATAAAACATTATCAATAGTAAAATCAGCTTATTCATGAATGCTCCAAGCCATTCCTGTTCCCGATGTAAAAACTGATCTAATAGCCAAATCCATTCGCTTTTATTTTAAATAACATTCAATAAACAGATAAATTAGGGTGCATTGAGAATGCGCAACACCGTAAGAAAGGCGGGAATAACTTCCCGCCAGAGACTCTTACTTTTTCAAATTGCAGGCTAAAAATGCCGCCAGCTCATAACTCCCCTGTTTAATATGCAATTCACACAGTGAATCTCTTATCATCCAGGTGAATAATAAAAGCGTGAAACAAATCACTATTAAAGAAAGCAATCTATATTTCTGCGGCATTCCCAGCCTCCTGTGTTGATTTCCAACAAGTAAGAGGCTAACCTTATGGTGTCTATGCATAGAGGGGCCTCACTTTGATTTATAATCAGGTGGGGCTTTTCTCTGTCTGCCTTTCGGTGAATACCTGAGACAAACAGTCTCAAGCACCCGCAGCTATTCTAGCCTAATAAGCTCTTTTACTCTCCTTGATATAATCCTAAAAAAATATCATAAAATTAATATATGAGATGATTTTTATTCAGCAGAAGATTATTAAAGATCGCTGTATTATTTTAGCGATAAAAAAAGTCTGCCAGATGGCAGACTTTTTATTAAAAGCATTATTACTGTAACAGCGAAATATCCGCTACACGCAGGAATAATTCGCGCAGTTTTTCCAGCATGGTCAGACGGTTGATACGTAGTTCTTTGTCATCGACCATTACCATCACTTTATCGAAGAAGGCATCAACCGGTTCACGCAACTCAGCCAGTTCGACCAGCGCATCCTGATAACGACCTTCTGCGAAGTACGGCTCCAGCTTGTCGCGCAATACAACTACCTGCATCGCCAGTTTAATTTCTTCCGGCTCTTTCAGGGTGGAGGCATTCACGCGATCGCTCAGCACTTCGTCTGATTTCGCCAGAATGTTAGATACACGCTTGTTCGCCGCCGCCAGTGCTGCCGCTGCTTCCAGGGTACGGAAGTGCGATACCGCCTTCATGCGGGCATCAAAATCTGCCGGACGAGTCGGACGACGCGCCAGTACCGCCTGGATGGTGTCGACGGTGTAACCTTCGTCCTGATACCAGGCGCGGAAGCGACCGAGCATAAAGTCGATAACGTCATCCACCACATTGGCGTTAGTCAGCTTATCACCGTACAAGCGCACAGCTTCTTCGGTCAGCGTTTGCAGATCAAGATTGAGGTTCTTCTCAACGATAATACGCAGCACGCCCAGCGCCGCACGACGCAGCGCAAACGGGTCTTTATCACCTTTCGGATGCTGACCAATACCAAAGATGCCCGCCAGGGTATCCATCTTGTCAGCAATCGCCAGCGCACAGGCTACCGGGTTAGACGGCAGGGAATCACCGGCAAAGCGCGGTTGATACTGCTCGTTCAGCGCCACCGCGACATCTTCCGCTTCACCATCATGACGCGCGTAGTGCATACCCATAACGCCCTGGGTGTCGGTGAACTCAAAGACCATGTTGGTCATCAGGTCACACTTGGACAGCAGCCCCGCACGAGTTGCGTGGTTAACGTCAGCGCCAATCTGTTCAGCGATCCAGCCAGCCAGAGCCTGAATGCGGTCAGTTTTATCGCGCAGCGTCCCCAGCTGTTGCTGGAACAGCACGGTTTGCAGGCGCGGCAGGTTATCTTCAAGACGTTTTTTACGGTCGGTGTTGAAGAAGAACTCGGCATCAGCCAGACGTGGACGAACGACTTTCTCGTTACCAGAGATAATTTGCTGCGGATCTTTCGACTCAATGTTGGCAACGAAGATAAAGTTCGGCAGCAGTTTGCCGTCGTTCGCATACACCGGGAAGTATTTCTGGTCACCTTTCATGGTATAAACCAGTGCTTCAGACGGCACAGCGAGGAATTTCTCTTCGAATTTCGCGGTCAGAACAACCGGCCATTCAACCAGCGAAGCCACTTCTTCCAGAAGGCTTTCGCTTAAGTCAGCATTACCGCCAATCTTACGCGCCGCTTCTTCAGCATCGGCTTTAATCTTCGCCTTACGCTCTTCGTAATCGGCGATGACTTTACCGCGCTCACGCAGAATTTCCGGATACTGATCGGCATTGTCGATGGTAATTTCCGGCTCACCCATAAAGCGATGTCCACGAATTACGCGATCGGACTGAATACCCAGAATGGTTGCCGGAATGACTTTATCGCCCAGCAGCAAAGTTACGGTGTGCACCGGACGCACGAAGTGCACGTCAGACGCGCCCCAGCGCATCAGTTTCGGGATCGGTAGTTTCGCCAGCGAAGTGGCTACCATGTTCGGAACAAGTGCCTCGGTGCTTTCGCCCTTCACATGAGCGCGATACAGTAGCCATTCGCCTTTGTCAGTAGTCAGACGCTCGGCCTGGTCAACGGAGATCCCGCAACCACGCGCCCAGCCTTCTGCTGCTTTACTCGGTTTGCCTTCGGCGTCGAAAGCCTGGGCAATCGCCGGGCCGCGTTTTTCGATTTCACGGTCAGGCTGGGCTTCCGCCAGGTTAGCCACTTTCAGCGCCAGACGACGCGGAGCCGCAAACCATTGAACGGTGCCGTGTGCGAGGCCAGCGTTATCCAGCTCCGCAGTAAAGTTCGCAGCAAAGGACTCAGCCAGGCTGCGCAGTGCTTTTGGTGGCAGCTCTTCAGTGCCGATTTCCACCAGAAAAGTTTTCTCAGACATAGCCGCCTCTTACTTATCTTTGTTGCACATCGGGAAGCCGAGGGCTTCACGGGAAGCGTAGTATGCTTCTGCCACTGCTTTGGTCAGGGTGCGAATGCGCAAAATATAACGCTGACGCTCAGTGACGGAGATGGCTTTACGCGCATCCAGCAGGTTGAAGCTGTGGGCGGCTTTCAGAATACGCTCGTAGGCAGGCAGCGGCAGCGGATTTTCCAGCGCCAGCAGCTGCTGCGCTTCTTTCTCGTACTGCTCGAAGCAGGTGAACAGGAAGTCCACGTCCGCGTATTCGAAGTTATAAGTGGACTGCTCCACTTCGTTCTGATGGAACACGTCGCCATAAGTGGTTTTACCCAGCGGGCCGTCGCTCCAGACCAGGTCGTAAACGCTGTCTACGCCCTGAATGTACATCGCCAGACGTTCCAGACCATAGGTGATCTCGCCGGTAACCGGTTTACACTCCAGACCACCAACCTGCTGGAAGTAAGTGAACTGCGTCACTTCCATGCCGTTCAGCCACACTTCCCAGCCCAGCCCCCAGGCACCCAGCGTCGGGTTTTCCCAGTTATCTTCCACGAAACGAATATCGTGGATAGTCGGGTCCATGCCCAGCTCTTTCAGAGAACCGAGGTACAGCTCCTGGATATTGTCCGGCGATGGCTTAATCACCACCTGGAACTGATAGTAATGCTGTAAGCGGTTGGGGTTTTCGCCGTAGCGACCATCGGTCGGGCGACGAGAAGGCTGGACATAAGCAGCCGCCATCGGTTCTGGCCCCAGCGCGCGCAGACAGGTCATTGGGTGAGAGGTTCCCGCGCCGACTTCCATGTCCAATGGTTGAACAATGGTGCAGCCCTGGCGAGCCCAGTAATCCTGTAAGGTCAGGATCAAGCCCTGGAAGGTCCTGGTATCAAACTTTTGCATATTATTTCGTGCTGGATACGTGTGGATTTAAAGGAAGGGATCAGTATACCCGCTGGATGGAAGATATACAGTACGAAACGGGAAAAAGCAGGGCTTAACGCATGGAAAGATGCAAAAAATGGCCATCCGCGTCAAAAGAACAGACAAAGTGCTCTTTCCGAAAGGTATAGCCGCGCATTTCGTAACTCCCCTGGAACTGTTCAAATGCGGTGACGTCGATTTTTTGCTCGCCGGTGTTATAACGTTTTGCTGCCTGATCCTTGCATAAGGCTTCCATATTCAACGAACGCAGCGGATCAACTTTTACCCGTTGTGCTTTCTGTACGGGTGGCGTTGTTGAGCATCCTACTAACACCATAAGCGCCATTACCGGAAAGAAAGAGTTCATCATCATTAAATTACCGTCTGGTTTGCAGGTGAGTCTTATTATTTATATCGGTATAGTGGCTGATATCTTACGAATTTCCTCAAGCCTCTATAAGCTGTAGTGATAAAACTCAGATTATTCCAGTGCACCAACCGAATGATTTATCAGTCAGACTTTTTTTAACCAGATACAGAGACACAGATGCAGCCCAAAATTTACTGGATTGATAACCTGCGAGGGATAGCGTGTTTAATGGTGGTGATGATTCACACCACTACCTGGTATGTGACCAATGCCCATAGTGTTAGCCCCATCACCTGGGATATCGCGAATATTCTAAATTCTGCCTCTCGTGTCAGCGTACCGCTATTTTTCATGATTTCCGGCTATCTCTTTTTTGGCGAACGCAGCGCCCAGCCGCGCAATTTCTTGCGCATCGGCTTATGCCTGCTGTTTTATAGCGCAGTTGCGCTGCTCTACATTGCACTGTTTACTTCCATCAATGTGGAGATATCGCTGAAAAACCTGCTACAAAAGCCGGTGTTTTATCACTTATGGTTTTTCTTCGCGATTGCGGTGATTTATCTGGTTTCGCCGCTGATTCAGGTAAAGCACGTCGGCGGTAAAATGTTGTTGGTGCTAATGGTGGTGATTGGCATCATCGCCAACCCAAACACAGTGCCACAGAAGATCGACGGTTTTGAATGGCTACCAATTAACTTATATATCAATGGCGATACTTTTTACTACATCCTGTATGGCATGTTGGGCCGCGCCATTGGGATGATGGACACGCAACACAAGCCACTGTCGTGGATGAGCGCCGCACTGTTTATCGCCGGGGTATTTATTATCTCTCGCGGGACATTATATGAATTACAGTGGCGCGGAAACTTTGCTGATACCTGGTATCTTTACTGTGGTCCGATGGTTTTTATCTGCGCAATTGCGTTACTGACTCTGGTAAAAAATACACTGGATACGCGCACTATTAGCGGACTTGGGCTGATATCCCGTCATTCTCTGGGTATATACGGGTTCCACGCGTTGATTATCCATGCACTGCGCACCAGTGGTATTGAGCTTAAAAACTGGCCAATACTGGATATTATTTGGATCTTTTGCGCGACGCTGGCAGCAAGCTTGTTGCTTTCTGTACTGGTACAACGAATCGATAAAAACAGATTAGTAAGTTAAGTAAAAGCCCGGTCACACTGGACTGACCGGGCTTACGTAGATTATTCGCTATATTCTTCCTGCGCAGCCATCGTTTCTTTTGGTGCGTTGATCCCAGCATCACGGATATTTTTCTGCACCGCTACTGCACCAAACAAGCTTAAAAAGAAGGCCAGACCATAGAAGCCTTTTTCGCTGAGTAATAACGTCGCATTCCACAGACCTACCATCAGTAATGCAACAGAGATAATAAACACAGTCAGGCAGGTCATATAATAAATGGAGGTGGTCGGTATGCCTTCATACTTGTCCCGAACGGTCTTTTGATAAGACGCTGCAGAAAACAGTCCTAATACCAGTACGGCAAAATAATATCCTTTTTCATTTAACTGCATCTCTGCATTCCATAGCCCTAACAGATAGGTAACGATACCACCAACGAGAGCTATCCATGACACAATACTGAATGCCGGAGAATAGGTTGATATTTTGTTTTCCATCACTGACTTCCTTTCATTCCTGAAGCTTAAGAGCTTTATGCCGAGCGAAATACTCGCATTTGACCAAACAAGCAGACAAAAAAGGCGATGGGGTAGATCACCATTTCATAAGCATTGATAGGTGCGTTTAAAACACCGATAAACAAGAGACCGATGGTGATTAACGCTACCAACTGGCAGATGCGGATAAACAAATCATCCAGTTGCCCAAGTTTTTCTGCGCGCAGATATGCATAGTTACCAAAAGTCCCCGTCATTAACACGCCAAGAAAATAGCCTTTGCCACTTAACAATGGACATGAGATCCATAATCCAATCAGATAAACCAGCGCCCCGACCACAAATAATAGTTTTGCTACAGTCTTTGAGGTTTTCATAACGATCTCCATATCTACCTGCGATACATTACGAGTAACCAACGAAAGACAAAACTGAAAAATGCCATTAACAAATGATTTTCAGAATAAATTCATATAAAAAATTAATATATTCTAAATATATATAGATGGAGATTATCCCCCGCCACATAAGGCAGGGGGAAATATTATGCCATTAGCGGCAGAAGTTGCTGATAGAGGCGACGGAACGTTTCACGTCGTGGCTGATAAGCGGTATAACGCTGCGCATCCGGCAGATGCGACTGTTCTAAGGGCAGTTGTGGCAACAACTCAATGAGCGATTTCTCTGGATTCGCAGCAATCTGTGCCAGCCTTGCTGCGCCCAGTGCAGGGCCTACATCCCCCCCCGTGCGGTAATCCAGTTGCTGACCGCTAATATCCGCCAGCATCTGACGCCAGTACTCGCTACGCGCTCCGCCACCAATCAGTGTAATGCTTTGCGGTTGAATGCCACAGGCATGTACGACATCCATGCCATCCGCCAACGCATACCCCACGCCTTCCAGTACCGCGCGAGCCAGTTCTGCGGGGCCGTGTTGATGGGTCAGACCGAAGAAAACGCCCTTTGCCTGTGGATTATTGTGCGGCGTGCGCTCGCCGGAAAGATAAGGCAAAAACCAGACAGGATCGACATTCTCATCGGCCTGCTGAGCTGCGGCAATTAAAGCGGGGACATCGCTCAGACCGGTTAATTTCGTCGCCCAGTCCAGACACGACGCCGCACTCAGCATCACCGACATTAAATGCCAACGCTCAGGTAAAGCATGGCAAAAGCTGTGTACGGCACTTTCCGGCTTACTTAGGAAACCTTCGCTCACCGCAAAATAAACGCCTGAAGTCCCCAGCGATAACATTGCCTGGTTGGCATCAACCATACCCACACCAACCGCGCCAGCCGCATTATCGCCGCCGCCCGCAACAACCGGCACTGCATTCATTCCCCACGCTTTTGCAACCTCAGGTAGCAAAGTGCCGGTAATTTCGCTGCCTTCGTATAATGCTGGCATCTGATCTCGAGATAACTGGCAAGCCTCCAGCATAACATCGCTCCAGTCACGCTTTGCGACATCCAGCCACATGGTGCCGGCTGCATCAGACATATCACTGGCGAATTCTCCCGTCATCCGCAGACGCAAATAATCTTTCGGCAATAATACTTTGTCTACCTGAAGGAATATCTCTGGCTCGTTTCGCTGAATCCACAGTAATTTAGGCGCGGTAAATCCGGGCATCATCAGGTTGCCTGTAATATTCCGCGACTGCGGAACTCGCGCTTCCAGCAAAGCACACTCCTCCGCGCAGCGCCCGTCGTTCCACAAAATGGCGGGACGTAGCACCCGCTGCTGAGCATCAAGTAAAGTAGCACCATGCATTTGCCCGGCAATACCCAATGCTTTAACGTCTCGCAGAGAATGCTGTTCACCCAGGATTTTCATCGCGCGACCAGTCGCCAGCCACCACTGTTCCGGATCTTGCTCCGACCAGAGTGGATGCGGACGCGAAACGGTTAGTTTTTCCGTTTGCGAAGCGACCACTTCACCTTGCTCGTTGAGCAAAATAACTTTTACGCCCGATGTGCCAAGATCTATCCCGATATACATAGCGATTGTTCCTTAAAAAAATGCCCGGTATCGCTACCGATAACCGGGCTTGCGGACTGCACAATTAGCCGTTATTTGTCGAACAGATAATGATTTACCAGATTTTCCAGTTGCTCCTGGCGTCCACTCTGATGCACCGGCGCCAGATTGTTGTCCTGAGCATATTTTGCTAAATCAGCCAATGACATTTGACCTTTCAGGATTTGCTGACCCAGTTCACTATTCCAGCCGGAATAACGTTGTGCTACGCGTTTATCCAGTTCGCCGTCTTCAATCATGCGGGCTGCAATTTTCAGTGACAGCGCCATCGTATCCATCGCCCCAATATGACCGTAGAACAGATCGTATTTATCAGTGCTCTGACGACGTACTTTGGCATCAAAGTTCAGACCACCGGTCGTGAAACCACCTGCTTTGAGGATTTCATACATTACCAGCGCGTTCTCTTCCACGCTGTTCGGGAACTGGTCAGTATCCCAGCCCAGTTGCGCGTCGCCACGGTTAGCATCGACAGAACCGAACAGACCAAGCGCAATGGCTGTGGCAATTTCATGGTGGAAAGAGTGACCCGCAAGCGTCGCGTGGTTCGCTTCAATATTCAGTTTAATCTCTTTTTCCAGGCCAAACTGTTTCAGGAAGCCGTAAACCGTTGCGGCATCGTAATCATATTGATGTTTGGTCGGTTCTTGCGGTTTCGGTTCGATAAGCAGCGTGCCCTGGAAACCGATTTTATGTTTATGCTCAACCACCATCTGCATAAAGCGACCAAGCTGTTCACGCTCCTGACGAAGATCGGTATTCAACAGAGTTTCATAACCTTCACGACCGCCCCACAGCACATAGTTTTCACCACCCAGTTTATGCGTTGCTTCCATCGCGGTAACAACTTGTGTAGCTGCCCAGCTAAAGACTTCGGGATCTGGATTCGTCGCCGCGCCTGCGCCATAGCGAGGGTTAGTAAAGCAGTTGGCTGTTCCCCACAGCAGTTTCACGCCGCTCTCTTCTTGCTTGCCAGCCAGCACATCGACCATTTGCGCAAAGTTATTGATGTACTCTTTTAACGATGAGCCTTCCGGGGAAACATCCACGTCATGGAAGCAATAAAACGGCACATGTAGTTTGTGGAAAAACTCGAATGCGACATCGGCTTTACGCTTCGCCAGCGCGAGGGCTTCGCCAGGCTGCTGCCACGGACGATTAAACGCGCCCACGCCAAACATGTCCGCCCCGTTCCAGCAGAAGGTGTGCCAGTAGCAGGCGGCAAAACGCAAGTGGTCTTCCATACGCTTGCCCAACACCAGTTCGTCGGGGTTGTAATGACGGAATGCTAACGGGTTAGAGGATTTCGGACCTTCATAACGAACGCGATCGAGCTGGTCAAAATAGGCTTGCATAATGAACTCCATAATCAGGTAATGCCGCGTGTGATGGATGATGTCGTAATATTGGGCACTCCCTTTCAGTTGCTCAATTATGTTATTTCACACTGCTATTGAGATAATTCACAAGTGTGCGCTCGCTCGCAAAAATAATATGGAATGATGAAACCGGGTGATTTCTCGAATAGAAAAATGCAACAAGTACAATTAATCAACAAAAGTAAGATCTCTGTCATAAATCAAGAAATAAACCAAAAATCGTAATCGAAAGATAAAAATCTGTAATTGTTTTCCCCTGTTTAGTTGCTAAAAATTGGTTACGTTTATCGCGGTGATTGTTACTTTTTTAAGCTGTCCTCTAACAACAGAAGGCCTCTGAATCATGAAAATAAAGAACATTTTACTCACCCTTTGCACCTCACTTCTGCTTACTAACGTCGCGGCGCACGCCAAAGAAGTAAAAATAGGAATGGCGATTGATGATCTCCGTCTTGAACGCTGGCAAAAGGATCGGGATATCTTTGTTAAAAAAGCAGAATCTCTCGGTGCAAAAGTATTTGTACAATCTGCGAATGGCAATGAAGAAACCCAAATGTCGCAGATTGAAAACATGATTAACCGGGGCGTCGACGTTCTTGTCATTATTCCGTATAACGGTCAGGTATTAAGTAACGTTGTAAAAGAAGCCAAACAAGAAGGTATAAAAGTATTAGCTTACGACCGCATGATTAATGATGCAGATATCGATTTTTATATTTCTTTCGATAATGAAAAAGTCGGCGAACTGCAAGCAAAAGCCCTGGTTGATATCGTCCCACAAGGCAATTATTTCCTGATGGGTGGCTCCCCGGTCGATAACAACGCCAAGCTATTCCGCGCCGGGCAAATGAAAGTATTAAAACCTTATGTTGACTCAGGAAAAATTAAAGTCGTTGGCGACCAATGGGTTGATGGCTGGTTACCAGAAAATGCGCTGAAAATTATGGAAAATGCGCTAACTGCCAACAATAACAAAATTGATGCGGTTGTTGCCTCAAACGATGCTACCGCTGGCGGGGCGATTCAGGCATTAAGTGCTCAAGGTTTATCAGGCAAAGTGGCAATTTCCGGCCAGGATGCGGATCTCGCGGGCATAAAACGTATTGCTGCCGGTACGCAAACTATGACGGTGTATAAACCCATTACGTTGTTGGCAAATACTGCCGCAGAAATTGCCGTTGAGTTGGGCAATGGTCAGGAACCAAAAGCAGATACCACACTGAATAATGGTCTGAAAGATGTTCCATCCCGCCTGCTGACACCAATCGATGTTAATAAAAACAACATCAAAGATACGGTAATTAAAGACGGATTCCACAAAGAGAGCGAGCTTTAAGCATCACGCCCCGGCGCTGACCGGGGCGTGATTTCTCTCCATGCCGCGTGAACTGATTGGCTTAGGTGGAGTCGTTATGTCTTATCTACTTGAAATGAAGAACATTACCAAAACCTTCGGCACCGTGAAGGCGATAGATAACGTCAGCTTGCGGCTAAACGCTGGCGAAATCGTCTCACTCTGTGGGGAAAATGGGTCTGGTAAATCAACGCTGATGAAAGTGCTGTGTGGAATTTATCCTCATGGCTCCTACGAAGGCGAAATTATTTTTGCTGGCGAAGAGATTCAGGCAAGTCACATCCGCGATACCGAACGCAAAGGCATCGCCATCATTCACCAGGAATTAGCCCTGGTGAAAGAATTGACCGTGTTGGAAAATATCTTCTTGGGTAACGAAATAACCCACAATGGGATTATGGATTATGACCAGATGACGCTACGCTGCCAGAAGCTATTAGCGCAGGTCAGTTTATCCATTTCACCCGATACCCGCGTTGGCGATTTAGGGCTTGGGCAACAACAACTGGTTGAAATTGCCAAGGCGCTAAATAAGCAGGTGCGTTTATTAATTCTCGATGAACCGACAGCCTCATTAACCGAGCTGGAAACCACGGTTTTACTGGATATTATTCGCGATCTGCAACAACACGGTATCGCCTGTATCTATATTTCGCACAAACTCAACGAAGTTAAAGCAATTTCCGATACGATTTGCGTTATTCGCGACGGTCAGCATATAGGAACACGTGATGCAGCCGGAATGAGCGAAGACGATATTATCACTATGATGGTAGGGCGAGAATTAACGGCACTTTACCCTAACGAACCGCATATCACGGGTGATGAAATATTACGTATTGAGCACTTGACGGCGTGGCATCCGGTTAATCGCCATATTAAACGGGTTAACGATGTCTCTTTTTCTCTGAAACGCGGTGAAATACTGGGTATTGCCGGACTGGTCGGCGCCGGGCGTACCGAAACCATTCAATGCCTGTTTGGCGTTTGGCCCGGACAGTGGGAAGGGAAAATCTATATTGACGGCAAACAGGTGGATATTCGCAACTGCCAGCAAGCGATCGCCCAGGGTATTGCGATGGTGCCAGAAGACAGAAAGCGCGATGGCATCGTTCCGGTAATGGCAGTTGGTAAAAATATTACCCTCGCCGCACTCAATAAATTTACCGGAGGGATCAGCCAGCTTGATGATGCCGCAGAGCAAAAATGTATTCTGGAATCCATCCAGCAACTCAAAGTTAAAACGTCGTCCCCCGACCTTGCTATTGGACGTTTGAGCGGCGGCAATCAGCAAAAAGCGATCCTCGCTCGCTGTCTATTACTTAACCCGCGCATTCTTATTCTTGATGAACCCACCAGGGGTATCGATATTGGCGCGAAATACGAGATCTACAAATTAATTAACCAACTCGTCCAGCAAGGTATTGCCGTTATTGTCATCTCTTCTGAATTACCTGAAGTACTCGGCCTTAGCGATCGTGTGCTGGTGATGCATGAAGGAAAACTAAAAGCCAACCTGATAAATCATAACCTGACTCAGGAGCAGGTGATGGAAGCCGCATTGAGGAGCGAACATCATGTCGAAAAGCAATCCGTCTGAAGTGAAATTAGCCGTACCGACATCCGGTGGCTTTTCTTGGCTTAAGTCACTGAATTTACAGGTCTTCGTGATGATTGCAGCGATCATCGCAATCATGCTGTTCTTTACCTGGACCACCGATGGCGCCTACTTAAGCGCCCGTAACGTTTCCAACCTGCTGCGCCAGACCGCAATTACCGGCATTCTCGCGGTAGGTATGGTGTTCGTCATAATTTCTGCTGAAATCGACCTCTCGGTCGGCTCCATGATGGGGCTATTAGGCGGGGTCGCCGCTATCTGCGACGTTTGGTTGGGCTGGCCGCTGCCGCTCACTATCATTGTGACATTGGTTCTGGGGCTGCTTCTCGGAGCGTGGAATGGGTGGTGGGTCGCGTACCGCAAAGTCCCGTCATTTATTGTCACCCTGGCAGGCATGTTGGCATTTCGCGGCATCCTTATTGGTATCACCAACGGCACGACCGTTTCCCCCACCAGCGCCGCGATGTCACAAATTGGGCAAAGCTATCTACCAGCAAGTACCGGTTTCATCATCGGCGCGCTTGGTTTAATGGCTTTTGTCGGCTGGCAATGGCGCGGAAGAATGCGCCGTCAGGCTTTGGGTTTGCAGTCTCCGGCATCTACAGCGGTGGTCGGTCGCCAGGCATTAACGGCTATTATTGTTTTAGGCGCAATCTGGCTGCTAAATGATTACCGTGGCGTTCCTACTCCTGTTCTACTGCTGACGTTGCTGTTACTCGGTGGAATGTTTATGGCAACACGGACAGCTTTTGGGCGACGCATTTACGCTATTGGCGGTAATCTGGAAGCGGCACGGCTATCCGGGATTAACGTTGAACGAACAAAACTTGCTGTGTTTGCTATCAACGGTTTGATGGTAGCCATCGCCGGGTTAATTCTTAGTTCTCGACTTGGCGCTGGTTCACCTTCTGCGGGGAATATCGCCGAGCTGGACGCGATTGCAGCATGCGTGATTGGTGGTACTAGTCTGGCAGGCGGTGTGGGAAGTGTTGCCGGAGCAGTAATGGGGGCATTCATCATGGCTTCACTAGATAACGGTATGAGTATGATGGATGTACCGACCTTCTGGCAGTATATCGTCAAAGGTGCGATTCTGTTGCTGGCAGTATGGATGGACTCCGCAACCAAACGCCGTTCCTGACTTTGATAAAAATTTTCTCAAAGCCGGTAACGTATTACCGGTTTTGAGTTTTTACATGATTCAGCAGGAAAAGAACCATGTTTACTAAACGTCATCGCATCACGTTGCTGTTCAATGCTAATAAAGCCTATGACCGTCAAGTAGTAGAAGGTGTAGGGGAATATTTACAGGCGTCGCAATCGGAATGGGATATTTTCATTGAAGAAGATTTCCGCGCCCGCATTGATAAAATCAAGGACTGGTTAGGAGATGGCGTCATCGCCGACTTCGACGATAAACAAATCGAGCAAGCATTGGCTGATGTCAACGTCCCTATTGTTGGCGTTGGTGGCTCGTATCACCTGGCAGAAAGCTATCCGCCCGTACATTACATTGCCACCGATAACTACGCGCTGGTTGAAAGCGCATTTTTGCATTTAAAAGAGAAAGGCGTTAACCGCTTTGCTTTTTATGGTCTGCCAGAGCCGAGCGGCAAACGCTGGGCCGCCGAACGCGAGTATGCCTTTCGCCAGCTTGTGGCTGAAGAGAAGTACCGAGGTGTGGTTTATCAGGGGCTGGAAACCGCACCAGAGAACTGGCAACACGCGCAAAATCGGCTGGCAGACTGGCTGCAAACGCTGCCACCGCAAACAGGAATTATTGCCGTCACTGACGCCCGGGCGCGGCATATTCTGCAAGTATGCGAGCATCTGCACATCCCCGTACCGGAAAAATTATGCGTGATTGGCATAGATAACGAAGAATTGACCCGCTATCTTTCGCGTGTCGCCCTCTCTTCTGTCGCCCAGGGCGCCCGACAAATGGGCTATCAGGCGGCAAAACTTTTGCATCGCTTATTAGATAAAGAAGAGATGCCGTTGCAGCGGATTTTGGTTCCGCCAGTCCGTGTCATCGAACGGCGTTCAACGGATTACCGTTCGCTGACCGATCCCGCCGTTATTCAGGCCATGCATTACATCCGCAATCATGCCTGCAAAGGAATTAAAGTGGATCAGGTTCTGGATGCGGTGGGCATATCGCGATCTAATCTTGAGAAACGGTTTAAAGAAGAAGTGGGTGAAACTATTCACGCCATGATTCATGCCGAAAAGCTGGAGAAAGCGCGCAGCCTGCTGATTTCTACTACCTTGTCGATCAATGAGATATCGCAAATGTGCGGTTATCCATCGCTGCAATACTTCTACTCTGTTTTTAAAAAAGCGTATGACACGACGCCAAAAGAGTATCGCGATGTAAATAGCGAGGTAATGCTGTAGCGGAAGGGGAAAATCCGCCTGGCAACATTTCGTGGTTGTCGGATGCGGCGTGAACGCCTTATCCGACCTACCCGCCAGGCATGATAAGACGCGCCAGCGTCGCATCAGGCAATTCAGCACAACCACCTGATGCGAGCAAAAGCCCTATCCGACCAACAAGCCGGATAAGGCTCAAGGGAATGCAATTACATATGCGCGGCAATTAACCGCTGGTTATCCTGGTACATCGCGAACAGGTAGTTGTTATAGCTCTGCCCTTTCGTGGAATAACCTTTCAGCTTATGAATCATCGCTGTGGCGGTAACTTCCTGATCCGCTTTACGCAATTGTGCACGTGATTTGCGGAAAGAAGCGTAAGCCGGATGCGTATTCAGGTTAGTGACATAGGCGCTCACCGATTCTTTTACAGAACTGAACTGAGAGTACCCCTTCACTT
This sequence comes from Escherichia sp. MOD1-EC7011, assembly GCF_002965005.1. NCBI lineage: Bacteria > Pseudomonadati > Pseudomonadota > Gammaproteobacteria > Enterobacterales > Enterobacteriaceae > Escherichia > Escherichia sp. MOD1-EC7011. Next base: position 74,473 of record NZ_PTRD01000009.1, read on the forward strand.
TACCCGGCGCATTGGTACAACGCCCTTTCATGCACTTCATGCCGAACAGGTTGTTGTTGCTACGCGCCAGCTTCGACGTTCCCCAACCGCTTTCTGCGGCAGCCATCGTCGCTACCATACTGGTCGGGATAATGTCTACACGTTCGAGTAGCGTATTCCACGGGATTTTTCGCGTATTACCGGACCACTTCACCTTATAGCGTTTGGCAATGTCTTGTAGACGTGCACGCTCTGAAGGCGACCATTGCCCCTGGTACTGTTTTGAAATCAGCCAGTTACGTTCCGCCGTAATGGCAGCATTTTGGCTGGTAATATAGGGCATTACAGTCCGGAGAAACGCTTTTTTTCTTGGTGTTCCGGAAGGGTATTTTCGCAAATCAGGAAGTGAACTGCTCTTTGCACTATTGCGAGAATACTCTTGTTTACTGCTTACCTGTTTATTACTAGCTTTAGTTAAGTGGGACTTTTGACTCGTTGTTGTCGTGTGCGTCTTCGCTAACACCTCACTCGAAAACACCAGAGTGAGTAACATAAGAATCATCGCCCCATATCGTCGTATGGGAGTCAAAATCATCAGGTCTCCTGATCGGATTTAATCATTCAAACACCTTATACTCGTCATACTTCAAGTTGCCTGTACTGCGTAAACGCTGTTCAAAACGCCATTGGCGTTTTGTCCTGCAACTCGAATGATTTAGAGTAATATTTTTCCCAAATTTGAGAGTTGAATCTCAAATCATATCAAAAATAGCGGTCAAGCGCACCCCAAGGAATAGTCCAAATCTGAAACTATGTCACGTAGTAATGGTTCAGATTGGTGCAAGATCGCAGAAAATGTGGATTTTATCGCAAAATTCAGCCGTTTTTTGCGCGCGATCGCTCACCCCTGCTTCTCATCCTGTGGACTTACTATTCAGGGATGAGCTTTGTCTGGCTATTCGCTGGCAAACTGTCTTAAATCGCAGCAATAAGGACTCACCCGCCATGAAACTTGCCGCCTGTTTTCTGACACTCCTTCCCGGCTTTGCCGTTGCCGCCAACTGGACTTCGCAGGGGTTCCCCATCTTTACCGAACAGGGGACAGGAACATTTGTCAGCCACGCTAAGCTGGCTAAAAGTACGCGTCCACTAACGCTAAATTTTGACCAACAGTGCTGGCAACCAGTGAATGCGATAAAACTCAATCAGATGCTTTCCCTGCAACCTTGCGATAACACACCGCCACAATGGCGATTGTTCAGAGCTGGCGAATATAAGCTGCAAATCGACACCCGCTCCGGCACGCCAACGTTGATGATTTCGATCCCAAACACCGCCGAACCAGTAGCAACCCCAATCCGTGAATGCCCGAAATGGGATGGACGACCACTTACGCTTGATGTCAGTGCCACTTTCCCGGAAGGTGCGGCAATCCGTGATTATTACAGCCAACAAATCGCGACGGTGAAAAACGGTCAAATAACGTTACAACCTGCCGCCACCAGTAACGGCTTGCTACTGCTGGAACGGGCAGAAACTGGCACCTCTGCCCCTTTCGACTGGCATAACGCCACCGTTTACTTTGTGCTGACAGACCGTTTCGAAAACGGCGATCTCAGCAATGACCAGAGCTACGGTCGTCATAAAGACGGTATGGCGGAAATTGGCACTTTTCACGGCGGCGATTTACGCGGCCTGACCAACAAACTGGATTATCTCCAGCAGCTCGGCGTCAATGCCCTATGGATCAGCGCCCCATTTGAGCAAATTCACGGCTGGGTAGGCGGTGGTACAAAAGGCGATTTCCCGCATTATGCCTACCACGGTTATTACACACAGGACTGGACGAATCTTGATGCAAATATGGGCAACGAAGCCGATCTACGGACGCTGGTTGATAGCGCGCACCAGCGCGGTATTCGTATTCTCTTTGATGTGGTGATGAACCATACCGGTTATGCCACGCTGGCGGATATGCAGGAGTATCAGTTTGGCGCGTTATATATTTCTGGTGATGAGCTGAAAAAAACGCTGGGTGACCGCTGGAGCGACTGGAAACCCGCCGCCGGGCAAACCTGGCATAGTTTTAACGATTACATTAATTTCAGCGACAAAACAGGGTGGGATAAATGGTGGGGGAAAAACTGGGTCAGAACGGATATTGGAGATTACGACAATCCTGGATTCGACGATCTCACCATGTCGCTGGCCTTTTTACCGGATATAAAGACCGAATCTACCACCGCTTCAGGTCTGCCGGTGTTCTATAAAAACAAACCGGATACCCACGCTAAAGCCATCGATGGCTATACGCCGCGCGATTATTTAACTCACTGGTTAAGCCAGTGGGTTCGCGACTACGGGATTGATGGTTTTCGGGTCGACACCGCCAAACATGTTGAGTTGCCCGCCTGGCAGCAACTGAAAACTCAGGCCAGCGCCGCACTTAGCGAATGGAAAGAAGCGAATCCCGATAAAGCATTAGATGACAAACCTTTCTGGATGACCGGTGAAGCCTGGGGCCACGGCGTGATGCAAAGTGACTACTATCGCCACGGCTTCGATGCGATGATCAATTTCGATTATCAGGAGCAGGCGGCGAAAGCCGTCGATTGTCTGGCGCAGATGGATACGACCTGGCAGCAAATGGCAGATAAATTGCAGGATTTCAACGTGTTGAGCTATCTCTCCTCGCATGATACCCGCCTGTTCCGCGAAGGAGGCGACAAAGCAGCAGAGTTATTGCTATTAGCGCCAGGTGCGGTGCAAATCTTTTATGGCGATGAATCCTCGCGTCCGTTCGGAGCCACCGGCTCAGATCCGCTGCAAGGCACACGCTCGGATATGAACTGGCAGGATGTTAGCGGTAAATCTGCCGCCAGCGTTGCGCACTGGCAACGCCTCGGTCAGTTCCGCGCCCGCCATCCAGCGATTGGCGCGGGTAAGCAGACCACATTGCCACTGAAACAAGGTTATGGATTTGTCCGTGAACATGGCAATGATAAAGTGATGGTTGTCTGGGCGGGGCAACAGTAACTTTTCCGGCTTCCCACTTGCAGTATGTCGGGAAGCCGTATTCCAGTATAAAAGACCAGACATATCATAAACCTTAGCATGATACGCCAATCCTCTTGCAGCAACCCGATTTGCACCCCAGCAAATGTAGCGTTATTGTTACTTTCCTTGCTACAGAGTTCGACAGATATCCCGCTATGACATTCTCCCTTTTTGGTGACAAATTTACCCGCCACTCCGGCATTACGCTGCTGATGGAAGATCTGAACGACGGCTTACGCACGCCCGGCGCGATTATGCTCGGCGGCGGCAATCCGGCGCAGATCCCGGAAATGCAGGACTACTTCCAGACGCTGCTGACCGACATGCTGGAAAGCGGCAAAGCCACTGATGCGCTGTGTAATTACGACGGCCCGCAGGGGAAAACGGAGCTACTCACACTACTTGCCGGAATGCTACGCGAGAAGCTGGGTTGGGATATTGAACCACAGAATATTGCACTAACAAACGGCAGCCAGAGCGCGTTTTTCTACTTATTTAATCTGTTTGCCGGACGCCGCGCCGATGGTCGGGTCAAAAAAGTGCTGTTCCCGCTGGCACCAGAATACATTGGCTACGCTGACGCCGGACTGGAAGAAGATCTTTTCGTCTCTGCGCGTCCAAATATTGAACTGCTGCCAGAAGGCCAGTTTAAATACCACGTCGATTTTGAACATCTGCATATTGGCGAAGAGACCGGGATGATTTGCGTCTCCCGCCCAACGAACCCAACAGGCAATGTGATTACTGACGAAGAGTTGCTGAAGCTGGATGCGCTGGCGAATCAACACGGCATTCCGCTGGTGATTGATAACGCTTATGGCGTCCCGTTCCCGGGTATCATCTTCAGCGAAGCGCGCCCGCTGTGGAATCCGAATATCGTACTGTGCATGAGTCTTTCCAAGCTGGGTCTACCAGGCTCCCGCTGCGGCATTATCATCGCCAATGAAAAAATCATCACCGCCATCACGAATATGAACGGCATTATCAGCCTGGCGCCTGGCGGTATTGGTCCGGCGATGATGTGTGAAATGATTAAGCGTAACGATCTGCTGCGCCTGTCAGAAACGGTCATCAAGCCGTTCTACTACCAGCGTGTTCAGGAAACTATCGCCATCATTCGCCGCTATTTACCAGAAGATCGCTGCCTGATTCATAAACCCGAAGGAGCCATTTTCCTCTGGCTATGGTTTAAGGATTTGCCAATTACCACCGAGCAGCTTTACCAGCGCCTGAAAGCGCGCGGCGTGCTGATGGTGCCGGGGCACAACTTCTTCCCTGGGCTGGATAAACTGTGGCCGCATACGCATCAATGTATGCGCATGAACTATGTGCCGGAGCCGGAGAAAATTGAGGCAGGCGTGAAGATTCTGGCGGAAGAGATTGAACGCGCCTGGGCTGAGAGTCATTAAAAATTGCCTGATGCGCTGCGCTTATCAGGCCACATAATTTCTGCAATGTATTGAATTTGTAAGGTTTTGTAGGCCAGATAAGACGTTCACGCCACATCCGGCATTAACAAAACGCACTATTCCGGCGTTGAGAACCACCGGAATAGTGTTTCAAACAGGCTGCTGTAGTAGCCGATTCCGCTGCACTTTCTCAACATCCATACACTGCAACGCTTTTGTCGGACAGGCTTCAACACAGGCCGGGCCCGTCGTCCGATGCCAGCACAGATCGCACTTAATCGCCCTCGCCTTTGCACGCGATGAAACGACCTCCATCGCGCCAAACGGACATGCCAGCATACAGCTTTTACAGCCAATACAACGTGATTGTTCAACAAAGATATGCCCATGTTCACGACGAATAGCGTCCACAGGGCAAACATTCGCGCAGGGTGCATCTTCACACTGATGACAGGCTACTGCCGTGGTCCAGGTATGGTCTTTGATAACACGAATACGGGAAATAAACTCGCCAGGTAACAACGAAGCGCAATCCTGATTCTCCTGATGCGACACTGCGCAAGCCACTTCACAGGTACGGCAACCGATACATTTCGTCGCATCCGCAATAATAAACCGGTTCATGATCACTCCTTTGCGCTAAAACCGCAGCGTGCCAGAGAGTGCGCCATTATTGCTTTGATCCAACGAAGGAAATATTAAAGTTTTGCCACCTGCCAAAAACGTTATGTGATCGCGCCCTGGTCGTCCCGGACGGTAAATCCCAGTTCATTGGAAATAGCCTGGGCAGTTTCACGCAGCGGTTTCAGGAGATTTTTCACCCCCACCTGTTTCAGGCGTGATGTCGAAAGCGAAATCGACACCGCATACGGCACCCGCCCATGAATATCAAACACCGGAACAGCAATACAGGAGACGCCGAGTTCATTCTCTTCTCTGTCCATCGCCACGCCGCTTTCGCGAATGTGCGCCAGTTCGTCGAACATCGCGGGCAGTTCGGTAATGGTATTGCGGGTTAGCGGCTGGATTTCATTCTGATGGCTTTCCCAATACGATTTCACGTAGTCCTGATGACCAAACGCCATATAAACCTTACCCATCGCCGAACAGTAGAGCGGCATATGCTGACCAATATAGGCACGGGTTCGCAGCATACCGGTAGTAGGTTCCAGTTTATAAATCAAAATAGCGTGATCGTCTTCTCGACTGGAAAAGTTAATGGTTTCACCAGTGGCGATGTTCAGTGCCTCAAGATGCGGCGCGGCGATATGAATGATATTCAGCGAAGACAGCGCCTTCTGCCCGACGGCAATAAATTTTGTGGTCAGGCGATAACTCCCCGCAGCAGGCGCGGTTGTCACATAGCCACAGGACTGTAGTCCCTGCAATAAACGATGGACCGTACTTTTATTTAAGCCAGCCAGTTCAGAGAGATGCGCCAGCGGGCAACCGTTTGGATAGTTGCTCAAAATCTCAATCAGCATCAACCCGCGAAACAGGCTCTGACTTCCAGCCGGACGCTCTTTTTCCTGCGCCAACTCGTGCTCTTTTTTTCCCATCGCTTTCTTCCCCTTTTTATCGCGCCCTGATGGTAACGCAAAGTGTGTCGCAGTTCACGATCTCGACAGATAATTTATAACCATTTGATTTATATGATTTTTGAAAATCATGGTGTGGATTGCTTTGTTAAAAAGCGATCGATATATTTGAAATCAAATTTCGCATAGTGGAATTTTAAGCTAAAAAAGCGATCAACAAACACAAGGAAGCCAGGGATGAAAGTGACATTTGAGCAGTTAAAAACAGCCTTTAATCGGGTATTAATTTCACGTGGCGTTAACAGCGAAACAGCCGATGCCTGTGCAGAGATGTTCGCCCGCACCACCGAATCCGGCGTTTATTCTCATGGCGTTAACCGTTTCCCCCGCTTCATTCAGCAACTGGAAAACGGCGATATCATTCCTGACGCCCACCCCAAACGTATAACCAGCCTCGGCGCGATTGAGCAGTGGGACGCCCGGCGTTCGATCGGTAACCTGACAGCGAAAAAGATGATGGATCGTGCCATTGAACTGGCGGCAACTCACGGGATTGGCCTGGTCGCGTTACGCAATGCCAACCACTGGATGCGCGGCGGCAGCTACGGCTGGCAGGCGGCGGAAAAAGGCTATATCGGCATCTGCTGGACAAACTCCATCGCCGTTATGCCGCCGTGGGGCGCAAAAGAGTGTCGCATCGGCACCAACCCACTGATCGTCGCTATTCCCTCTTCACCCATCACCATGGTCGATATGTCGATGTCGATGTTCTCCTACGGCATGTTAGAAGTGAATCGTCTGGCGGGACGCGAGCTGCCGGTCGATGGTGGGTTTGATGATGAAGGAAATTTGACCAAAGAACCTGGCGTTATCGAGAAAAATCGCCGAATTTTGCCGATGGGTTACTGGAAAGGTTCTGGCATGTCGATTGTGCTGGATATGATAGCCACTCTCCTTTCTGACGGCGCATCGGTTGCTGAAGTCACCCAGGACAACAGCGACGAGTACGGCATTTCACAAATCTTTATTGCCATTGAAGTGGATAAACTGATCGACGGTTCCACCCGCGACGCCAAACTGCAACGCATCATGGATTACGTTACCAGTGCCGAACGCGCAGACGAAAACCAGGCCATTCGTTTACCCGGCCACGAATTTACCACTCTACTGGCAGAAAACCGTCGTAACGGTATTACTGTGGATGACAGCGTATGGGCAAAAATCCAGGCATTATAAGGAGATAGACCATGATATTTGGACATATCACACAACCTAATCCGTGCCGTTTGCCCGCAGCCATTGAAAAGGCGCTCGATTTTCTACGCACCACCGATTTCAACGCCCTGGCGCCGGGCGTTGTCGAAATCGACGGCAAGAATATTTTTGCGCAAATTATCGATTTAACCACACGCGAGGCGGTGGAAAACCGTCCTGAGGTTCATCGTCGCTATCTGGATATTCAGTTTCTGGCCTGGGGCGAAGAGAAAATCGGTGTAGCCATTGATACCGGGAATAATAAAGTCAGCGAATCACTATTAGAGCAACGCGATATTATTTTTTATCACGATAGTGAACATGAATCATTTATAGGAATGATACCGGGTAGCTACGCTATTTTCTTCCCACAGGATGTTCATCGACCGGCATGTAATAAAAATGCCCCTACGGCAATCCGCAAAATCGTGGTTAAAGTCGCCCTCTGCGCTTTATAAAAAGTTATTACTGGAGCACAAAATGAAAGCGAATAATACCGGTTATATTATCGGTGCGTATCCCTGTGCACCCTCTTTTCACCAAAGAAGTGAAGAGGAAGAGAAGGAATTCTGGCGACAATTATCAGATACCCCTGATATTCTTGGGCTGGAACAACCCTGCCTGGAAAACTTCCATCCTCTTGGCGATCAATGGTTACTTCGCCATACGCCGGAAAGCTGGAAATTTGTCGTCACCGCTGTGATGGAAACCATGCGTCGCCGCAGCGAAAACAACGGCTTTGGTCTCGCCTCCAGCGATGAAGAACAACGCAAGGCCTGCGTGGCGTACTATCGCCACCTGTTCCATAAAATCAACTCATTGCAGGCTAATAAAGTGCTCGCACTAGAGATCCAGGCCGCACCGTTAGCAACGAATCCCAATATTATGCAAGCGACGGATGCCTTTGCCCGCTCGTTGAAAGAAATCGCCAGTTGGGACTGGCCGTGCAAACTGGTGCTGGAACACTGCGACGCCATGACGTCTGCCGCTCCCCGCAAAGGCTTTTTGCCTTTGGAAAATGTGCTGGAAGTCATTGCCGATTATGACGTCAGCCTCTGTATCAACTGGGCGCGCTCCGCCATTGAAGGGCGCAATACAGCGTTGCCGCTGACCCATACCCAAATGGCGAAACAGGCCGGGAAACTCGGCGCGTTGATGTTCTCTGGTACGACGCTAAACGGAGCATACGGAGAATGGCAGGATTTACACGCGCCGTTTGCACCATTCTGTGCAGAAAGCCTGATGACCACAGATCACGTTCGCGAGTTATTTAATGCAGCAGAACCGTCAACATTGCATTTTGCTGGCATCAAGCTGCTAGAAATAAATGAATCGGCTGATGTACAGCATCGCATCGAAATATTACGTAACGGCATTCACTCTCTGAATGAATCTATTTAAAACGATTCATTTATTTTGCCAAATTCTAATTAGTCGTTTTCCAATAAATATTACGAATACCAACAGCATTAATTAATGAAAACATATTACATAACAAGAAGGACTCGTTATGAAACGGATACTCGAAGGCATTCTTGCGCTCATCATCGCAATACTATCTTGTATTATTTTTATTAATATAATTCTTCGATATGGATTTCACACAAGCATATTATCGATTGATGAATTATCCCGTCTTTTATTTGTCTGGTTAACCTTTATTGGCGCTATCGTTGCTTATATGGACAACAGCCATGTGCAGGTTACTTTTTTAGTCGAAAAACTCTCTCCCGCTAATCAACAACGTGTTTCGCAGCTAACCCATACGCTCATTTTATTACTGTGTCTGGGTCTGGCCTGGGGTGCAATAGAAAAAACGTCACAGGACTGGAGTAACTTATCACCCATTCTCGGCGTACCCGTTGGCTTAATGTACGCCGCAGCTATCCCCACCAGCCTGATTATCGCATTACTGGAATTGCGTCACTTATACCGGCAGTTCACAAATACCACCAGCCAAAACCAACAAGGAGTCTGACGATGACAATTCTTATATTTATTGTCAGTTTGTTAGGCGCTATCGCGATTGGTGTTCCCATTGCCTAGGCATTATTACTGTGCGGCATCTCACTGATGTTCTGGATGGATATCTTTGATGTGCAAATTCTGGCACAAACGCTGGTAAATGGCGCAGACAGCTTCTCTCTGTTAGCCATTCCCTTCTTTGTGCTGGCGGGTGAGATCATGAACGCGGGCGGCCTGTCGCAACGTATTGTCGACCTGCCAATGAAACTGGTGGGTCACAGGCCTGGTGGTCTGGGTTACGTTGGCGTGCTGGCGGCAATGATCATGGCAAGCCTTTCCGGTTCTGCGGTTGCCGATACCGCAGCCGTCGCGGCACTGCTGGTGCCGATGATGCGTCAGGCCAACTATCCGGTAAATCGCGCCGCCGGGCTTATCGGATCGGGCGGTATTATTGCAGCCATTATCCCTCCCTCTATTCCACTCATTATCTTCGGCGTCTCCAGCGGACTCTCCATCAGCAAACTTTTTATGGCGGGCATTGCGCCGGGCGTCATGATGGGCGTCACGCTGATGGTTACCTGGTGGTGGCAGGCAAAACGACTTAATTTACCTTGTCAGCCGAAAGCCTCACTACGGGAAGTATGGCAATCCTTAGTTTCCGGTATTTGGGCGCTCTTTTTACCGATAATTATTATTGGCGGTTTCCGTTCGGGGTTATTCACACCCACCGAAGCAGGCGCAGTTGCCGCCTTCTACGCCCTGTTCGTCTCGGTGGTGGTCTATCGCGAAATGACCTTCTCCACGCTTTATCATGTACTGATTAACGCGGCGAAAACCACATCCGTGGTCATGTTCCTGGTGGCCTCTGCTGCGGTATCTGCATGGCTTATTACTATCGCCGAATTACCCATGATGGTATCGGAGCTATTACAACCGTTGGTTGATTCGCCCCGCTTATTATTCATCGTCATTATGCTCGCCATTATGGTGATCAGTACGGTCATGGACTTAACGCCTACCGTATTAATTCTTACGCCAGTATTAATGCCATTAGTGAAAGAAGCAGGAATAGATCCGGTCTATTTCGGCATCATGTTTATTATCAACTGTTCAATATCACTGATTACGCCTCCAGTCGGTAACGTTCTTAACGTGGTATGCGGCGTGGCGAAACTTAAATTTGACGATGCGGTAAAAGGCGTTGCGCCTTACGTCATGGTTTTATTCATGTTGTTAGCATTATTTATTTTTATACCGGAGCTTATTACCGCTCCTCTTAAATGGATGAGTTAAAAGGAAATCATAATGAAATTACGTTCTGTAACCTACGCTTTATTATTTGCCGGAGTGGCGGCGTTCAGCACATCTTCTCTGGCGGCACAATCATTACGTTTCGGTTATGAAACCTCGCAAACCGACTCGCAACATATTGCGGCGAAAAAATTCAATGAATTATTACAGGAAAAAACCAAAGGCGAACTGAAATTAAAACTGTTCCCGGATAGCACCCTCGGTAATGCGCAGGCGATGATCAGCGGCGTGCGCGGCGGCACTATTGATATGGAGATGTCTGGCTCCAATAACTTTACGGGACTCTCGCCCGTCATCAACCTGCTCGATGTCCCTTTCCTGTTCCGCGATACCGCTCACGCGCATAAAACGCTCGACGGCAAAGTCGGTGATGACCTGAAAGTATCCCTTGAAGGTAAAGGACTAAAAGTACTGGCCTACTGGGAAAACGGCTGGCGCGATGTCACCAACTCGCGTGCACCGGTTAAAACGCCTACCGATCTGCAAGGGCTGAAGATCCGTACCAACAATAGCCCAATGAATATTGCCGCATTCAAAGTCTTTGGCGCTAACCCGATCCCGATGCCGTTTGCCGAAGTCTATACCGGGCTGGAAACCCGCACTATCGACGCTCAGGAACACCCGATCAACGTCGTCTGGTCAGCAAAATTTTATGAAGTGCAGAAGTACCTTTCTCTGACGCACCACGCCTATTCCCCGCTTCTGGTGGTAATCAACAAAGCGAAGTTTGATGGCTTAACCCCAGAGTTCCAGCAGGCACTGATCTCATCTGCGCAAGAAGCGGGTAACTACCAGCGCAAACTGGTCGCCGAAGATCAGCAAAAAATCATCGACGGCATGAAAGACGCAGGCGTGGAAGTGATTACCGATCTCGACCGCAAAGCCTTTAGCGACGCGCTGGGTAATCAGGTTCGCGACATGTTTGTTAAAGATGTTCCGCAGGGCGCTGATCTGCTGAAAGCCGTGGATGAGGTGCAATAAACCATGACGCAATACTGGCTGGGGTTAGATTGTGGCGGTAGCTGGCTGAAAGCCGGGCTGTATGACCGCGAAGGCCGGGAGGCAGGCGTGCAGCGCCTGCCGCTGTGCGCATTAAGCCCGCAGCCAGGCTGGGCAGAGCGCGATATGGCAGAACTATGGCAATGCTGCATGGCTGTCATTCGCGACCTGCTTACCCATTCCGGTGTTAGCGGGGAACAAATAGTTGGTATCGGTATCTCCGCACAGGGAAAGGGTTTGTTTTTGCTGGATAAAAACGACAAGCCGCTCGGTAACGCTATTTTGTCTTCGGATCGCCGGGCGATAGAAATCGTTCGTTGCTGGCAGGAAGATGGCATCCCGGAAAAACTCTACCCGCTGACCCGACAAACCTTGTGGACCGGGCATCCGGTGTCGCTGTTACGCTGGCTGAAAGAGCACGAACCGGAACGCTACGCGCAAATTGGCTGCGTGATGATGACGCACGACTACCTGCGCTGGTGTTTAACCGGCGTCAAAGGTTGTGAAGAGAGCAATATTTCTGAGTCCAATCTCTACAACATGAGTCGCGGGGAATATGACCCGTGCCTCACCGACTGGCTGGGGATCGGTGAAATCAATCACTCCCTGCCACCTGTGGTTGGATCTGCCGAAATCTGCGGGGAAACTACCGCTCAGACAGCCGCACAAACCGGTCTGAAAGCGGGTACGCCCGTTGTCGGTGGCCTGTTTGATGTGGTTTCCACCGCACTTTGTGCCGGGATCGAAGACGAATCCACCCTCAATGCAGTAATGGGAACCTGGGCGGTGACCAGCGGCATAACCAGCGGTTTACGTGACGGTGAAGCGCATCCGTATGTCTATGGTCGCTATGTTAATGACGGTCAATTTATCGTTCACGAAGCCAGCCCTACCTCTTCCGGCAATCTCGAATGGTTTACCGCGCAGTGGGGAGAAATCTCTTTTGCTGAGATTAATCAGGCCGTTGCCAGCTTGCCGAAAGCCAGAGGCGATCTGTTTTTCCTGCCGTTCCTGTACGGCAGCAACGCCGGACTTGAGATGACCAGCGGTTTCTACGGGATGCAGGCCATTCACACCCGTGCGCACCTGTTGCAGGCCATTTATGAAGGCGTGGTGTTCAGCCACATGACCCACCTCAACCGGATGCGTGAACGTTTTACCGCTGTTCACACCCTGCGCGTGACTGGCGGTCCTGCGCACTCCGATGTCTGGATGCAAATGCTGGCAGACGTCAGCGGTCTGCGTATCGAGCTGCCGCAGGTGGAAGAAACGGGATGCTTTGGCGCGGCGCTCGCTGCCCGTGTCGGTACGGGCGTTTATCGCAACTTCAGCGAAGCGCAGCGCAACTTGCAACATCCGGTACGCACATTGCTGCCGGACATGACCGCTCATCAGCATTACCAGCAAAAATATCAACGCTATCAGCAACTCATTGCCGCACTCCAGGGTTATCACACCCGCATTAAGGAACACACATTATGAGCAGACCACTTCTGCAACTGGCTCTCGACCACTCATCACTTGAAGCCGCGCAGCGCGACGTGACGCTGTTAAAGGACAGTGTCGATATCGTCGAAGCGGGCACCATTCTCTGTTTAAACGAAGGGCTTGGCGCGGTGAAAGCCTTGCGTGAACAGTGCCCGGACAAAATCATCGTCGCTGACTGGAAGGTCGCCGACGCGGGTGAAACGCTCGCGCAACAGGCGTTTGGCGCAGGCGCTAACTGGATGACCATCATCTGCGCCGCGCCGCTCGCCACGGTGGAAAAAGGCCACGCGATGGCGCAACGCTGCGGCGGTGAAATCCAGATAGAGCTGTTCGGCAACTGGACACTGGACGACGCACGTGACTGGCATCGCATTGGCGTGCAGCAGGCCATTTATCATCGTGGTCGCGACGCACAGGCCAGCGGGCAACAGTGGGGCGAGGCCGATCTGGCACGCATGAAGGCGCTTTCTGATATCGGCCTCGAACTTTCTATTACCGGCGGGATTACCCCTGCTGACCTGCCGCTGTTTAAAGATATCCGCGTGAAAGCGTTTATTGCCGGGCGCGCACTGGCGGGCGCTACCAATCCAGCGCAGGTTGCCGCTGATTTTCATGCACAAATTGACGCAATCTGGGGAGGTTCTCGTGCGTAGTCATCCGTTAGGGATTTATGAAAAGGCGCTGGCGAAAGATCTCTCCTGGCCGGAGCGGCTGGTGCTGGCAAAAAGCTGCTGTTTTGATTTTGTCGAAATGTCGGTGGATGAAACCGACGAACGGCTCTCACGTCTTGACTGGAGCGCCGCACAACGTGCTTCGCTGGTCACTGCGATGATCGAAACGGGTGTCTCCATTCCGTCAATGTGTCTGTCTGCCCATCGTCGTTTTCCCTTTGGCAGCCGGGACGAGGCGGTGCGCGAACGGGCGCGGGAAATCATGAGTAAAGCGATTCGCCTGGCGCGCGATCTCGGCATTCGCACTATTCAACTGGCGGGCTACGACGTCTATTACGAAGAGCATGACGAAGGCACCCAGCAACGTTTTGCTGAAGGGCTGGCGTGGGCTGTTGAACAGGCGGCGGCATCGCAAGTGATGCTGGCGGTGGAGATTATGGACACCGCGTTTATGAACTCCATCAGCAAATGGAAAAAATGGGACGAGATGCTCGCCTCGCCGTGGTTCACCGTTTACCCGGATGTCGGCAACCTCAGCGCCTGGGGCAATGATGTTCCCGCCGAACTGAAACTGGGCATTGACCGCATCGCGGCTATTCACCTGAAAGACACTCAACCCGTAACCGACCAGAGTCCTGGCCAGTTCCGTGATGTACCGTTTGGCGAAGGCTGCGTTGATTTCATTGGCATCTTTAAAACGCTGCATGAACTGAACTATCGCGGTTCTTTCCTGATTGAGATGTGGACCGAAAAAGCCAAAGAGCCGGTGCTGGAGATTATTCAGGCGCGGCGCTGGATTGAAGCGCGTATGCAGGAGGCCGGGTTTATATGTTAGAGCAACTGAAAGCCGACGTGCTGGCGGCGAATCTGGCGCTTCCCGCTCACCATCTGGTGACGTTCACCTGGGGCAATGTCAGCGCGGTAGACGAGACGCGGCAATGGATGGTGATCAAACCTTCCGGCGTCGAGTATGAAGTGATGACCGCCGACGATATGGTGGTGGTTGAGATAGCCAGCGGCAAGGCGGTGGAAGGCAGCAAAAAGCCCTCGTCCGACACGCCAACGCATCTGGCGCTCTACCGCCGCTATGCGGAGATTGGCGGTATTGTGCATACCCACTCGCGCCACGCCACCATCTGGTCGCAGGCCGGACTTGATCTCCCCGCCTGGGGCACCACGCACGCCGATTATTTCTATGGTGCCATCCCCTGCACGCGACAGATGACCGCAGAGGAGATTAACGGCGAATATGAATATCAGACCGGCGAAGTGATCATTGAAACCTTCGAAGAGCGTGGCAGGAGTCCGGCACAAATCCCGGCGGTGCTGGTGCATTCTCACGGCCCGTTCGCCTGGGGAAAAAATGCCGCCGATGCGGTGCATAACGCCGTGGTGCTGGAAGAGTGCGCCTATATGGGCCTGTTCTCGCACCAGCTTGCGCCGCAGCTCCCTGCCATGCAAAACGAACTGCTGGATAAGCACTACCTGCGTAAGCATGGAGACAATGCCTATTACGGGCAGTAATCCCTCACGCCGGGGCTTCATCGCCCCGGCACTACGAATTGATATGTTCCTTGCTGTAACGCCGCTTCCACGCTGCTGGCGTTAAACCAGTGTGTTTGCGAAAAATCTGTCGGAAATAGCCAACGTCATTAAACCCGCACAACGCAGCCACTTCAGTGAGCGACTCGTCTGTTGCGCTGAATTTG
This sequence comes from Escherichia sp. MOD1-EC7011, assembly GCF_002965005.1. Taxonomy (NCBI): domain Bacteria; kingdom Pseudomonadati; phylum Pseudomonadota; class Gammaproteobacteria; order Enterobacterales; family Enterobacteriaceae; genus Escherichia; species Escherichia sp. MOD1-EC7011. Next base: position 89,853 of record NZ_PTRD01000009.1, read on the forward strand.
CCCGGCTGGCGTCCACAGCGGTATCCAACATTACATTGCTCACCAAAATCAAAAACGTTTAACGCAGGCTATTATAGTCATCAACCATTTCGTTGTACTCGCGTAACGCTTTCGGGAAAGAGTCTTCGACCATCCAGCTTGTGTTTGCATCCTGAAGTTGCTCTTTATCCCAGTCAGAGTACGGGACTTTATCTCTGACGCGGCGAACATATTTTTTAGCTTCGAGCTGATATTGGTCTGCCGAATTAATAAAGGAAAATTTCATGCCGCCTTTATCCGCTTCTTTGGCCTGCGCCACCAGCGTTTCCAGTTCAGATACTTTCTTCATTGCCGCATCTGCATCAAACTTCTCTTGCGAAATCAGGTTATTAATTTGTTTCGCTGATATCATGACAGCCAGAGAGTAGTAGTGGAATGTTTTCCCTTCTCTTTCTTCAATATTTTTCAATTCCGCAAGCTGACGCTTATCATTAATTTCCTGAATCGCCGCGTGATAAGATTCTGCTACGGGTTCAAAGGATTCAATATTTTTTATGAGCGTCTGGTGCAGCGTTTTCCCTTTGGCAAACGCATCATCTTTATAATTTTCCTGGGTGTAATATTTATCCATTTCGTTAATGGTATTACCCAGCGCAACAGCGGCATTAATATAATTCAACGCCACACCATCAATGGGTTCCAGCGCAGGCGTTAACGCCACGACTCTTTTTATTCCTTTTTGACACTCAGAGAGATTGGATTCACTAATGCCGTAGATGCCATAAACAAGGCTCTCTTTACCCGTTGGACCCTGTTTAAAATCTTTCAGCCAGTCAGCGTAACGCGCCAGGCTGTTCTGCACAGGGATCTGCAACTTATTGTAGCACTTGATATAAACATCCATTTTTTCGTCGAAAACCGCTTGTTCATCGACCACCGGTTGCGCAGGCGTTTCTGGTTTAGCTTCTGCTTTTGCAACGGGCGCTTCTGGAGCTGGTGCGGCAGGTTGACTATTGGCGGGCGGGGGAGTTTCTGATTCGACTTTTTTATCATCACATCCGGTGATACCGAGGGCCATTATGGCGATAATAATAGCTGAAGATAATAAATTCCTTTTCATTTAATTGCCTTATAAATAGATAAATAAGAGAGTAAATATAATAAAGGAAAAAAGAAAGCGTCACTACACGCGTTTTGTTTATAAATAAATAGATATAATTCACTGAATGAATAAGTCCGGTGATTTCATTGATAAATTACCGGACTTATTCAATTAACAGTTCAACCGTTGCGAGAGGAAAGTTTCTGCCCCTCGTTATTTAAACCTGCATTACATCCCATAACGTTCAGAAATAGCAGCATGTTTCTCTTCGTTCGCTCCGGCTTCTTTGGCAAGACGCCACCAGCACAACGGATGTTCCCAGTCTGCGGTCAACTCACTTAGCGTTTTATCAATATTAGCTTTAGCAACCGAACGCGGCGCGCTGATAACAAAGTAGAACGCGGGCAGTGGCTCTGCTTCTTCTCCCTGATGACTATCCGTTAACGTATAGTCCTCGTTACTGTTGCTCCAGTAGTACCAGTTTCGTTCACGTAGCGCCTCACGGAAGGCATTAAACTGTTCTTCACCAGGCATGACACCTTCACAGAACCAGGACTCGCCGTACTCGGTCGGGATAATGGTTTTCAGGCCCCCATAAAGTGGCGTGAAATTCTTCTGCTCTTCCTCATCTTCAGGCCGGGTATTCAACATTTCCGCATCGAAAACGACAATTTCATCAACATGTTGTGGGTAATCTGTCCGGTAGGTTGGTTCAATGATCCTTGCCGTTACCGGTCCAATCCGCTGGGCATAGTAATAGCGGTATTCGAAGTTTTCCCGGAAACGGATATTCAGTAGTCCCCATTTTTCGTCGATAAAACCTTCGCCTTCCGTGAGTTCGATTTCCAGTTCTGCGGCGATAGTTCGCACCAAATCCCATTGTTGTAAGATGCTGGCGGTCGCCATGATATCCCACTGGATATTACGAATATCTTCTTCACGACTAATCATAAGTTGCTGCAATTGCTGTAAATAATCCAGCTGCCGATCCCAGGCTTCCTGTTTTTGTGCTGCCCAGGAGCACATGCGATAAACGCCGACCCACTCGCGCCCCTTTTCGTGTTGCAGCAACTGTTGACCAATCGACTCCAGTTCGCCCCAGTCTTCCTGTTGGTTGATCACCCGCGCACGGAACCACAACGCCATATGTAGTAACTCCGCCTGTTCATACTGCTTCGCCAGGTGTTCGATCGCTTGCTGATCGCCACGGTTAAGCAGGAGATCCAGCAGATCAAAGCAGAGATTGGTATCTTCCTGGATGTGGCTTTCAACGTAGCGTTGCAGGAGTTCAATCGATTCATCAATCGCATTGCAGGCGTTTAACGCATTGACCAGCTTGCCCAGCAATTCCGTATCATCTGGCGTGTTCAGGTAAGCGCGGCGGAATATTTCGACGTCTTTTTCCGGATCGGGCTGCGTTTCTTCATCACTGTTTTCAGGTATTTCTACCACCGGTCGAGCAAGCAGTTCCGCCTCTTTAGCGACGATTTTTTCACTAAGTTCAAGAAACTCGCGATCAACGCCCAGCAACGCGCGTAATTTCGGTATGTGCCGCTGAGCCAGTTTCATCGCCATTTTGGCAACCCAGACAGATTCTCGCTCCAGCGCCAGGGTAATTTGCAGTTTCGCCAGATCAACCACTTTGCGGTGCGCCCCGGCCTGTGAACGGTGCTCCAGCATTTTTTGAATGATTCGCGCCAGTTGCCAGTGGTTTCTTTGTGGATTGCGGGGAAGTAATTCAGTAATAATCTTCAGCCATGGTCCCCATGAATAGGGAGTCAGATCTGACCAACGCGGCAATTCCTCCCAGACTTCTTTGTCCTGCCCGCATAACGCCATGATGTACAGTTTTTTGAGTTGATAATTGATGCGGTCGCGTCCCCAATAATCATTTTCTTTTGCCAGTTCATCAATCACTTCTCGCGCTTCATCGTAACGCTGAAGGGCAACCAAAATATCGGCACGGGTTGCCAGCAGTGCTTCTAAATATTCACTCCCCGATGCTTTTACCGCGTCGATTTGCCTGTCGATATAAGCCAACGCCTCTTCTGTTCTGTTGGAATCCATCAGCGCACTGGCATATTCGCAGGATAAACACATAAAGCAGCTCCAGGTCGGATCAATGCGCGCGATGGTTTCTTCACATACCGCCATACGTTCATTGGCCCAGCCAGGGGCATCTATATTCTCGTAGCAGGCGGATAAATCCTGCGTGACACAGATAGATTGCGGGCAATCTTTTGCCTCTTCCCGGTGCGCTTTTTCAAACAGCGCCACTACGTCTGGCAGTACTTTTTCGCCTTCTTCGTAGTTAGTCAGACGATGGCGCATCTCCCAGTGCCCGATAAATATTTCCAGCCACGGATTTTTGGCCACTTGATTCAATGCTTTCATTTCCGGTAATAACGAATCGCACTTTTCCATTTGCAGATGTAAAACACCTTCAGAAAAATCATCAATTATCTGCGGAATATACTCCTGCCCGGCATCACGCAACTCCTGGCTATATTTGTTGTACCACTCCCATGTATCCATTTTATTTTCCTTGATTAATTAAGACAGGAATAATCTGAGTAAAATCTTCCAGCGCCTGGTGTAAATCCCATTGTTGTTCTTTATTGCCGCTGGAGCACAAAATCACTTTCAGCGATTTTAATAACCGTAATGCCGCCGCTGGCTGTTGCTGATGTTGTAATGCCGTCACCAGTTGCATAATGCAGGGGTTATTGAGATTGATATACAGACTTGACGTTTTGGTCTTTTGGATTTGCGAGGTGAATTGCCGCGCCAGCATTAACGCTGCGGTGCTAATACGTTTATCCGCGTCATCCTGTTCGAGAATTTTTTTTAATTCCGCTTCGCGATCTGGCGTAACCACGAGCGGTAAAACGGCGGGTTCGAAGCGGGAGATAATTAATTGCTCGCCGTCGCAAAGATGCTCTTCCAGATAAGCAATCTGCTCTTCGGGTAATTCCGCAAGGCTGAACAACTGTTCATTACCCGTTTGTGTACCGACTTCAATAATCCGGCAGTGATATAACAGCGCCCAGCGGCGTAAAAATGGCACCACGGCATAGCGATCGCCACGCGCAACGGGTCGTTGCAGAATGTGGAACAACATCTCTTCAAAACCGCCATCGCGGCTTAACAGAATATGAATGCTGTTATTAATGCGTAAATCTTTTGCCAGCAGCGCACCTTTTGAGGTAGGCACCTGCAAACGGTCTTTGAGCAAATCAAACAGACGGTCATCACACAACGCTGCGCCAAGCAACGCTTCGTTATGGCGCATTAATACACGCCGCCAGATTTCTGGCTGATTTTGTGCGAGATCGGACAAACCAGAAATCAGCGCCTCTTTTAACGCCTCCTGCACCGCGACCCAGGTTTCGTCGCGCTGGAGATCTTCCCGGCTCGCCGTCGGCGTCAGTTTCGATGACTCAATCACGCCGCCAATAAAACCGGCCCAGGGCGGTAACAGCTCACGCGCTTCGCCATCAAGTAACATGCCGCGCAAAAACAGCGACAGGTTGCGGTTATCGCTGGTGCCGTAAGTTGCGCCATCCTGAATCCATAAAATCCCGACCGCATCGCTCATTCCCGCTGGCACCACCGGAATGGTGCAAATAGGTTCAAAAGAAGATTCAAACTGGGCGGCAAAGGCGAGATTTTTCCGCTGTACCAGCGCGCGGTGCATCGTTACGCCATCTGGCGTTTCTTCACGCCACGGTGGCTGGAGTTTGTTCACTGGCTCGCTGGCGTCCCCCACATAGACCGGTTCGTGCAGCAATATGCAGTAGCGGGAAAGGACGCGGTTCAGCAAATTGTTACTCGCCAGATGGCTGTACTCTTCTTTGAGCGTCAGAATCACCTGCGTCCCCGGCTCCGAGGACTGATGCGGCGTAACGGTATATTTTTGCCCGTCGGTAGAGTGGTATTTCCAGCTCTGATCTGGCGTTTGCCACGAGGTGGTCAGTACCGTCACTTCTTTTGCCAGTACAAATGCCGACAAAAAACCGAGGCCGAACATACCAATTAAACCAGTATTGTCATCCTGCTGGCGCAGCATTCGGGTATAACCCACGCCCACTGTAGCCAGGAAGCCGTGAATTTCGCTTTCTGTCAGACCCGCGCCGGTATCGCTAATGGTGATGGTGGATTTCGCCACGTCCGCCACCACACGAATCGCGTTATCCTTTGGTGCATTGGGTTGCTCAATCCTGCGGCGCACGATCGCATCGTGTCCGTTTTGCACCAGCTCCCACACGGCGACCACGGGGGTGGAGTAAAGATGCTTACTGAGCACCTCAATTAAGCCGTTTAAATTAACTTCGGTAGAATATGAACTGCCAGGTAACTGTAATGTACTCATTTTTCAATACTCATAATCCATCACCCACTATTGAAAATACATTGCTGTTTTTTACAACCGGTGCAAGGTTTGTTATTTTCATTCACTCATCGGAAACATTTATTTATTGACGCGATGATTAAAACAAAATGTCTTATATAAATAATGATTAATTCTTAAAGGATTAATGCGACTGGAGTATATCGATATAAACCGAAGTTAACGAGATAATTTCTTGTGGTGAAATTATTATTTAAATGCTGAATAACATATTCAGCATTATTTAATAAAAAAATAAAACCGCAATCCAGAATCAGAATTGCGGTACTTCTTTAATTATGAATCAATCGTTGCGGATGAGTATAAATCGTCGCCCGTCCCGGCTTACAAAAACCTACCAGCGTCAGGTTACATCGCTCGGCGACCTCTACGGCAAGCGTTGTCGCGGCAGACACAGCAAACAGAATTTCTACCCCGCACATCGCTGATTTTTGCACCATTTCATAGCTGGCACGGCTGGAAACCAACACCGCACCCTGCTGCCAACGTTCACCTTCTTGCGCCCGCCGACCTAACAGTTTATCCAGCGCCACATGGCGGCCCACATCTTCATGTCCGCCAGCCAGTTCGCCAGACGGCAACATCCAGGCGGCGACGTGAGTACAGCCGGTCAGTTGCCCCACTGGCTGGAAATCATTGAGATGGCGTAATGCATCATCCAGTTTGTTGAGATCAAACGTTTGGGTGAACGGCAACGGCTGCACTGGCTTACCGATGTCGTTAAGTTGCTCCACGCCACATACGCCACAGCCCGTGCGCCCCGCCAGTGCCCGACGACGCTCTTTCAACCCCATAAAGCGACGGCTGGAAAGCTCAATTTGCACTTCCAGACCATTACACGAGGGAACAACATCCATGCCGAATATATCGCGCGGACTTTCGATAATTCCTTCTGAAAGCGAAAAACCGAGCGCAAACAGTTCAAGGTCTTTGGGCGATGCCATCATCACTACGTGCGAAATGCCGTTGTAGACCAACGCAACGGGAACTTCTTCCGCGACTTCATCAAGCCGGGAACGTTGTAAATCATCACGCTGCCATAACTCAATTTGTCGCATTCCCGTGATATTTGTCACATTTTTGATTTCTTTTTGCTGTGTTTTTTTCACTTTCTCTTAACCAGATAAGAACACACACACCAAGATTATGGTATTCTGTTACAAACCCTTCCTGGATGGAGGGAAATTGAGCCAATTCTGGACCTTTGCGGCCCCTTCCGCAAAGAAAAATAACTCCCACTCCCTGCACACGCAGCAAGCGAATGTAAATGGGACGTGACAATGTCGAAACAAGGAGCAATCCATGCAGGTCAGCAGAAGGCAGTTCTTTAAGATCTGCGCTGGCGGTATGGCAGGCACCACGGCAGCGGCACTGGGTTTTGCACCCAGCGTAGCACTCGCGGAAACCCGGCAGTATAAACTGCTGCGCACCCGCGAAACCCGTAATACCTGCACCTATTGTTCCGTAGGCTGTGGGCTGTTGATGTACAGCCTCGGTGACGGAGCAAAAAACGCCAAAGCATCTATCTTCCATATCGAAGGCGATCCGGATCACCCGGTCAACCGTGGTGCACTTTGTCCGAAAGGCGCTGGCCTGGTGGATTTTATCCACTCCGAAAGCCGTCTGAAGTTCCCGGAATATCGTGCGCCTGGTTCTGACAAATGGCAGCAAATCAGTTGGGAAGAAGCGTTTGATCGCATCGCCAAACTGATGAAAGAAGACCGCGATGCGAACTACATTGCGCAAAACGCCGAAGGCGTGACCGTTAACCGCTGGCTCTCCACCGGAATGTTGTGTGCTTCCGCGTCGAGCAACGAAACCGGCTATTTAACGCAAAAATTCTCCCGCGCGCTGGGTATGCTCGCGGTCGACAACCAGGCGCGTGTCTGACACGGACCAACGGTAGCAAGTCTTGCTCCAACATTTGGTCGCGGTGCGATGACCAACCACTGGGTCGACATCAAGAACGCCAACCTTGTCGTGGTGATGGGCGGTAACGCCGCTGAAGCTCACCCGGTAGGATTCCGCTGGGCGATGGAAGCCAAAATTCACAACGGCGCGAAGCTAATTGTGATTGATCCTCGCTTTACGCGCACGGCGGCGGTGGCTGACTACTATGCCCCAATTCGTTCCGGTACTGACATTGCTTTCCTGTCAGGCGTTTTGCTGTACCTGCTGAACAATGAAAAATTCAACCGCGAATACACCGAAGCCTATACCAACGCCAGCCTGATCGTGCGTGAGGATTACGGCTTTGAAGATGGCCTGTTCACCGGCTACGACGCGGAAAAACGTAAGTACGATAAATCTTCCTGGACTTACGAACTGGACGAAAACGGCTTCGCCAAACGCGATACCACGTTGCAACATCCACGCTGCGTGTGGAACTTGCTGAAACAGCACGTTTCCCGTTATACGCCAGATGTGGTTGAAAACATCTGTGGTACGCCAAAAGACGCGTTCCTGAAAGTCTGCGAATACATCGCAGAAACCAGTGCTCACGATAAAACTGCCTCGTTCCTTTACGCGCTCGGCTGGACGCAACACTCCGTTGGTGCGCAAAACATTCGTACCATGGCGATGATCCAGTTGCTGCTCGGTAATATGGGGATGGCTGGCGGCGGCGTTAACGCCCTGCGCGGTCACTCCAACATTCAGGGGCTGACGGATCTGGGGCTGCTGTCGCAAAGCCTGCCGGGTTACATGACGCTACCAAGCGAGAAGCAGACCGATCTGCAAACTTACCTTACCGCCAACACGCCGAAACCGCTGCTGGAAGGCCAGGTCAACTACTGGGGCAACTACCCGAAATTCTTCGTCTCAATGATGAAGGCCTTCTTTGGTGATAAAGCGACGGCGGAAAATAGCTGGGGCTTTGACTGGTTGCCGAAGTGGGATAAAGGCTACGACGTCCTGCAATACTTCGAGATGATGAAAGAGGGCAAGGTCAATGGCTATATCTGCCAGGGCTTTAACCCTGTTGCCTCATTCCCGAACAAAAACAAAGTGATCGGCTGTCTGTCAAAACTGAAGTTCCTCGTCACCATCGACCCGCTGAACACTGAAACCTCTAACTTCTGGCAGAACCACGGTGAGCTGAACGAAGTTGACTCGTCGAAGATCCAGACCGAAGTGTTCCGTCTGCCATCGACCTGCTTCGCGGAAGAGAACGGTTCAATCGTTAACTCCGGTCGCTGGTTGCAGTGGCACTGGAAAGGTGCGGACGCCCCAGGGATTGCGCTGACTGATGGCGAGATCCTCTCCGGTATCTTCCTGCGCTTGCGCAAGATGTATGCCGAACAGGGTGGCGCGAACCCGGACCAGGTGCTGAACATGACCTGGAACTACGCCATTCCGCATGAGCCGAAGTCGGAAGAAGTAGCGATGGAGAGCAACGGTAAGGCGCTGGCCGATATTACCGATCCGGCAACCGGTGCGGTTATCGTCAAGAAAGGCCAACAACTTAGCTCGTTCGCCCAACTGCGCGATGACGGTACGACTTCCTGTGGCTGCTGGATTTTCGCCGGTAGCTGGACGCCGGAAGGCAACCAGATGGCACGCCGTGATAACGCCGATCCGTCTGGCCTCGGTAACACGCTGGGCTGGGCATGGGCATGGCCGCTTAACCGCCGCATCCTGTATAACCGCGCCTCCGCAGACCCGCAGGGTAACCCGTGGGATCCGAAGCGTCAGTTGCTGAAATGGGACGGCACTAAGTGGACTGGCTGGGATATTCCGGACTACAGCGCAGCACCTCCGGGCAGTGGCGTCGGGCCGTTTATCATGCAGCAGGAAGGCATGGGGCGTCTGTTTGCCCTCGATAAGATGGCGGAAGGTCCGTTCCCGGAACACTACGAGCCGTTTGAAACGCCGCTGGGGACTAACCCGCTGCATCCAAACGTTATCTCGAACCCGGCTGCGCGTATCTTTAAAGACGACGCCGAAGCATTGGGTAAAGCCGATAAGTTCCCGTATGTCGGAACCACCTATCGTCTGACCGAGCACTTCCACTACTGGACCAAACACGCGCTGTTGAACGCGATTTTGCAGCCAGAGCAGTTTGTGGAAATCGGTGAGTCGCTGGCGAATAAACTTGGCATTGCTCAGGGCGATACCGTGAAAGTCTCCTCTAACCGTGGCTATATCAAAGCCAAAGCGGTGGTGACCAAACGTATTCGCACGCTGAAAGCGAACGGCAAAGATATCGATACCATCGGTATTCCGATTCACTGGGGCTATGAAGGCGTAGCTAAAAAAGGCTTTATTGCCAATACGTTAACGCCATTCGTTGGTGATGCGAACACGCAGACGCCGGAGTTTAAGTCCTTCCTTGTGAATGTGGAAAAGGTGTAACGGAGACGACATATGGCTTATCAATCTCAAGATATCATTCGTCGTTCCGCGACTAACGGTCTGACCCCCGCGCCTCAGGCGCGGGACTTCCAGGAAGAAGTGGCGAAACTCATCGACGTCACCACCTGTATCGGCTGTAAAGCCTGTCAGGTGGCGTGTTCAGAGTGGAACGACATTCGCGATACCGTCGGCAATAACATTGGGGTGTACGACAACCCCAATGATTTAAGCGCCAAATCGTGGACGGTAATGCGCTTCTCGGAAGTGGAGCAGAACGACAAACTGGAATGGCTGATCCGCAAAGACGGCTGTATGCACTGTTCCGACCCTGGCTGCCTGAAAGCGTGCCCGGCGGAAGGGGCAATTATTCAGTATGCCAACGGTATCGTCGACTTCCAGTCCGAGCAGTGCATTGGCTGCGGTTATTGCATTGCGGGCTGTCCGTTCGATATTCCGCGTCTTAACCCGGAAGACAACCGCGTCTACAAATGTACGCTGTGCGTTGACCGCGTGGTGGTTGGGCAAGAACCGGCCTGTGTGAAGACCTGCCCGACGGGCGCGATTCACTTCGGTACGAAAGAGTCGATGAAAACGCTAGCGAGCGAGCGCGTGGCGGAGCTGAAAACCCGTGGTTACGACAATGCGGGTCTGTACGATCCGGCTGGCGTCGGTGGTACACACGTGATGTACGTGCTGCACCATGCTGACAAGCCGAACCTGTATCATGGCTTGCCGGAGAACCCGGAAATCAGCGAAACCGTGAAATTCTGGAAAGGCATCTGGAAACCGCTCGCGGCTGTTGGCTTTGCGGCTACCTTCGCGGCCAGTATCTTCCACTACGTGGGTGTCGGTCCGAACCGTGCGGATGAGGAAGAGAACAATCTGCACGAAGAGAAAGACGAGGAGCGCAAATGAAACGACGTGACACCATCGTGCGCTACACCGCGCCGGAACGTATCAACCACTGGGTAACCGCCTTCTGTTTCATCCTGGCGGCGGTGAGTGGGCTGGGCTTTTTGTTCCCGTCCTTCAACTGGTTGATGCAAATCATGGGCACACCGCAGCTGGCGCGAATTCTGCACCCGTTTGTCGGCGTGGTTATGTTTGCCTCGTTCATCATCATGTTTTTCCGTTACTGGCATCACAACCTAATCAATCGGGATGATATCTTTTGGGCGAAGAATATTCGTAAGATCGTCGTCAACGAGGAAGTAGGTGACACCGGGCGTTATAACTTCGGTCAGAAATGCGTTTTCTGGGCAGCGATTATTTTCCTGGTTCTGCTGCTGGTGAGCGGTGTGATTATCTGGCGTCCTTATTTTGCGCCTGCTTTCTCAATCCCGGTGATCCGATTCGCGTTAATGCTGCATTCATTTGCCGCAGTAGCGTTAATTGTGGTTATCATGGTGCATATCTACGCCGCCCTTTGGGTGAAAGGCACGATTACCGCCATGGTGGAAGGATGGGTTACCAGCGCATGGGCGAAGAAACACCATCCACGCTGGTATCGTGAAGTCCGCAAGACAACGGAAAAGAAAGCTGAATGAGTATTCGCATAATCCCGCAAGATGAGCTGGGTTCGAGCGAGAAACGTACGGCGGATATGATTCCGCCGTTATTGTTCCCTCGGCTCAAGAATTTATACAACCGCCGCGCCGAGCGTCTGCGCGAGCTGGCAGAAAATAATCCGCTGGGTGATTACCTGCGCTTTGCTGCGCTTATCGCCCACGCCCAGGAAGTGGTGCTGTACGACCATCCGCTGGAGATGGATCTGACCGCGCGCATTAAAGAAGCCAGCGCACAGGGTAAGCCACCGCTGGATATTCACGTCCTGCCGCGCGATAAGCACTGGCAAAAGCTACTGATGGCGCTGATTGCTGAGCTGAAACCAGAAATGAGCGGTCCGGCGCTGGCCGTGATTGAGAATCTGGAGAAGGCATCAACACAGGAGCTGGAAGATATGGCCAGCGCACTGTTTGCCTCTGATTTCTCGTCCGTCAGCAGCGATAAAGCGCCGTTTATTTGGGCTGCACTGTCGCTCTACTGGGCGCAGATGGCTAATCTGATCCCCGGCAAAGCGCGTGCGGAATATGGCGAACAACGTCAATATTGCCCGGTTTGTGGTTCTATGCCGGTGTCCAGCATGGTGCAAATTGGCACCACTCAGGGTCTGCGTTACCTGCACTGCAACCTGTGTGAAACCGAATGGCACGTAGTGCGCGTAAAATGCAGCAACTGCGAGCAGAGCGGCAAACTGCATTACTGGTCGCTGGATGACGAACAGGCCGCGATTAAAGCCGAAAGCTGCGATGACTGCGGCACTTACCTGAAGATTCTTTATCAGGAAAAAGAACCGAAAGTTGAAGCCGTGGCAGATGACCTCGCCTCTCTGGTACTGGACGCGCGAATGGAGCAAGAGGGCTACGCCCGTAGTTCCATTAACCCGTTCCTGTTTCCGGGTGAAGGGGAGTAATCTCTGACGTTTTCCGGGTGGCGCTGGTCGCCCGGATTACAGCTCATAGGGTGTGACGACACCTGCTATTCCCGCAAAATCTCTCGTATTTCGCGAGGCGTTTTCCAGATACGATGTAACAGTTGCAGTTATTATAAGTTCAAGTAAAACAGCCTCGTATTAATACCAGAATAAGGGCATCTAGTTTTTTATATTCAAGAATAAAAAAAATTTTGTCATTCCTTATGATCCTTACACTGATCATCAACACCTACTGTCTCACCCCTTTGCCTGCTACCCTTTGCTTTACGCACCGGGAATTGCTAACGCTCCAGATATTGCTCTATCGCTTCGCGCAAAATTGCAGATCGCGAAACCTTACGCCAGCCCCTGAGCTTATTCAGCCGTTTAATTGCCTCTTCTGATAAATGAAGAAAAACCGTATTCATCGCCATTTTCACCACCTTACATATATTTCTCATTAATGTATGTGCGAAAACTACGCCGAAAAATTAATTAACGAAAGCTGATCTTTGCATGTTGTTTTGTTTTTACGAGGCGGTTTCCAAAGATAATGTAACAGTTGCAGTTATTTCAATTGTTACTCAAAAATGGTTTAGTTATAGCCCAGGATGGTTTATTACTTTTAATTAAGCGGGGGCACATCTACAGAAAAGAAACAACAAATAATAAGGATGAATTATGGATGCGATAAATATTTTATATTCAAGAATATTTTTTTGATTGGGTCTTCATTTGCTTCATCAGGATGGTGTACCCGAAAAAAGTCAGCATCTTTACCGCACCACGTTTAAGGTGAAATCTACCATCCATAACTGACCAGTCAGTGCTGCCACCAACTGGTCTTTGATTGCTAGTAGTAGTAAATTTGCGGATAACAGTCCGGGAACCAAACGATTCCGTCCGGATCATCCCCCCGCATCACTCTATAGCATTGGCGTCGATCATCGGCGCGACGACGAAGCGTAGTATAAAGGCGCTTCCATTCATGGTCGCCCGGTGTACTGTAGTTTACCCAACAATCCATTGAAGGATGACGCCATTTGCCTGTAAGTGTTGAGATCCCTGAATGCTTATGCGGCTTCGCTTTACCATTACGATCCCGGTCTTTACGCGTATTAAATGTGGACATTTTTAGTCTCCTGTTAAGAGTTCTAAAAATGTGCTTCCTTAAAATAGTTCATCATTTTCCCTTAATTCGCATAGCGTGCTTTTGCACGAATTTCCGACACGCGGGGACCATTATGATAGCGTCGATGCCCACACATCCAACAAGAACAAAGACAGGGAGTACGAAAGCAAACACCTGATGCTTTTAAGCTTCCATCGCCTGCTGTGCAATAACGACGGCGGATTTTTTTTAATCGCGCCATATGATGGCGACGTTCAGCACGATTACGGGTCATAGCAAAACTCCTGAACAGGCGGCACTATGCCGCTTTCATAGGAGCTCTGAATGCTGCTGCTTTCTGTATGGCATAACCATGCCTCTAACGGTTAAGTGCTTGCAGCACATGTTGCGGATCATTGGCAATCGCTCGCAGCAAAGCCTTTGCAGACCCGGTCGGTGAACGCCGCCCCTGCTCCCAGTTACGCAACGTGTCTACGCTTACGGAAATAAGAGCGGCAAATTTAGATTGTGACAACCCTGAAGCGTGGCATATTTCTTTGATTTTCATAGCATCAATTTCAAAAGTCCGTGAAGGCTGTCGCGTTCCTTCAAGAATTTCATTCATCTGGGTCATGCTGTGAGTCAACCGCTCAAAAGTGCGTTATCCTGCTTGATGCGACTGCGCATTTCGAAAGCTACATACGCAATGGTCACGATTACATCATCACACGCAATACTCTACTGAGTGGCTTTGAGATGTATCTGCCAGATATTGATCGCAAGCATCCTGACGCCAGCCCTCTTTGGCGCGATGATTTTAATGGCTTGCCGCCAGTTCATATAATTACCGCAGAATATGACCCGCTTTGTGATGAAGGCGAGGCGCTGTATCAGAGGATGACAGAGCAAGGCGTGCAATGTACCTGCCAACGCTACCTCGGGGTTATCCACGGATTTTTTCAGTTAGGGGGTATTAGCGAGGCTGCGCGATCGGCACTACGGGACGTTGCCTGGAGAGCGGGAAGGTAACTCCGGACCTGGGCACTGAAAAGGTTTTCAGATTGAAAACCTTTTCAGTGAAGTAAAACGTCCTACTCTTCTTCGTTCCCGCCCTCTTCATAAGGGCCAAATGGCTTAGCGGGAAGAACGATATACGTCCCTTCAAACACCGCACCAGGCGTCTCGTCGCCAAAGATTTCAACCTGCATTTGCACTCGCGCTTTGCGCCCGCGCGCCAGACGGTCGAGATCGCCACTTAACGCACCGAGGTCGGCTACCGCATGAGGTTTACCGCTAATCGGCTTGCTGTAACGAATATGCGCGTCAGCCAGAATAATCGTTCCGCCGAGATGGCGTTCGCGCAGCATCAGCCAGATAAGCCCCCAACCGGTGAGCGTTGCCAGCGAGAATAAACTCCCGGCAAACAGCGTATGATGCGGATTCTGATTGCCGGTTTCCGGCATGGTGGTGATAAATTTTTGCCCGGTATATTGCTGAATGCGCACGCCCATTTTTTCACTTAATGGGATGTGTTCATACCACGCCTGCTGGAGCTGGGCGCACCAGTCGCCGCGATGCAAAATGTCATCCAGAGTAGCGACGGGTTTAATCATCAAAAAATGACGAATAGGCGTGGTGGTGGGCGTGGTTATCTCCCCCTGATTCACAAACCCCAGCTTGGCAAAAAACTCCACCGCGTCTTCGCGGGCGCTACAGGTCACGCGCTTAACGCCTTCCTGGCGTGCTACCGACTCCAGGGTCATCGCCATCAGCGTCCCTAGCCCTTTGTCCTGCACGTCGGGATGAACGGCCATAAAACGGATGGAGGCTTCGTTATCGGCATTGATATACAGCCGACCTACCGCCACCAGATTACCCTGCTCGTCGACGACCATCTGGTGATGCGCCATCGCATCCCATGCGTCGCGTTCAGAACCTTTCGGTTGATGCAGGGGTTTACGCAACATCTCCCAGCGAAACTGATAGTAACGCTCTAATTCTTCTTCTGTTTGTGGAACCCGAAGGTGATACATAGCGATACTCTCTCTTGTTTCCCGTGACAACCCTGGAAGCTGGCTCATACCTGCAACCAGAATGTCACGGGGCCATCATTGACCAGCGATACCTGCATATCCGCAGCGAAGCGTCCTGTTTGCGTGTTCATCTCTTGCTGACGGCAGCGTTCGACGAAATAGTCATATAACGCCTCTGCGCGATCCGGTGATGCGCCTTTGGAGAAACTTGGGCGCATCCCTCGTTCGGTATCTGCGGCAAGGGTAAACTGGGAAACCACCAGTACACTGCCGCCCGCCTGTTGCACGTTGAGATTCATCTTGCCTTCGGCATCGCTAAAGATGCGGTAGCCGAGCACACGCTCGCACAGACGGTTTGCTTTCTGTTCGTCGTCATCCTTTTCGACACCCAATAACACCAAAAGTCCCGCGCCAATTTCGCCCGTCACTTCTCCCTCCACGGTGACGCTGGCACGGGTTACGCGTTGAATTAATGCAATCATGGTTCGTCGTCTTCTTCTTGTTCAGCAGCTTGTTTTAGTTTGCGGTATTCCCCGAGAGTGACAGTAATTTCCGCCCCAAGCAAGACGATACACCATGTCCAGTAGACCCAGACAAAGAGAATGGGGATCACTGCCAGTACGCCGTAAATGAGCTGATATGACGGGAACATGGTGATATAAAGCGCGAAACCTTTCTTCCCTGCTTCGAACAGGAGCGCGGCGACAAACGCGCCGACAATCGCGTCGCGGTTAGGTACGCGAATGGTGGGAACAACGCTGTACAGCAGCCAGAAGGAGATCCACGACAACAGCAGCGGAAAAATACGCAGCACATTATCGATAACGGTATTGAGCTCGCTCGCCCAGCGCAGGGAGAGCAGATAGGAGCTAATCGCCAGACTGGCTCCCGCCAGCAGCGGCCCCAGCGTCAAAATCATCCAATACACAGCAAACGAGTAAATTTTGGGACGCACCCGTTTACTGCGCCAGATGGCGTTGAGTGCACTATCGATGGAATACATCAACAATAATGCCGTGACGATCAGCCCACATGCCCCGACGGCGGTCATCTTGTTGGAATTGGCAACAAACTGTTCGATATATTGCTGGATAACATCGCCAGTGGCAGGTAGAAAGTTGGCGAAAATAAAATGACGCAACTGAATGCTGACGTCGGAAAACATGGGAAAAGCGGCGAAAAGCGCAAAAACAACGGCAACCAGCGGCACTAATGAGAGCAACGACACATAGGCAAGGTTACCTGCCAGGGTTGTCATGTTGTCCTCATTAATGCGTTGCCAGAGTAGTTTCAGCCAGGCCCATAGTGGACGAGTACGATGCCTGGCTTTTTCATGGATGGTTTTTAGCATAACACCTTCGCGAAATAGTCCGGGATGGTGGTTTTATCTTTCACCAGAATGCTGGTAATGCCTAGCTGATTAGCCCCTTCTATATTATCGGCGTTGTCATCGAAAAAGACGGTATCGCTGGGTGAAAAACCTTCTGCCTGTAAAACATGCTGGTAAATTCGCACTTCCGGTTTGCGCATACCCAAATCTTGCGACAGATAGATATGGTCGGCAGCATCACGGATTTCCGGGTATTCCTCCGGCCAGAAGGTGGTATGCAGGCGGTTAGTATTGGAAAGCACCACCACGCGATGCCCCTGTTCACGCAGTTTATGCATGATGTCGATCACTTCCGGGCGCAGCGCGACAAACACCGCCTGCCAGCCGTGGGAGAACTGCTCGTAGCTTAGCGGTAAGGCCATCTCATGACACAGTGCTTCAGCGAATTCTTCATCGCTGATCTCCCCGCGCTCATGCTGATGAAACGCCTCGCCCATATGGAAACTCTTCTTAAGCGTAGCCAGCGGAATGCGCGTTAAATCGCTCCAGGCTCCCAGCACACGGTTAAAGTCGATATCGACAATCACATTACCTAAATCAAAGATATAGAGCATTTTTGCCTCCTTTCTCGCCACAGGAAATTAACTGTAGCGGGAAAGGATGGGTTTGGCTATGTGGCAATAAGGGTAATCTTGTGATGCTGATTGCGAAAAAGCAGAGTAATTTCACTGGCTTTTTCGCAATAGATGAATGGTTAAGATTCAGGTGTAAATTGCCAACGAGTTTCGATGACCAGCGGCTTATCTGATGTCACCAATTCCGGCGTTAGATTTATTGCGTTAGGTGCCTGAGTAAGCGGATTAACACAGGTGGCATCGGGCTGTTTATCAAATACCACCAGACTGTTTGCAGAAGAGGTCATGGTCATCGTGAGTTTACCAGGCCACAGTAACTTAACCTTCACCCCGTCATAAAAACCAAAACAGTCATCCCAGGGACCAGCTTGAGGAGAGATGCGATTTCCAGTTGGCAGTTCATCACTACCCGCTTCCTCTTGCCAGTCCGCATCAAAAAGCACCTGCAACGATTCTGTATTTTGCGGAGTCAGCTTTTTCGCAAACCACGGATGCCAGCCTGCAGAGGCCGGGAATGTATCGGTATGTGAATGGATTTCCAGTTGCAAAACCAGCGCATCGTTCTCCAGCAAAAAAGTCTGAATCACTTCCCCTTGCCAGGGTCACGGTGAAGCCAGGGGCATACGTAAAGTCAGGGAATCTATTGTTTTGTCGATGATTTCCCACGTTGAGTAACAAGCCATACCATGCAACGCATGTGGTGGTTTATTGGCGGGTAAAGAATAACATTGCCCACCAGCATTCAGCGTCGCATTCCCCAGTCGCCCTGCCCACGGCACCATTGGGAAACAGCCATACTGAAAAGCTCTGCGCTGCGGCTGCCATTGGCGTAATACTTCAGAACCAAATGCCTTTAACGAGGTTATCCTGGCACCATCATGCGGATAAATCTGCAGGTGAATATTGCCTTTTTCCAGCGTCACTAACTCTCCTACAGGCCCAGGCCATGGCGCGTCAAACGCCTGTTGTAGCGCCAGGTAATGCTCGTTTTTTCGTTCAGTTTTCATGAGATTGTTCCCTGATGTAGCGGTAAGAAGCGGTTTCTTGTTCATCGGTCGGCTCAATCAGCCAGACGCAAACAAAGGAAAGAACTGAGACAGCAAATAAAAACAGAGCGACATACTACGGTTTTCCTCCCCCTAGCGCCAGCAAACTTGAGGCGATAAGGGGGCTTAGTCCGCCAAGAATCGCGGAAAATTGATAAGCAAAAGAAAGGCCGGTATATCGTACTTTGGTACCGAACATGCGGGTGAAAAGTGTTGGCTGCACGGCAAACATCATCGTCGAACCTAAGTTGTAGCCGAGGATCATACTGCACCAGATGATGAGCGTACTTTTGCTATCCAGTAATAAGAAGAAAGGAAACGCGAACAGGACACAAAATCCTGCTCCCGACAAATACAGACTTTTTTGACCTATACGATCTGATAACCATCCAACCAATGGACAACTGAAAATACCGATCGCCGAGGCAATCAACATACCCGTCAGGGGAATATCTCGCGACAATGCTAATTGGCTGGAAATATAGACAATACCAAAGGCGTTAATAATATTAGAGGAGACACTTTCCGCCAGCCTCGCACCCAGTGCCAATAAAATATTTCGTGGATGTTTTTTGAATAATTCAATCAACGGAGGAACGGACTTTTCTTTATTATTCGTCGTTTTTTGCTTTTGAAAATCCAGCGTTTCTTCGGTATGCAGGCGGATAAACAGCCCAACGATCAACATCACCGCAGAAAGCCAAAACGGAATGCGCCATCCCCAGGAGAGAAACTGCTCCGAAGTAAGAAAATGGTTACAGAGAGCAAAAATACCGGTTGCCAGCATAATACCCACAGACGCAGCCGTTTGCGGGAGTGAACCTAAAAATCCGCGTCGGGATTCGGGCGCTGATTCTATGGTCATCAATGCCGCTCCGCCGTACTCGCCACCAAGACCAAAGCCCTGAATCAAACGCAGCACCATTAATACAAGCGGTGCCCAAATGCCAATTTCCTGATACGTCGGGATAAAACCAATCAAAAATGTGGAGCAACCGACAATAGCCAGCGTCCAGATAAGTGTTATTTTTCGCCCGATTTTATCGCCAAAATGACCAAAGACGATGCCACCTAAAGGACGAGTCAGAAAACCGACACCAAAGGTCGCAAAGGAAGCTATAAGACCTATAAAAGGATCGCTGTCTGGATAAAACAGCGGTGCAAATACCAGTCCTGCTGCCGTACCAAAAATAAAGAAGTCATACCATTCCATTAACGCGCGTGCGAAACTGCCCATAACGACACGTCTCATGGCTTTACCGGAAAGCCCTTCACGCGGTGCGGGTAACTTTTCAGACATAATTTTCCTCTCCTGGTAGGCGAGAAATCCGGGATACGAACCACTAAACGTGGGCAGTTTGAATTAATGCGCATCGGTTTAAGCCGATGCGCATTAATTTATTTCTTCAATTCAGCCAGAACCTCTGCATCCTCAGCATCAACATTTGCTCCCAAAGGTTCCCAATTAATCAATACGCAGGTCAGGAACCCCAGGAATGGCACAATTGCCAACCAATAAAACGCTTCAGTTTTCAACGTACCCCACAGCATCGGCCAGAAAATGAGTCCTGCAATTGCCCCTGTGCGCATAATAGCGCGGGCAAATCCGACCCCAGTAGGGCGAATAGCGGGAGGATAAGAGAGTGTGGCAATGGTCATGCCCAGCCCACCAGGACCCGCTGAATGGAAGAAAATAATTGATCCCAATAGCCCTAAAGACAGCCAGGGATTAGTCGTTGCCAGTGCGCCTAACGACAGCAATGCTAAGGTTACAACAGCAAATCCATACATCGACTGTCGGCGAGTACCCAGTCGCTGGAGAATAAACGAGCCGATCATCCCGCCTGTCACCCCACAAAGGGCATTCACGACGGCAGAACCGGTCAACGCGCCAGTAAGCCCGCCACTTATTATTCCCGCCAACGTAAGAGGAAGATAAACACCTACGGCGTTATATTGCCACGCCTGCATGGTTGCCACGACACAACCAAGAATGGTGCGTTTGCGGTAACGATCATTAAATAAGATGCCATATCCACCACTGTATTTATTCTCTGCTTTTTCCGAGAATTTCGCTTCTGTTGTACCCGATGCCGCAACGCGAGCCTGAACACCATAACGTTTTCCCAGAATGTCGCACGCTTCCTGGTAACGCCCGACGCGTGCGGCCCACATTGCGGATTCACCAATAAAGAAGTAACGCAAAATCATGAAGATGACTGCAAAAATAGCTCCGATGAATATTCCGTAACGCCACAATTGTTCTTCAGCGATACCCGACAGAAGCAGCGGCAAAAGCACCAAATAAACAACGGTTGTCGAAACATACCAGGCCATTTGCCAGAGGTTGACCGACGTTCCGGTTTTCTTCGACGTTGAACCACGAAGCTCTGCCACGGCATTGGTTGCCAAAGGGAAGTCGATGCCTAAACCAAAGCCCATGATGACGCGGCACACCAGCACCCACCAGATACTGGGAGCAATAGCTACCGCTGCAGCACCGATGGTGCACAGCCCCATGCCAATAATAAATGCCCGCTTTTGCCCAAAGCGGTTTATTACTCGGTTCGCTAATAAACCGCCAATTAACGCGGCGATTAATACTGATGCATTGACGGTTGCAGCAAGACCCGGCGAAATGCCGAATTGAGCGGCAATGTATTTATTACCAAACCCCACCATCGCCGCCTGGTAGGCATCAATCAATATGCCGCCCAAAGCAATAAAAATAACGCCGATACTGGTGTTGATTGCAGAGTTCTTATTAACAATATCAATTACGTCCTGTGGCCGACTAATTGAATAAGTTGCAGGACTGGTGATTTGACTCATCGCAGTGTCCTTTTTAATTGTTGTAGGGTGGCGCTGACGTGACGCAGCGCCAGACAGAGATTTAGAAAATCATTCCGGCGCAAATTGCAGCATGACCTTTATGGAGTCATTTTGCTGCGCGCGTTCGAATGCCGCCGCTGCATCCTCAATGGCAAATAAATCGGTAACCAGTTCACTGGTATCAAACCGCCCATCCGCCAGCCATTCGATAACAGCATCGAAATCTTCAGGGATGTACATGCCAGAGTTGAGCAAGTCACGCTCGAAACGTTGCATCATCGGTAATGGTATTTCACGCGGCCCACTTGGTACGCCCATGCACACGACGGTGCCTCCGGCATATACACGGGTACATGCATCGTTAAGCGTGGCCTGCGCTGCAACGACATCAATCGCCCCCGTAAATCGCACATCTGCGGCCAGCTCACCTGGTGCCCAAACTTCTGCTGCGCCCAGCTTTAACGCCAGCGCGCGTTTGGCAGCGTCAGGTTCAATCACGGTAATCTTACCTGCCCCCATAATGCGCAGTGCCTGCACGATGGATAAGCCTATCGTTCCGGCACCAATCACCAGTACGCTTTCCAGAGAAGCTTTCGGCATTCGGTTAACGCAGTGACGAGCACAAGCCGCCGGTTCGGCAAAGGCCAACACTTTTAGCGGTAAAGAGGCTGGTGCGACATGGCAATTACGCACAGGAACAATGTGTTGTGAGCGAGCAAAGCCCGGTGCGCGAAAACCAGCAACCTGCGGTGGTTCACAAAGATTAAAACGTCCTGCTTTGCAGGCTCGGCATTCCATGCAAGCCATGATGGGATCGACCACAACATGATCGCCCGGCTGTACATTTTTAACGTCGCTGCCAACTTCCGTAACGCGCGCTGCAATTTCATGACCGGGGACGACAGGTGGTTTGGCAAACGGATGACCGCCTTTCAGAACATGCAGATCCGAACCGCATATCCCATAGAACACAGGCGCAATCCGCACTTCGTGCGGTTTAAGTTCCTGGTGTGGTACTTCAACATATTGAGTGGTGACTTTCCCAATATCTGAAAATAAAACCTGGGTAATTTTATCCATTGTTATTCTCCAGAATCGATATCCATAGGGGATTAGCGTTGCGCGATACCTTCATCGACAATTTCAGCCAGCCGTTGCAAGCGTGGAACGGAGACATCGCGCAGCATGGTTTGTGGATCTTGTGCACCAACAACCGACGCCCAAACCGCTCGTCCAGCCAGGAAACCCGACGCCCCACCTTTCATGGCAATACTTACTGCACGGCCAAAAATATCGGCATCAACGCCAGAAGAAAGAATTACCCACGGCATCTTCATCTGATCGTTAAGTTGCTGACAGGCGGCAAGTAAGGTTTTTTCATCGCCTTTGCCCCCTAATGGCATCTCGGCTTTGTAAAGATCAGCCTCTGTTCCACCAAGCTCTGCGGCGGCGGCGGCAATGGCGCTTTCACGATCAAAGTCCCAACCGCGACGAGGTGGACGCACCACAGGTTCAATAATGCTAACCAGTCCGGCACTACGGCAGCGACGAACAAATTTATCAACCATTGCCAGACGTTCCTCTGCGGGTTCATCTTCACGCCAGAGTACAAGTAATTTCATTGCCTTAGCCCCCATTTCACGGGCTTTATGCGGGTCGACGGACATATCTATTTCAACGCTATCAACCGGGATGCCATTACCTGGGATAAAAAGATCGGCAGCGACAATCAGGCCGCAAGAATTAGCAACAGCGCCCTGCTCGACTATTTGCTCAAGACAAAATTGTTTATCCGCCAGAACGGCAGAAGCATAAGGAGAAAGGATTCGGGTCGCGGCAACTTTAAAATCGGTGAGTACACTGTCGGCGATGGGTTTGGGCTGCCCTGCTGCCGCAAACATCAGGCGCATGGCCTCACGCTGATCGACAGCTAACATGGCGAATCCACCACCTGGGCGGGAGATATCTTTCAGCGTAAATGGGGTGAAGTGGGATGACATAGAAACTCCTGTTAATAGATAAAATTAAAGACCAGCCTGCTGGCGAACCTGATTTAGCAGGGCGCTCCAGTCCTGCCGCCCTTTGCCGTCTTGACTTGCTGCGGCGTAATAACTTTCTGCTGCAATCCCCATATTGAGCGGTGCCCCCGTCTCCCGAGCGACGTCAACTGCAATACGCAGATCTTTCAACGCCAGATCCACCATGAAGGCGGGTGAAAGATCGCCTTTCAGCACTTTGCCAGGCCAGGTGGTCGTAAAATGTCCTTTCCCTGCTGCCGTACCACTCATCACCTTAATTGCGACATCAAGATTTAATCCCAGTGACTCACATAACACAGCGGCCTCGGAGGACAGCGCATTAAGCGCAATGCTCATATAGTTGTTAATTAGCTTCACGCGGATCCCCATTCCTGGGCCACCAGCCTCGACCAGCTCATTACCCATGCACATGAGAATCGGGCGTGCACGCGCAATCTGCTCATCAGTGCCACCCGCTAAAATCAGCAATGTGCCATCAATCGCATTCACGGACGTTCTGCCCACGGGGGCGTCCATCATACTGATGCCTTTTTCTTGTAATTCCCGTATTAATGCATCGGTCTGTAAGGGATGAATAGTCGACATATCAATCAATAACGCGTCAGATGAAACAGCCTCACAGACGCCTTTTTCCCCCAACAGAACCTGTCGAACAATGTCACCATTGGGAAGCATAGTGATGATAAATTCAGCGCCTGCTGCCGCTTCCGCTGGGGTTTGTGCCGCAGTGGCCCCCTGCGTAACTAGCGCATCGACGGCCTGTGCATTGACATCAAATACCTGCAATGAATGCCCTTTTTGCAATAGATTGTTAGCCATTGGGCTACCCATCTGCCCCAGCCCGAGAAATGCAATGGTTGCCATGAATACTCTCCTGTCTGACATTGACAAAATAATGACAATTGAAAATTCGTTTTCGTCTGTTTTTGAGCATATTTGTAATTTATGTTCAAAAACACGACACACATCACTAATTTGATCATTTTCGTCATTTAAATTGACTAAAGACGACAAAATTAAACAGGACAAGACAAATATGACCAAAATTGCATGCGTGGGTATCACAGTTCAGGACAGGATTTATTCTTTGCTCACTCTGCCGGATGGCGGCGGGAAATATCAGGCAAATCATTATCTTGAGATTGGTGGCGGCCCAGCAGCAACAGCCGCTGTTGCAATCGCAAAGCTTGGCGTGGAGGTTGATTTCATCGGTCGCGTCGGCGATGACAGTTGTGGAAATACCTTACTTGCAGAACTTGAGGGTTGGGGCGTCAATACCGCATTTTGCCGCCGATATCCTAACGCCCGTTCGTCGCAATCAGCGATCCTCGTTGATCAGCATGGCGAACGGATTATCGTTAATTATCCAAGTCCCGATCTCGGTACTGATGCCGAATGGTTAGAAGCGATCGATTTCTCTCGTTATGATCTGATTCTGGCCGATGTTCGCTGGCATAGCGGTACTGAAAAAGCATTCTCGCTAGCGCGCCTTGCGGGGGTGACAACGCTTTTAGACGCCGATATGACACCGCAGGATATTTCTCCACTTGTCGCGCTTGCCGATCACGCCGTGTTCTCAACACCAGGGCTGAAACGCATGACTGGCCTGCAGTCACCTGAAGAAGGTTTGTTCCAGGCAACGACACAAACAGCAGGTAAAGTGTATGTTACGCTGGGTTCTGAAGGATCGTTGTGGATTGAAGATGATCATTTGTGCCAACAGGAGGCATTTTCTGTCAATGTGGTTGATACCACTGGAGCAGGCGATGTTTTTCACGGCGCACTCGCGGTAGCGTTGGCAGAAAAAATGCCAACAAAAGAGGCTATTCGTTTTGCCAGTGCGGTTGCCGCGATGAAATGTACCCAGCCTGGCGGTCGGGCCGGCATTCCTAATCGTGAGCAAACCGAATCATTTTTGTCACTTTATGCGTAAAATGGTAAACATCTACCGAGGAGGGGCAAGGGAGTATTCATGAGTATCATCGAAGTGACAGGTAATCCACGCCATGACCAACTCGTTCATCTAATCGCAGAACGCGGTTATATGAATATTGAAGAACTGGCACAACTGCTGGATGTTTCAACGCAAACCGTGCGCCGGGATATCCGAAAACTCAGTGAGCAGGGGTTGATCACCCGTCATCATGGAGGGGCCGGGCGCGTCTCCAGCGTCATGAATACCGCTTTTGAGCAACGGGAACTTTCGCTCACCGCCGAGAAACGGGCGATCGCTGAGGCAGTCGCCGATTACCTTCCCGAACGCTGTACCGTCTTTATCACCATCGGTACAACCGTAGAAGCCGTTGCCAGGGCATTACTCAACCGTCGTGATTTACGCATTATCACTAACAGCCTACGTGTGGCACAGATTCTTTATAAGAATCAGGATATTGAAGTGATGGTGCCGGGAGGCACTTTACGCGCTCATAACGGCGGGATTATCGGCCCAGGAGCCGTGGATTTTATTGAAGGCTTCCGCGCAGATTATTTAATCACCAGTATAGGTGCCATTGAACATGACGGCACCCTACTGGAATTTGATGTCAATGAAGCGTTAGTCGCAAGAACGATGATTAAACATGCGCGGAATACATTGTTAGTGGCCGATCATACGAAGTTTGCCGCGTCTGCTGCCGTTTCAATTGGCAATGCACGGAATGTCAGGGCTTTTTTTACTGATGCCCCGCCTCCCAATTCTTTCTGCCAGTTGTTAAGTGAAGAGAATGTTGAACTGGTGGTTGCTGAGCAAGAAGTATCCTGAAATTGAAACTTCGGTTGATACGGTTTTCGTTGGCCGGATTAAGCACATCCGGCCATTAATTAAGCTTCAGCCGCCAGCATCTCTTTCTTACGTTGGCTAATACGCTTAACCAGCATTACGGAAACCACCGCACCACAGAATGCGAAGCAGGCCATAATGCCAAACACGATTTTGTAGCCAATAATCCCCGGATTTAAATCCAGAATGTAGCCATACAGACTGAAGCAGAACATCGCCGGGGCGTAACCAATAAAGCTACCCAACGCCATCGCCGCGCCTGTTTTATTTTCAGCAATTTTTGCTTCGCCGATAGGTGCAAAAAATACGGCTCGCTGTGTAAAGACTATCGCGCCAAAGCCTAATGTACATGCCATCCCTAAATAGACCGGCATACTTTCGTGCGGCAGCATAATCAACAGTACGAGCGCAGCGGTACTGATGATAAAGGTGTAGCATAGATATTTACTCGGCGATTTCAGGATCTTATCTGAAATCATGCCACCAATCGGTCCTCCAATCATTTTCAGACAATATTGGTTAATGATGCCGTAAGCCCCCACCAGCGCAACGGGCAATAGATAGATGTTTTTCAGGAATGGAATGAAGAATGTCAGGCCACAGTAAACCGCGTAAACGAAGAAGACGTTGAAAGCGATAAGCCAGATGGTTTTGTCTCTCAGCACCGAGGTCATACTGGTGTTTTGCGATGCTCCGTCTTCTTTTTTCACCTCAACGGACGGTGCCTCTTCTTTGTCATTCAGGACAAAGAAAATAATAATGCCTACGGCAATCACAATAAGGGAATAGAACCAGATGCCTGCTTTAAAACCCAATAAGCCACTGCCAAACCAGGTAAATACTGCCAACGCAGAAAATGCCACCACGGTATCGACAATGCCACGCCCTGTTTCGAAGAAGCCAAACAACCGACCTTGTTGTTCGCTATTGCCCAATCGACTTACCGACTTGAGCAAGACCGGCCAGTTCATCATGTCGCAAGTAACGCCAAATAGCGCCCAGACAAAGAGGATGCCCCAATACCCCGGCATTGTCGTCAAATAAACACCCAGTAATCCTGTCGCAATGAGTGAGAGTGACATGGTGTATCTGCGCGGTAGTTTATCGGCAAAATAAATAGACAGAAAAAAGCCCACTGTGGGACAAATGAGTTTACCGACATAGCATTACCAATTTGACCATTAGTCAAATGGAAATATTCCTGCATCGGGATATAAAACGCATCTTTCAGCGACGGTAATTTATAAATTGTACCGCCACACAGTGTTAATAGACTAAATAACGCCCATTTCTTTTTCGTGAGCATAACATCCCCTAAGCGATTTTTAAAATCACTGTTTTAAAGGCAATAAGATACCGACCATTCATATGGAATGGTTTTATTAGCTGCGTATGAGTTAAAACTTATTAGTGGTTCAGAAGATGGTTTGCCTCTTGTTTGATTTGTTGTAGTACGTTACGCACATGATTTATCTGATTAATTGCATCTTCTTTTTCTTTACGTAACCGCGCATCCAGTAAATGATTTTCTGGTAGGGGTGTTTCACTCATCTGGCGATAAGGGATCCACGGATTATCATCTTCGTCTTCAAAGCGGAACGCCGGCGCATAATAATCAACCTCTTCTTCCAGGCCATATGCCGTCACCTGCGGCTCATCATCACCCAGGCAGATAAGGTGCGTTAATAACGCTTTGAAGGGCATATCCCCCTGACCTGAAATACAGGCTTTATGACCCAGGCCACCCTGTTCTTTAACGATCAAGGCATCTTTGATATGGACCTGGGTAATATGCGGTGCCATCGTTTTTAAAGCGTCGATGGGATGCTCATTTGCATTGATCATGTTCGCAAAATCAAACAGTAAGGAAAGAGACTCCATCTCACTTTCTTTGACCAGCGACACCAGCTCATGACTTTTTAAATCTTCATGCTGCTCGATCGTAAAAGTCAGGCCGCTGTCCTGATACGTTTCCCGTACATAGGCAATGTCGTTAGCGATAATCGATAATACGTCGCGCAAATTACCTTCATAACGCGGATAAAAACGTACGGAGGATGCCCCAGTTTTCAACGCGATGGCGACGGCTTCGTCAATAGATTTTTTATCTGAGGCACTGGTTTCAATATGAATATCAAGGTTCAGACGGCGGGCTTTATCCCCAAAGGCAGAGAGTTCTTTATCGTCCATATTACCAAGAGAAAAACGCTCGCCATCCAGAACATGGATTTTGACGCCACGTAGATTATTTTCACTTGCGATATCAAGTAAATCAGCAGGCAACACTCTTTCCAGCCGCATATTTAAATGAAAGGCATAAGCATGTAAATAAAGAGGAAGAGTGTCGACACGTTGTAGAATCTTTCTTGCGTTATTTATTGTCACCATAAAACACCTACAGATTAATGATGAGGTCTACGGCCTCAAATCGCCAATATTCAATATCTATCTGGACAATATTGCCTTGCTGGTCGGCGCGATGCTTTTCAATTAAGATCGCAGGCATACCCGCAGAACCGCCAAGATACTTGCTGATATCGCCCGGCATTCTGACGGGTTTGAAAATCAATTTTTTTACTACCGTCTCTTTTTGGTAGCACTTTTCCCAGACTGCAGAAAATGAGTGGTTTTCAAGTTGTTCAATAAAACCCGGAGCAACTTCAGGATTAATATATGTTTCGTGATAGAAAACTTTATGTCCTTCCAGCGCCCCCCAGCCGGTGATGCGATAGAGTTCAGTTGATGGCGTCACTGCAATCAGTGGCGCGAGCGTCTCGGGAATATCGCTGGTACGGTTTTTCTCGGTAAACCCCCAGGAAGGCTCTCGCCCTTGCTCAATTGCGGCCCGCTGAAAGCTCGCCGACAGCTCCGGACTGTAATTAAATCGCGGCTGGGTCACGAACCACCCCTTACGATCTTTACGGAAGATTTTGGATTCTGCCTCGAGGTTCAACAACGCCTGGCGCAGCGTCATACGTTTAATGCCCAGCAGTTCTCCCAGCTCTCTTTCTGAAGGGAGTTTTCCACCCGGTGTGGTGATGCCA
Organism: Escherichia sp. MOD1-EC7011; assembly: GCF_002965005.1. NCBI lineage: Bacteria > Pseudomonadati > Pseudomonadota > Gammaproteobacteria > Enterobacterales > Enterobacteriaceae > Escherichia > Escherichia sp. MOD1-EC7011. The sequence goes on from NZ_PTRD01000009.1 coordinate 119,020, forward strand.
TCTTTCAACCACCGATCCAGTTTCTCTTTTGCATTTTCTACGGTGGATTGATTCTCCGCCATTGTTTAATCCTTTTGGTTTAAACCAGATGAAGCATCTTACGCTTACGCCAAAAAAGAAAGCAATTAACGGCGTATGACTTTGCAGATAATTGTGACAAAGCTCTCTATTGACGTAATCACAGACTTATAAGGGAGATACTCGCATTGGTGTGCGCTCACGACAGGTAAAAAAAAACCTGCCATCTCTGGCAGGTTTTTCACGACTAAAAAGAAAAATTAATCTTCTTTCGGGCCACGGTTAGCGCGGCGACGATCGTTTTCCGTCAGGTGACGTTTACGAATACGGATAGAGGTCGGAGTAACTTCTACCAGTTCGTCATCATCAATGAACTCCAGAGCTTGTTCCAGAGTCATGCGGATTGGTGGAACCAGAACAACGGCTTCGTCAGTACCGGAAGCACGCATGTTGGTCAGTTTCTTACCGGTCAGGCAGTTTACAGTCAGGTCGTTAGAACGGCTGTGAATACCGATAATCTGACCTTCGTAAACTTCTGCACCGTGACCGAGGAACAGCTTACCGCGATCCTGCAGACCGAACAGCGCGAACGCGACCGCTTTACCCTGACCGTTAGAGATCAGTACGCCGTTCTGACGCTGACCCACTTCACCCGGACGTACGTCGTCGTAGTGGCTGAAGGTGGAGTACAGCAGACCAGTACCGGAAGTCATGGTCATGAACTCAGAACGGAAGCCAATCAGACCACGGCTTGGGATCACGTAGTCGAGACGTACGCGACCTTTACCGTCTGGATTCATGTTTTTCAGGTCGCCTTTACGTTCGCCCAGCGCCTGCATTACAGAACCCTGATGCTGTTCTTCAACGTCCAGAGTCACGTTTTCATACGGCTCTTGTTTACGACCGTCGATTTCACGGAAGATAACTTTCGGACGGGATACCGCCAGTTCGAAACCTTCACGACGCATGTTTTCGATCAGAACAGACAGGTGCAGTTCGCCACGACCAGAAACGCGGAACGCATCGGCGTCTTCGGTTTCTTCTACGCGCAGCGCAACGTTGTGTACCAGTTCTTTGTTCAGACGATCCAGGATCTGACGAGACGTTACGAACTTACCTTCTTTACCGCAGAACGGTGAGGTGTTAACGCAGAAGAACATAGAAACGGTCGGCTCATCAACGGAGAGTGCCGGCAATGCTTCAACGTTTTGCGTGTCGCAAACGGTGTCAGAAATGTTCAGTTCGCCAAGGCCCGTGATCGCCACGATATCGCCAGCTTCCGCCATATCGGTTTCGATACGCTCCAGACCGAGGTGGCCCAGCACTTTACCGACTTTCGCGTTACGGGTTTTGCCTTCGCTATCGATGATAGTAACCTGCTGGTTCGGCTTCACTTTACCGCGCTTGATGCGGCCAATGCCGATAACACCAACATAGCTGTTGTAATCGAGCTGAGAAATCTGCATCTGGAACGGACCGTCAAGGTCAACGTCCGGTGCAGGAACGTGGTCAACAATTGCCTGATACAGCGGGGTCATGTCTTCCGCCATATCTTCGTGATCCAGACCCGCGATGCCGTTCAGCGCAGAAGCGTAAACGATCGGGAAGTCCAGCTGCTCATCGGTCGCGTCGAGGTTAACGAACAGGTCGAATACCTGATCCACAACCCAGTCAGGACGCGCGCCAGGGCGGTCAACTTTGTTGATAACAACAATCGGCTTCAGGCCGTAAGCAAACGCTTTTTTGGTTACGAAGCGCGTTTGCGGCATCGGGCCGTCAAATGCGTCAACCACCAGCAGCACTGAGTCTACCATGGACATTACACGTTCAACTTCACCACCGAAGTCGGCGTGCCCCGGGGTATCAACGATGTTGATACGGTAATCATTCCATTTGATAGCGGTGTTTTTCGCGAGGATGGTAATCCCACGCTCTTTCTCCAAATCGTTGGAGTCCATCACGCGCTCTTGAGTTTCGGCACGAGAGTCGAACGTACCGGATTGTTGGAGCAGCTTGTCTACCAGGGTGGTTTTACCATGGTCTACGTGCGCGATGATGGCGATATTACGCAATTTTTCGATCACAACTTTGCCTCAGGCATTAGAAATAGCGCGTTATTGTACACGGATTAATCGCACTACAAAACAGGATCACAAACATCCTCCGCAAACAAGTATTGCAGAGTCCCTTTGTGATCGCTTTCACGGAGCATAAAAAGGGTTATCCAAAGGTCATTGCACCAATATGGTGCTTAATGTTTCCATTGAAGCACTATATTGGTGCAACATTCACATCATGGTGCAGCCCTTTTGCACGATGTTAAGCATGATAACGCCTTTTAGGGGCAATTTAAAAGTTGGCACAGATTTCGCTTTATCTTTTTTACGGCGACACGGCCAAAATAATTGCAGATTTCGTTACCACGACGACAATGACCAATCCAGGAGAGTTAAAGTATGTCCGCTGAACACGTACTGACGATGCTGAACGAGCACGAAGTGAAGTTTGTTGATTTGCGCTTCACCGATACCAAAGGTAAAGAACAGCACGTCACTATCCCTGCTCATCAGGTGAATGCTGAATTCTTCGAAGAAGGCAAAATGTTTGACGGCTCCTCGATTGGCGGCTGGAAAGGCATTAACGAATCCGACATGGTGCTGATGCCAGACGCATCCACCGCAGTGATTGACCCGTTCTTCGCCGACTCTACCCTGATTATCCGTTGCGATATCCTTGAACCTGGCACCCTGCAAGGCTATGACCGCGACCCGCGCTCCATCGCGAAGCGCGCCGAAGATTACCTGCGTTCCACTGGCATTGCCGACACCGTACTGTTCGGGCCAGAACCTGAATTCTTCCTGTTCGATGACATCCGTTTCGGATCATCTATCTCCGGTTCCCACGTTGCTATCGACGATATCGAAGGCGCATGGAACTCCTCCACCCAATACGAAGGTGGTAACAAAGGTCACCGTCCGGCAGTGAAAGGCGGTTACTTCCCGGTTCCACCGGTAGACTCTGCTCAGGATATTCGTTCTGAAATGTGTCTGGTGATGGAACAGATGGGTCTGGTGGTTGAAGCCCATCACCACGAAGTAGCGACTGCTGGTCAGAACGAAGTGGCTACCCGCTTCAATACCATGACCAAAAAAGCTGACGAAATTCAGATCTACAAATATGTTGTGCACAACGTAGCGCACCGCTTCGGTAAAACTGCGACCTTTATGCCAAAACCGATGTTCGGTGATAACGGCTCCGGTATGCACTGCCACATGTCGCTGTCTAAAAACGGCGTTAACCTGTTCGCGGGCGATAAATACGCAGGTCTGTCTGAGCAGGCGCTGTACTACATTGGCGGCGTAATCAAACACGCTAAAGCGATTAACGCCCTGGCAAACCCGACCACCAACTCTTACAAGCGTCTGGTTCCGGGCTACGAAGCGCCGGTTATGCTGGCTTACTCTGCGCGTAACCGTTCTGCGTCTATCCGTATTCCGGTGGTTGCGTCTCCGAAAGCACGTCGTATCGAAGTACGTTTCCCGGATCCGGCGGCTAACCCGTACCTGTGCTTTGCTGCTCTGCTGATGGCGGGTCTTGATGGTATCAAGAACAAGATCCACCCAGGCGAAGCGATGGACAAAAACCTGTATGACCTGCCGCCAGAAGAAGCGAAAGAGATCCCACAGGTTGCAGGCTCTCTGGAAGAAGCACTGAACGAACTGGATCTGGATCGCGAGTTCCTGAAAGCCGGTGGCGTGTTCACGGATGAAGCGATCGATGCGTACATCGCTCTACGTCGCGAAGAAGATGACCGCGTGCGTATGACTCCGCATCCGGTAGAGTTTGAGCTGTACTACAGCGTCTAATAGTTGAAGTTGTACTACCCGGCGCGAACAACGCCGGGGGTTCAAACCAGGCCCATCTGGCGTAATTGTTGCAGCCAGTTTGAACACGGACAGCGCGCAGAACCCCGAGCGTACATCGGTACGTGAGGAGTTCGAGCACTGCCCAGGTTCAAAATGGCAAATAAAATAGCCTGATGGGACTGGTTTTTAGTTGCCGTGGAAATTTCAGCCCATCTCTGCATGGGCTTTTTTCTCCGTCAATTCTCTGATGCTTCGCGCTTTTTATCCGTAAAAAGCTATAATGCACTAAAATGGTGCAACTGTTCAGGAGACTGCTTTATGGCAACAGGCACGCAGCCCGATGCTGGGCAGATCCTCAACTCGCTGATTAACAGTATTTTGTTAATCGATGACAACCTGGCGATCCATTACGCCAACCCCGCCGCGCAACAACTGCTCGCCCAAAGCTCCCGCAAATTGTTTGGTACGCCGTTACCGGAACTGTTGAGCTACTTCTCATTAAATATCGAGCTGATGCAAGAAAGTCTGGAGGCGGGGCAAGGTTTTACCGATAACGAAGTGACGCTGGTCATCGACGGGCGTTCGCATATCCTTTCTGTGACGGCCCAGCGTATGCCGGACGGCATGATCCTGCTGGAGATGGCACCAATGGATAACCAGCGCCGCTTAAGTCAGGAACAGCTACAGCACGCCCAGCAGGTAGCTGCCCGCGATTTGGTACGCGGCCTGGCACATGAGATTAAAAATCCGCTTGGCGGTTTACGTGGCGCGGCGCAGCTGCTCAGCAAAGCATTACCTGACCCGTCACTGCTGGAATATACCAAAGTGATTATCGAACAGGCGGACCGGCTGCGAAATCTGGTCGACCGTCTGTTGGGGCCGCAGCTGCCCGGTACGCGCGTTACCGAAAGTATTCACAAAGTGGCTGAACGCGTGGTGACGCTGGTGTCGATGGAACTGCCTGATAACGTGCGGTTGATTCGTGATTACGACCCCAGCCTGCCGGAACTGGCGCACGATCCGGATCAAATTGAACAGGTATTACTGAATATTGTGCGTAATGCGCTACAGGCGCTGGGGCCGGAAGGCGGCGAAATTATTCTGCGTACCCGCACGGCTTTCCAACTGACCTTGCACGGTGAGCGTTATCGGCTGGCAGCGCGGATCGATGTGGAAGATAACGGGCCGGGTATCCCGCCTCACTTACAGGATACGCTGTTTTACCCGATGGTCAGCGGTCGCGAAGGCGGCACCGGGCTTGGTTTATCCATTGCCCGTAATTTGATTGATCAGCATTCAGGCAAAATTGAATTTACCAGTTGGCCAGGTCATACCGAGTTCTCGGTTTACCTGCCTATCAGGAAATAAAGGTGACGTTTATGCAACGAGGGATAGTCTGGGTAGTCGATGACGATAGTTCCATCCGTTGGGTGCTTGAACGTGCGCTCGCTGGAGCGGGTCTAACCTGCACGACATTTGAGAGCGGCACCGAAGTGCTGGATGCACTGGCGAGTAAAACGCCGGATGTACTGCTTTCAGATATCCGTATGCCCGGAATGGACGGACTGGCGTTGCTCAAGCAAATTAAACAACGCCATCCGATGCTTCCGGTCATCATTATGACCGCGCACTCGGATCTGGATGCCGCTGTCAGCGCCTATCAACAAGGGGCGTTTGATTATCTGCCCAAACCGTTTGATATCGACGAAGCCGTGGCGCTGGTTGAGCGCGCCATCAGCCATTACCAGGAACAGCAGCAGCCGCGTAATATTCAGCTTAACGGCCCGACGACCGATATCATCGGCGAAGCGCCAGCCATGCAGGACGTGTTCCGTATTATCGGTCGGCTTTCGCGTTCTTCCATTAGTGTGCTGATTAACGGCGAGTCCGGCACCGGTAAAGAGCTGGTCGCTCATGCCCTGCATCGCCACAGTCCGCGTGCCAAAGCGCCGTTTATCGCGCTGAATATGGCGGCTATCCCAAAAGATTTGATCGAATCAGAACTGTTCGGTCACGAGAAAGGCGCGTTTACTGGCGCGAATACTATTCGCCAGGGGCGTTTTGAACAGGCCGATGGCGGCACGTTATTTCTCGACGAAATTGGCGATATGCCGCTGGATGTGCAGACGCGTTTGCTGCGCGTGCTGGCAGACGGTCAGTTTTATCGCGTTGGCGGCTATGCGCCGGTGAAAGTGGATGTGCGTATTATTGCCGCGACTCACCAGAACCTGGAACTGCGCGTGCAGGAAGGCAAGTTCCGTGAGGATCTTTTCCACCGCCTGAACGTTATCCGCGTTCATCTGCCGCCACTGCGTGAGCGTCGGGAAGATATTCCCCGCCTGGCACGCCATTTTTTACAGGTTGCCGCGCGCGAACTGGGCGTAGAAGCGAAGTTGTTGCATCCGGAAACCGAAGCCGCCTTGACGCGTCTGGCGTGGCCGGGGAACGTGCGCCAACTGGAAAACACCTGCCGCTGGTTAACGGTGATGGCCGCCGGACAGGAAGTGTTGATTCAGGATTTGCCCGGCGAACTGTTTGAATCTACGGTTCCGGAAAGTCCTTCCACTATGCAACCGGACAGTTGGGCAACGTTGTTAGCGCAATGGGCAGATCGGGCGCTGCGTTCCGGTCATCAAAACCTGCTTTCTGAAGCGCAGCCAGAGCTGGAGCGGACGTTACTAACTACTGCTTTGCGACATACGCAGGGGCATAAACAAGAAGCAGCGCGACTGCTTGGTTGGGGACGTAACACCCTGACACGTAAGTTAAAAGAGTTGGGGATGGAGTGATTCACGGCTGGTGTGTAAAGATTGATTATTGAGCGCAAATTGCTGTTATTTTGCGCTTTACTGTTCTGATAAGTTCAGTATGATCTTGCCCGGAATACGGGGGAAGTCATTATGCTGGAATCAATAATTAATCTGGTATCGAGTGGCGCAGTTGATAGCCACACACCGCAAACTGCCGTTGCGGCCATCCTGTGTGTCGCGATGATTGGGCTGTTTAGCTGAAGCTCGTTATAGACTGCTGAGTAGCCAATGCGAGCCTGATTGTCTCCCTGGAAGGCAAGAGGGCCAGAGTGAGGGTCATTGTTCGCATCGATGCCGGCATGTTCCCCTCACCCTAACCCTCTCCCCAATGGGGCGAGGGGACAGTTCGCATTCTTTTGTGAGGTTTGTCATCAATCTCATGGCGCTTCGTTTATCATCCTTATAAACGAAGCGCCATTCACAATTTAAATCACCCGTGAGAACTGCTGCATCCGCGCTTTCTGGCGCAGATAAGTATCAAAGCACATGCATATGTTGCGGATCAGCAAGCGGCCTTTTGCCGTCACCTGAATCCCCTTCTCATCCACATCCACCAGCCCATCTTTTGCTAACGGGGCGAGAAGCTTGAGATCTTCCGCAAAGTAATCAGCGAAGTGCAAATCCCACTGTTGCTCAATGGGGGCGTAATCCAGACGGAAATTGCAGATAAGTGACTTAATCACATCGCGGCGAATACAGTCATCGCGCGTTAGCGCAATACCGCGCCACAGCGCATTGCCTTGTTCATCCACCTGCTGATAGTACTGCTTCAACTCTTTCTGGTTTTGCGCGTAGCAGTCGCCAATCATGCTGATGGCTGAAACGCCCATCCCCAGCAGGTCGGTATCCCCCTGAGTGGTGTAGCCCTGGAAATTACGATGTAGCACGCCTTCACGCTGAGCCACAGCCAGCTCGTCATCCGGGCGGGCAAAGTGATCCATACCAATAAACTGATAACCCGATTGCGTCAGGAAGGCGATGGTTTCCTGCAAGATATCGAGTTTCTGCTGCGGACTCGGCAGGTCAGCATCTTTGATTTTACGCTGAGCAGCAAAAATGGTCGGCAGATGCGCGTAGTTAAAGACGCTCAGACGATCGGGGTTCAGCTCCGCCACGCGTTTCAGGGTAAAGGCGAAACTCTCCAGCGTCTGTTTCGGCAGGCCGTAAATCAGGTCAATGTTGGTGGAGGTAAAGCCAATCTCACGCGCATGGTTAAGCAGCGCAAAGATGAATTCTTCATCCTGCTCGCGATTGACCAGACGCTGTACTTCTTTGTTGAAGTCCTGCACGCCCATGCTCAGGCGATTAAATCCTTCGGAACGTAAATGATCGAGTACATCCAGTTCGATTTCACGCGGATCGACTTCGATCGAGATTTCCGCGTCGGCATTAAACTGGAAGTTTTCCCGCAGCAGCTTCATCAGGCGGCTGATTTGCGCTTTATTCAGGTACGTCGGCGTACCGCCACCCCAGTGCAACTGACTAACGTGACGCCCGGCAAACAGCGGTGCACGATGAACGATTTCTTGCTCCAGCGCGTCCAGATACTGATCGGCCTTGTGCTGCTGGCGTGTGACAATCTTATTGCAACCACAGAAGTAGCAAAGCTTGTGGCAGAACGGAATATGAACGTAGAGAGATAATGGACGCTCAGGGTAGCGCGCCACGGCTTGTAAAAACGCCTGTTCGCCGAAGTCTTCTGAAAACTCCAGCGCGGTCGGGTACGAGGTGTATCGTGGCCCGGAATAGTTATATTTCTGGATCAGGGCCAGATCCCAGTCGATTTGCTGTACAGACATACTCACTCCTTCCGATGGCGTCTCTGGCGGCTACGGCGTACCGGCGGATGCCCGTTTCGGGTCATCAGCCGGTTGCGCAGCCACTTTTGTCGCCGCGACAACCGCCGTAGTTTAACGAATAACCACACCAGATAACATATAACCGGAAGGGTTATCAGCAGAACGGGAAGGCCCACGGTGGCAATCCGTTAGTTGCCCCGCAGCAGACGCATCATGTCTTCTTGCTTCTCGTCTTCTTCCTCTTCTTCATCGTCGTCATAAGAGAGGCCGAGTTTCTGCATCAACTCATCAATACGATCCAGTTTGGCATCAACCCAGGATTGCTCTTCGGCGCTCAGGGTTTCGCCTGCTTCCAGACGTTCCAGCAGCGCATCCAGACGCTCATCCGTTTCCAGTAACTCCAACTCCGCCTGCGGTGAAAGCATAGGTTTCTCACTCTTCGGTTTGTGCTGTTTGGTGACTTTTTCAGTCACGCCCAATGGAATAGGGGTTTTACTACCAATGCGTGGATCTTTCGGTGCGTTCTGGCCTTTGTTGCCTGATGTCGTTTTACCGCCCGCTGCGCGGCTGCCCGGCGCATGACCACGACGTTTTTTCTGGCGCTTGCGGTCACGAGCCTCCTGATCCAGCTCCTCGCGTGTTTTTCGACGCGCTTTTGCGTGACCTTTGCTGCGTGAGTTTGAAGATGATGATTTCATAATGATTCGTCTTTTTGCCGTTTTATTCAGTATAGATTTGCGGCGGAATCTAACAGAAAGCAAGCAAAGAAAAAAGGCGACAGATTACTCTGTCGCCTTTTTTCCTGACTCATAACCCTTAACGGGTCTTACAATCCTTGCAGGCCGCCAACACACCCTGTTTTTCCATTAGCCAGAACATTCCGTGTTGATTCCATTTCCGTTTAATTACGTCTCCGGACGTTTGTCTTCCTGACAATCCTCTGTCTTCGCCTCCTGGCGCTCCTGACCCTCATCCTGAGTCATCTTCCTGTTAGCGTCCTCGCTCTATGGGTGCTACTTTACGCTTCTGCGCTAAACAAACAATAAACTATCATCAGTATTTTCTCATTTTCAGATTATTGTATAAAACTAATCACATGATTTCTTTGACCTATTTGACATGCATCGCAGATTTTTCTCTTCGATTTCGCATAAAGATGATCGGCAATGTCTCACAAAGCATGTGGCCTTTACTTACACCATGCCCCCCGAAAAATCCGTCTTTTATTGTGGTTCAGGTATAATCGCTGAAAAGCTTTGACTGACGGAGACGACCGCTTTGACTAATTTGAATTATCAACAGACGCATTTTGTGATGAGTGCGCCTGATATTCGCCACTTACCTTCCGATACCGGAATCGAAGTGGCTTTTGCAGGCCGTTCCAACGCAGGTAAATCCAGCGCGCTGAACACGCTGACTAACCAGAAAAGCCTGGCTCGTACCTCGAAAACACCAGGGCGCACCCAGCTTATCAACCTGTTTGAAGTGGCTGATGGCAAGCGTCTGGTTGACTTGCCTGGCTACGGTTATGCGGAAGTCCCGGAAGAGATGAAGCGCAAATGGCAGCGCGCGCTCGGCGAATACCTCGAAAAACGTCAGAGCCTGCAAGGTCTGGTGGTGCTGATGGATATTCGCCATCCGCTGAAAGATCTCGATCAGCAGATGATTGAGTGGGCGGTGGACAGCAATATCGCCGTGTTGGTGCTACTGACCAAAGCGGACAAACTGGCGAGCGGTGCACGTAAAGCGCAATTGAATATGGTGCGTGAAGCGGTGCTGGCATTTAATGGTGATGTGCAGGTAGAGACCTTCTCTTCGCTGAAGAAACAAGGTGTGGATAAGCTGCGTCAGAAGCTGGATACCTGGTTTAGCGAAATGCAGCCCATCGAAGAGAATCAGGACGGCGAATAATTTTTCTTTCCCCGGTGCCGGATGTAGCTTAAATGCTTTGTCTGGCCAGGGACTTCAAAATATTGCGACTCACGCCGTAAGCCTGATAAGCGTTATGCGCCAGGCAATTCAGATCTTTTCTCTCGCCCAATAAAAAACGCCCCAGTCATTACTGACTGGGGCGGCTAAAAAATTCAGCCAAATCCGATTACGTGAAGTAAAAGGTCTGAAAGATAGAACATCTTACCTCTGTACCCTACGCGAATAACTTTACTCTTTTTTGTTCAGTTCAGAAAGCATTTTTTGTAATTTTTTTTCAGTTGTTGCATAGGAATTTCTAATAGCCATCACAAAACGTGACAGCTTATGTTGCTTACTTACGAAAAAAGGGCTTATTCAGGCGAATCTTAGTGCGCCTGATCCCAGTTTTCACCGCTTCCGACTTCCACCAGCAACGGCACATCCAGACGGGTACAGTTTTCCATCAATTGATGGATTTTCTTTGATACCACATCGAGATCATCTTTATGAACTTCAAATACCAGTTCATCGTGTACCTGCATGATCATACGAACACGCGGTTGCTCGGCCTGTAACCATGCATCGACGGCAATCATCGCCCGTTTGATGATGTCGGCTGCAGTTCCCTGCATCGGCGCGTTAATTGCTGCACGTTCAGCCGCAGCACGACGCGCACCGTTGCTGGACTTGATATCCGGCAAATAGAGACGGCGTCCGTCCAGCGTTTCAACGTAGCCCTGCTCTTTCGCCTGAGCACGGGTGCGTTCCATATACTCCAGCACGCCAGGGTAGCGTTCGAAGTAAAGATCCATGTACTTCTGCGCTTCTTTACGTGGAATGTTCAATTGCCGCGCCAGACCGAAAGCACTCATGCCATAAATCAGACCAAAGTTGATTGCTTTCGCGCTACGGCGTTGCTCGCTGGTGACGGTTTCCAGTGGCAAACCAAACACTTCTGCCGCCGTTGCCCGGTGGATATCTTTTCCTTCTGCAAATGCAGTCAGCAAGCCTTTGTCTCGCGAGAGATGCGCCATAATGCGCAATTCAATCTGCGAGTAGTCCGCTGAGACAATCACATAATCCTCTGGCGCAATAAACGCCTGGCGGATACGACGACCTTCTTCGTTACGCACCGGAATGTTTTGCAGGTTAGGATCGGTTGACGATAAACGTCCCGTTGCGGTTACTGCCTGGTGATAAGAGGTATGCACACGCCCGGTTTTCGGGTTGATCATCAACGGCAGCTTGTCGGTATAAGTTGATTTCAGCTTCGCCAGACCACGATACTCCAGAATCACTTTTGGCAACGGATAGTCCAGCGCCAGTTCTTCCAGTACCTCTTCCGACGTTGACGGCGCACCACCCGGCGTTTTTTTCAGCGGCTTAATACCTTGTTTTTCAAAAAGAATAGTTTGCAATTGCTTGGTGGACGAAAGGTTAAATTCCTCACCTGCAATTTCATGCGCTTTCTTTTCCAGCTCCGCCAGACGCAGAGTGAGCTCTTCAGAATGATTGTGCAGCACTTTCGGGTCGATCTTCACACCGTTGCGTTCGATGCGTGAAAGCACCGGCACCAGCGGCATTTCGATGTTTTCGAAGACGTTCAACGGCCCTTTGTGTTTCTGCAGATCCGGCCACATTTTCAGATGCAATTGTAAGGTGACGTCTGCATCTTCGGCGGCGTAGCGACCGGCCTCTTCCAGGGCTATCTGGTTAAAGGTCAGTTGATTTTTGCCTTTACCGGCAATCTCTTCAAAAGTGATAGTTTTGTGCTTCAACCAACGTTCCGCGAGGCTGTCCATATCGTGACGCCCGGCAACGCTATTGAGAATGTAGGACTCCAGCATGGTATCAAACGCAATCCCACGCAGTTCAATGCCGTAGTTCGCCAGAATACCGCGATCGTATTTCAGGTTTTGCCCGACCTTCAGCGCCTTTTCATCTTCCAGTAGCGGTTTTAGCAACTCGAGTGCACGCTCGCGAGAGATTTGATCGGGCGCATCGAGATAATCATGAGCAACCGGAATATATGCCGCTATGCCTGGCTCGATAGCAAAGGAAAGCCCCACCAGGTTGGCAGAGATGTTATCGAGGCTGTCAGTTTCGGTATCAAATGCAAATACCGGCGCTTTTTCCAGCTTCGTAATCCATTCTTTCAGCGTATCTTCATCAAGGATAGTGACGTAGTTATCGTAAGAAATCACCGTTGCCACCACTTCTGGCGTTTCGTCGACAACAAGCGTTTCCTGCGGCTTCGCGGCAGGTTTAGACCCTTTGGCCTGTAACCATTTTCCCGCCTCTACATCAGCAGTCCAGCGTTTGAACTCATACTTTTTGAACAGCCCCAACAACTCTTCAGCCGCCGGTTGCTGCACTTCCAGTTGTTCACAGGTCAGTTCCAGCTCAACATCGGTTTTAATCGTCGCCAGCTGGTAAGAGAGATAAGCCACTTCTTTGTTTTGCTCTAGCTTCGCCGCCATTGTTTTCGCGCCACGGAAGCTTAGGCCAGCAATTTTTTCCGGCTCGGCATACAGCGTATCCAGCCCGCCAAGCCCCTGCAGCAGTGCCTGCGCAGTTTTTTCACCCACGCCCGGTACGCCTGGGATGTTATCGGAGGAGTCGCCCATCAGAGCCAGGAAGTCAATGATCAGTTCTGGCGGTACGCCGTACTTATTCACCACCTCTTCCGGGCCGAGGATGGTGTTTGTCATGGTATTGATAAGCGTAATATTTGGCGTCACCAACTGCGCCATATCTTTGTCGCCAGTGCTGATCAGCACCGGACGCCCGGCTTTTTCGGCTTCGCGCGCCAGAGTGCCGATAACGTCGTCCGCTTCTACGCCAGAAACCGCCAACAGCGGCAGTCCCATCGCTTTAACCATCGCGTGCAGAGGTTCTATTTGTGCTCGCAAATCGTCCGGCATTGGCGGGCGATGTGATTTGTAATGTTCAAACAGTTCATCACGAAAGGTTTTTCCCTTGGCGTCAAAGACCACCGCTGCATGTGTCGGTTTATATTGCATAATTAGACTACGCAGCATGTTGAGGACACCGTACATCGCACCGGTCGGCTCGCCTGCGCTGTTGGTCAGCGGCGGAAACGCGTGATATGCGCGATAAAGATAAGATGAACCATCTACAAGGATAAGTGGATTTTGGGGGATCTGAACCATAATGTCCGTGCCTGTTTATCAGATTATGGGTAAAGGATGCCACAGACAGGATGAAAACATGAGTTTTTCACCGCTTTTCGTGAAAATCTTTTGTAGATCTTCTGGATCGCTCGCAAATCGTCATGTGGATAACTTTGTGCATAAATTATTTACATCGCTTTTAATTTATTATCATGCTTTTTACAGCATGATGTTTATCTTTGTTTTTCATGAGCTTAAAAATACATCCAGCCCTAACAATTGAAATAATAGGATTTCTTCTAATGTGGATAGATATAAATTATTTTTCTACTTCAGGATCATCCGTTATTTGGGGCGTTTTCTGCTAAAATCTGCGCCTTGCGCTTCTTTCGCGCACTGTCTATGGCTAACTTTTTGAATAAATTAATTATGACGAGAATACTCGCTACGATAACCCTTTTGCTGAGTATCGTATTGACCATTTTGGTTACCATTTTTTGTTCCGTCCCGATCATCATTGCCGGGATCGTAAAACTATTGTTACCTGTGCCAATGATATGGCGAAAAGTTTCACGTTTTTGTGATTTTATGATGTATTGCTGGTGCGAAGGACTGGCGCTATTACTGCACCTTAATCCACATTTGCGATGGGAAGTTCACGGGCTGGAAGGGTTAAGTAAAAAGAACTGGTATCTGCTTATTTGTAATCACCGTAGCTGGGCAGATATTGTCGTACTGTGCGTGTTGTTTCGTAAGCACATTCCGATGAATAAATATTTCCTCAAACAGCAACTGGCCTGGGTGCCTTTTCTTGGCCTGGCATGTTGGGCGCTGGATATGCCGTTTATGAAGCGTTATTCCCGCGCTTATTTGTTACGTCATCCGGAGCGACGCGGTAAAGATATAGAAACTACTCGTCGTTCCTGCGAAAAATTTCGCCTGCATCCTACCACTATTGTAAATTTTGTTGAGGGTTCCCGCTTCACTGAAGAGAAACACCAGCAAACCCACTCAACATTTCAAAATCTTCTGCCACCAAAAGCTGCCGGTATTGCGATGGCGCTGAATGTATTAGGTAAACAATTCGATAAATTGCTCAACGTTACGCTGTGTTATCCGGATAATCACCGTCAACCATTCTTCGATATGTTAAGTGGTAAACTGACCAGGATTGTCGTGCATGTGGATTTACAGCCTATTGCTGAAGAATTGCATGGCGACTATATCAGTGACAAAAGCTTTAAACGCCATTTTCAGCAATGGCTGAACTCACTGTGGCATGAAAAAGACAGGCTTCTGACGTCATTGATGTCATCGCAACGCCAGGATAAGTAGTTTTTCTCGCCTCTGAATTAGCAGAGGCGAGATATTATATTAATGTGCAAAACGTCCGGCACGAGACATAAATTCTTCTTCGCTCATCTCCTGTCCGTTAAAAACAACTTTACCCGGTGTATAACGCAACTGCAGCGAGGCGGTATTGTTGTCAATCGTGATTAACTGAAACATCTGACCTAATGTCATCATCCCGCTGATTTGTTTATCTGCCCGCTTCTGAGCTTTTTCAGCATCCAATCCTTCAGATAAATTAAGCTGTTTTGCGGTTTCTGTAACAACATTAATCGGTAAAGCCACGTTTAAATTGAACGATTTAATATTTTTGTTTGTGGATGATGAAGATTTAGCTGGATCATCAATACTCAGATCCAGATTGGCGTTTAGTTCTCCGAGAGTATTTCTCCAGCTAACCGGCACTTTAATAACTGGCTCACTTTTTTGTAATAACGGTAAATACTCTTTGAACAATGCAGCATTCACTTCTTGCAGAGCTGCTTTATCGTTTGCTAGCTCAGGGTGTGCAGTAAGCTGCTTTTGCATCGCAATGTTATACAGGATGATAAATTGGCGCACCGCTGAGGGATCAATAGATTCAGCAATCAATGACCACTCACCACTACCGAGTTGCTGATTCCCTTTTGTTAACTTATCAAGTTCGTAGGTCAGATTGACATTGATATAATCTTTGTCTTTTACGCGATCCAGCCTGGTTTTTGCAACGAAAGCATCGATTTGGGCAACGTCTTCTCCGCGATTGATAATGTTAATCTGATTAAATTTCGACTCGCTTTCACCCACCGGAAATTTCTTTTCTTCTAATCGCGTCAGAGAATTAATAGTAAAACTCTTCGCCGTTACTTTACTTATTGGCGATAATTTCAGGACAATATCTTCGACCTTGCCTTCAATATCCAGATTAGACAATGAACTATCATCACCATTAAAAGTAAACTGGCCTTCACCAAAGGAAAACTCTCCATACTCTGCAGGGGCAACATCTAATGTCGTGGAAAATGAGCCACCAAACGCGAATCGCAATTTCGCTTCAACGGGCGATTTATTTTTCGAGGCGATAAATAGCGGTTGTGTCAGTTCATTATTCACTAAGTTCACTTTTGCCGCTGCCAGTGCGGGGATGACATTACCACGCATTAACATTGTGATGGGTAACGGACCGTGCTCAATATCTACATCAAATGCAACTTTCTGGCCTGGTTTGATATTGAGATCGGGTGCACCGTTATCAAATATAATTTGCATCTGAAAATGGGAATTAAAAAAACCTTTTTCAAAATTTTTATAACTTAATGTCATCGCGTAGGCATGTTCACCTTTCTTTTTAGCATCGTTAAAATCTTTAATAAACTTTTCGACACCTGGCTGAATTTGCGTACCTGTGTACCATGTGCCACCACCCCAGATAACGGCTAACGCAACAATGACACCTGTAGCTGACTTACGTATCATATAAATATTCCCTGATAAAACAGCAAAACTTTGAATATCCACTTATGCTGAAATAATGTCCAGTAACAGAACGTATTATCAGAATGTATTTATATTTATTAAATAATAAAAAAAGCCCGTGAATATTCACGGGCCTTATGTAATTTACAATGAATTATTTTTTCTCAGACAGATATTTCACAGTATCAGCATACTGCTGAACAAAAACATCCATATTGCTGGTATCCATACCCTGCGGATTCAGCTGATATTTACCGTTAACAAACATCGCCGGAACGCCACGCAATTGCATGTCGGCTGCGGCTTTTTCCTGCTGAGCGACCAGAGATTTCACCACGAAGCTGTTCCACGCTGCGTCGTACTCTTCACTTTTAATACCTGCGTTGATAAATACATCGCGAATATCAGATGCAGAACGAATGGTCTGGGTTTTCTGTACGCCTTCAAACAGCGGAACAGTGACTTTGTCTTCCACGCCCAGCGCCATCGCCACTGCCCATGCCTGAGTCAGTTCTTTGCCCAGATCCCCGCCCATGAAGTTAACGTGGTATTTAGTCATCTTCACGCCTTCCGGCAGTTTTTTCTTCACGTTATCAGAAATATGCAGAACTTCTTCAAACTGATAGCAGTGCGGACAGAAGAAAGAGAAAAACTCCAGCACTTGCGGCGCGCCAGCAACCGGTTTTTCCAGGGTGGTGTACTGCTTACCATCTTCATACTGCGCCGCCGATGCGCTAAACGCTAAAACTAAACCAGCCAGCGCCAGCCAAATCTTTTTCATGATCTACTCTCTCCGATTAATACATAGGTGTTAATTGCAAAGGGGGTTCTTGTAGAACTTTTGCCTGTTCTATAAAAGTCGCCGTCTGTCGCAGCCAGTAATCTTCCCCGGTTAACCACGGGAAATTTTTCGGGAACGCGGGATCAGCCCAACGCCGCATTAGCCAGGCAAGATAATAAACCAAACGCATGGCGCGTAAAGGTTCAATCAGTCCGATTTCAGCGGTATCGAACTCGCTAAACTCTTCATAAGCTTCAATAATAGTTTCCAGTTGCATCCGCTGCTCGGCTTTATCACCATTCAACAACATCCACAAATCCTGAATAGCCGGACCATTACGTGCATCATCCAGATCGACAAACATCGGACCATCGCGCCAGAGAATGTTCCCGGCATGGCAGTCACCATGTAGCCGCAGAACGGTGAAATCTTCCCGCCAGTGTGCTGTAACAGCGGCGATCAGCTCGTCCGTCGCTTTCAGAAATGCCGCTTTCAACCCGGAAGGGATCAGTGTAGCGTCCTCAAACAGCTTGCGTGGCTCAATAAGATACTCATTCAGGCCGATAGTCGGGCGATGGATAAAAAGCTGTTTGCGCCCCGTCTGGTGCATACGTCCCAGATAACGGCCAACCGCTTCCATCTGATCGATATTATCAGCTTCGAACTGGCGACCACCGACGCTTGGGAAAACGGCGAAATAAAATCCCTGATGATTCAATAAAGTCTGACCGTTAAAGGCCACAGGTGCTGCGACCGGCACTTCATCGTTTACCAGCTGCAACGCAAATTGATGTTCTTCAAGAATTTGATCGGCTGTCCAGCGTTCAGGACGATAAAATTTAACGACAAAGCGTCGGCGATCTTCGTCCTGAAATTGATAGACACGGTTTTCATAGCTGTTAAGCGGGGTAAGCCCGGAATCCACCCGGATCCCTTGCTCAAACAGAGCGTCCATGATGGTATCCGGGTGTAGTGTCTGGAAAGTAAAAGCGTTGTTGTTCATCCCATCATCCGGAAAACATTACGAATGATGAAGGATATCATTTCACGATGATTTTGGTCGCGCCGCTTACAAGCTTTTACTCTTTAATTACGCCGCGTGCGCGTAACAGCGCCGTTTTGAAGTCTTCTTCATAATCTTTCTGCAAACCTGGGATCACCGCATCTTTCGCGGAATCACGCATTTTCAGGTGATAGATCAGAATGTCATCCGTCAAATCCGCCAGTTCGCCGTCAAAACCTGACTCTTTCGCCAGTTTCTGCAAAAATTGCAACAAGTTAAGGTCTGGCTCTTTTTGCCAGGCTGGCTGGAGGAGTTCAATAACTTCATTCAGACGTTTACATTTCATAGTGATGCTCCTTACTCTTGAGACAGACACGTTAGCAGGGTCAATCCCACAATAAAAGAGGCGATATCGGTGAATCTGATGACGATGATAACAGGCGTTGTGCTGGCGGGCGGTAAAGCCAGACGAATGGGCGGCGTAGATAAAGGATTGCTTGAATTAAACGGCAAACCGCTGTGGCAACATGTCGCTGACGCGCTTATGACGCAGCTGCCTCACGTCGTGGTTAATGCCAATCGCCATCAGGAAATCTATCAGGCAAGCGGCCTGAAAGTGATAGCGGATTCTCTGGCGAACCATCCTGGGCCACTGGCGGGAATGCTTTCAGTAATACAGCAGGAAGCAGGTGAGTGGTTTCTGTTTTGTCCGTGCGATACACCCTATATTCCCCAGGATTTAGTCTCCCGGCTTAATCATCAGCGCAAAGATGCGCCTGTCGTGTGGGTTCATGATGGCGAACGCGATCACCCGACTATAGCCCTGGTAAATCGCACTATTGAGCCATTATTGCAGGAATACCTGCAGTCCGGAGAGCGCCGGGTGATGGCTTTTATGAATCTTGCTGGCGGTCACGCGGTTGATTTCAGCGATCGCAAAGAGGCATTTATAAACGTGAATACGCCAGAGGAACTTGCCCGATGGCAGGAAAGACAATGATACCGTTACTCGCCTTTGCCGCGTGGAGTGGCACCGGAAAAACTACGCTGCTGAAAAAACTGATCCCGGCATTATGCGCCAGAGGGATCCGTCCAGGGCTGATTAAGCATACGCATCATGATATGGATGTTGATAAGCCAGGCAAAGATAGCTATGAGCTGCGCAAGGCTGGCGCGGCGCAAACCATCGTTGCCAGCCAGCAACGATGGGCTTTGATGACGGAAACGCCAGACGAAGAAGAACTGGATCTGCATTTCCTCGCAAGTCGAATGGATACCTCAAAGCTGGATTTGATTCTGGTCGAAGGGTTTAAGCATGAAGAGATCGCGAAGATTGTGCTGTTTCGTGATGGAGCCGGACATCGACCGGAAGAGTTGGTGATAGACAGGCATGTCATTGCTGTGGCCAGCGATGTACCGCTTAATGTTGATGTTGCGTTACTGGATATTAATGATGTTGAGGGGCTGGCTGATTTTGTGGTGAAGTGGATGCAAAAGCAGAAGGGATAATACAAGGCTGGATAAGACGCGCCAGCGTCGCATCCGGCATTTTTTGCACCAGCGCAAAAAGGCCATCCTTACGGATGGCCTTTCGCTTTATCTGATGCCTGGCAGTTTATGGCGGGCGTCCTGCCCGCCACCCTCCGGGCCGTTGCTTCGCAACGTTCAAATCCGCTCCCGGCGGATTTGTCCTGCTCAGGAGAGCGTTCACCGACAAACAACAGATAAAACAAAAGGCCCAGTCTTCCGACTGAGCCTTTTGTTTTATTTGATGCCTGGCAGTTCCCTACTCTCGCATGGGGAGACCCCACACTACCATCGGCGCTACG